>JBOFTD010000001.1:0-1248 GCA_051651885.1 Treponemataceae bacterium
ATCATATGAGGTTGAAGCTTTTCTCCCGCCTTAAAAAGCTTTTTATCTTCACCTATTTCTGAATCAGCAATAAAAACAGTCTTTGCAAGGATTTTTCCAACCAAAGACTCTTTAAAATTACGATCATCGGAAAGTGTAATTACTTCCGTCTCATAAAAACTTTTAATGATTTCTTCACGCGTTCCAATTCCTAAAGCACGTAAAAAAAGAGTTCCCAAAATACGTTTTTTACGATCGATTTTTGCATACACTAATTCTTTTTTTTGGTCGATTTCAAACTCAAGCCAGCTTCCACGATACGGAATAATACGGCTCGAATACACATCTTTGTCATGGCAAAAAATAACACCAGGAGAGCGATGAATTTGAGAGACAACAACGCGCTCAGCTCCATTAATAATAAAAGTTCCCCGATCAGTCATCAGAGGAATATCACTCATATATATATCTTTTTGACGAATTTCGCCCGTTTGTTGAAAAATCAAATTTACCCGAGCTTTTAGCGACACCGCATACGTAAGACCTTTAAGTTTGCATTCATATTCAGAAAACTTAATATTTTCTTCGTCGAGCTCATAATACTCATACTCAAGCAACATATCGCCATTAGGGCTTTCAATGGGAAAGATACTTTTAAAAACCGATTCAAGTCCATAATCAGCAAGAAGTTCTTTATTTACAAGTTTATCTCTCTGCAAAAAATTTTCGTATGAAGATAACTGAATCCCAATAAGGTCTGGAATCTCCATAAAGTTTTGAATATTTTTTCCGATATATTTTCTATTAACCACATTGGTTCGTGAAAACATCTGCAACCTCCCCGTCTCTTTTTTAAAATCTATATGTACTACCTTATACAAGGCACGCTATTTTCTTAATCAATAATTACACAAGTTTGCTGGTAATACAAGATGACCAGCAAACTGTGTTAGTTTGAGAATATACGTAATTTATAATTCAAAAACAAATTATGCAATCTTAACTACGCCACCCGCAGCTTCGATCGATTCTTTAATTTTTTGAGCTTCTTCTTTAGAAACTCCTTCTTTCAATGGTTTTGGTGCACCTTCAACAAGATCTTTTGCTTCTTTAAGACCAAGACCTGTAACAGTACGAACCTCTTTAATAACAGCAATTTTTTTATCAGCTGCGGCACTTTCAAGTGTTACAGTGAATTCTGATTGCTCTTCAGCGGCTGCTCCTGCAGGTCCTGCTGCTCCTGCCATCATCACAGGTGCTGCGGCTGTT
>JBOFTD010000002.1:0-2933 GCA_051651885.1 Treponemataceae bacterium
CTCTATAGTAAGAGAGCCTTCTCCTAAAGTAAAATTACTTACCGTTACTTTTCCTTCTATAACAGAGCCTGCTCCCGTTTTTTCAATTCTGAGTGTATCAAGATTCATAAGAGCCGCATTACGCCCCATAATAGGCGCCGTTGATTCTAGCACAAGTGTTTTTCCAGAGCCCTGTAGTAACCCTTCAAACGAAATACCTACACCCTTTAGCCTTGTCTCATCTGCAACTAAACTAACTGCTCCCATATAATCTTGTCGACTCGTCGTTACAACATTCCCATTAAGAATTACATCCGATCCTATCTCTAGGGTGCCACAATTTGCATCTGCTTCGATCGTAAATTCGCCACCACTATTAACAATAACAATCTTGCCCCTTGTTATTGTTACAAGACCTGTAAAAATATTTTGCCCGTATAATTTAATATCGCCTGTCGTGTTAATCGTTGTTGTTCCTGCAACACTTATAATATCGGTTGAATCAACAGCGGCTGTTTCCGCAAAAACAAGATTTTCATAAGAGCTTCCCCATGAATCATTTATAGCTAATAGAGATCCGTAATATTCTATAACAGAGCCCGCTTTATTTTCTTTAGTCCCTGTTATTTTCTCTGTGCCCTGTAAGCGAATCTTTCCCTCATTGACTATTTTCCCAACCGTTATATCAAATCCTGCTCCATCAAGATGCGTGTAATCACTGGTCGCCGTAATTTTAATTTCGCCGCTGTCCCCTAAATCTACCGCTTTAGTCAATACAGGATACTGAGTAATTGCAGTGCCATTAAACTCATTAGGGATAATAACAATTGCATTTTTACCGGGTCCTTGCTCAGAAGCAGGAGACCAATTTTCTAACTCGCCAGACCAAGACGTACTCACTTGTCCGACCCATGTATACTCAGTCGAAAAAAACCACCAATTAGTATTATACCCTAAGTCGATAGAATCAGTTGTTGCGATAGGTACATCATTTAAATTTACGGAATCTTTTACGGTAGCAAACTGAACACTCCTTTTGTCTTTTGAGTCTATAAACCAACGCCGATCAAGATATGCACTACTTTCATTACTGCTTTTAAGCGTTATATTATTGCCAGTTTGCCCTGCAAGAGAAAGTGATTCAAGAATTGCTTGTGTACTACCTGCCTGAAATAAAATTGTTTTTCCCGCTGTTTTACAGTTAAAATTCTTAAAAGTAAAATTTCCCGTAATATTTGTTTCTACTCCGGCATTAAGAAAAACTACCTCATCAATGACACAAAGTGCACCATCCCAAGTAGCAGGTTTTCCGGGAATTGCAGAAGGAGTTAACGTTCCCTTATTTATCAAATTCCCACTAATTTCTAAATTATCTATAGCAAGATGGTCCGCCTGTTCAATAATAAAATTATGGAGTTTTACGGTTGTAAAAAATGAGGATCTTAATCCTAAAATAGAGACCTTAAGTGTTTCAATTGCAATAACTTCAGCACTAGAAATTTGACCCGCCGTTACCTCAAGGATTAATATTTTTCCAGAACCCTGTAGTGACCCTTTAAACCAAAGGTCTCCACCCTTTAGCGTTGACTCATCGGCAACTAAACTAACTTCTCCCTTATACTCTTGCTTACCAGTTGTTACGACATTCCCATTAAGAATTACATCCGATCCTATCTCTAAGCTTTCACAATTTGCATCTGCTTCAATCGTAAATTCACCACTACTATTGAGAATGAGCGATTTACCATTTGTTATTGTTACAAGGCCTGTAAAAATATTTTGCCCTTGTAATTTAACATCGTCTGTCGTATCAATCGTTGTTGTTCCTGCAATATTTATATCATCGCTTGAATCAACTGATCCATCTTGCGTAAAAATAAGATTTTCATAAGAGCTTCCCCACACAACCGCTATATCTGATACAGTTCCAGAATAAATAATAGTTGACGCACTTTCATTTATTTTGGTTGCACTAATGACCTCATTGCCTTTTAAAAATACAGATCCCGCATTTGTAGTACTTTTTGCTGTTATATTATAACCATTTGCATTCATGGTCGCATTTTTATTAATTACAATCGATCCGCTCCCAGTAGCCCCATCATCATAAAAAATATTTACATCCGCATTTAAAATAGGATAATCTGTAAGGCCATCTGGAATAATAACACTTGCTCCAAAATCTGGTACTGCAGGAGGATTCCAATTTTGTTTTGTATGCCAATCAGAAGGATTTCCCGGATGTCCGCCTGCCCATGTATGGACAGAGCCAATGAAAAACCAATTCGTATTATCGCCACTATTTATACTGAACAATGCATTGATAGCAAAGGCATTTTCGTTTGTTGAGCTTGAAACATTTGCATACTCTACACTTGAAGCACTCGGGTTTATTTTCCATCTTCCTGTGCCACTAAGCAAGCGTAAAACAATCTCACTTCCCGCAGCTCCCCTTATAGTAAAAGATCCGTCTATTGTTTGCGTAGAATTTACGGCAAAACTGAGCGTAACACCTACGGTTGTGCAGATAAAATCGGTATACTTTATATTTCCTCTAATATCAGTATCACCAACAAAACGTGCCTCCCCTATAACAAGGATCCCTTTATTTGTTAAACTTCCCGCAATTTCTATTTCATCTACCTGAAGAAATCCAGCATCTAAAGTAAAATTATTTGCAGTTACCTTCCCTTCTAAGTGAGAGAATCCTCCTCCCTGTTCAATAATAAGAGTATCAACCGTAATCGCTGCAGCAGAAGCACTCTCAATAATAATACCCGTTGTACTTAAAGTAAGACTTTGCAATGAACCTATAACAGCACCTCTAAAAGAAATACCATTTGCACGTAAAGCACTCGCAGCATTGAGTGTAACCTCACCTTTATATAGTTGAGATCCTATGGATGTTACATTGCCATTAAGGGTAACAGCAGAAATAATCTCTAATGTTGCTT
>JBOFTD010000003.1:0-2396 GCA_051651885.1 Treponemataceae bacterium
CTGCTTCAAAATTACGGGTGGTGTCACTTTTCATACCTAATCCTGCTCCCGTGAGGTTTGCAGATCCAATATAAGCATGTTTAAAATCAATGATAATGAGCTTGAAGTGAACGCGGGGACAGAGCATTCTCTCAAGGCCGTCAATAAGGGCGGGGTATTTATCAAAGTCAGTGCGAAAGGCAACACCCGGTTCTTTTGCATGGATCAATCGGACAGAAATGCCCTTGTCAATAAGGTCTGCTATCACCTCTAAAAAGGGAACGGATTTACACCGTTTTTTGTAATAAAGATCTTTTATATCCGCAGTGCCGATCCATAAATGCTTTTTTGCCTGCGAAGCCTTTTCTAAAACGGTAGTGTAATGCTGAGTGTCTGCAATGTATTCAGTGATCATAATACGAGTTTCGACAAAAATATCGCTTGAGGTAAGAGCCTTGATATAAAAGAACATCAAAGTGCAGAAAAATTAACAGTTGCACGTTAAAACTTTTTTCTATACACTGATAAAAATACATTTCGAAGCCGTGTTTTCAAAAATGAGTGAAATAAAAACTATTGATATAAAAGAAAATAATATTCTCAAGCTCGATAAACAGCTTTTATCAATTCTTTTAAAAGATATGACAACTAAAAAAAATATTTTGTGGGCTACCGATAATTATGCAAAATATGGGTATTCTTTTACGAGTCAAATTACAGAGGCGTCGATTACAGGGCAAAATGGCAATGTAATTAAACCGCGTACGGAAAAATCCAAAAAAGAACAATTGATCAGAGTGAAAGAAAAAGCAGAGGTTTTTACGCCAAGCTGGATTTGCAATGTACAAAATAATCTTGTTGATACTGAATGGTTTAAGCAAAAAAATGTATTTAATTTTGAGCAAGAAAAATCATGGCGAGCAACAACAAATAAAATTATATTCCCTGAGGAAAAAAATAAAACATGGAAAGATTATGTGTGTGCAAAACGATTGGAAGTCTCCTGCGGAGAGGCACCGTATCTTGTAAGTCGCTATGATGCAGTTACAGGAGAGTATATTCCTGTGAATCAAAGAATTGGTATGCTCGATCGAAAACTGCGTATTATTAATGAAAATACGACAACTACTGAGCAATGGCTACAAGAAGCACTCAGTGCCGTGCAAAATAGTTATGGCTTTGATTGGCAGGGAGACAATGTTTTGATTGCTCGTGAAAATGTTTTGTATACGATTATAGAACATTTTGAAGACACCTTTGCACAAAAACTTGCCATTGAAGACATGCTTGGCTTTGCAAAAGTGATTGCGTGGAATATTTGGCAAATGGATGGACTTAAATTTGTTATTCCTCGTTCATGCTGTACTAAAACACAAAAAGAAGAAACACTTTTCGGAATAGAAACTATTAGCATCGAATGCGAAGGCTGCAAAAAAAATGACAACCTTAATCATAACGGTGTATATTGCATTATTAAAGATTGGACAACCAATAAAAAAATAAGATTTGTTGATTTAGTTGAGGGAGAAAATGGCAGTATTTAGAAAAACATTTGAACCAACATTAATTTATGTATATCGCATTAATGATGATGCACATAAAGGTTGCTTAAAAATTGGAGAAACTTCGTTTCAGGAAGGTTTAGAGTATTTTTCGCTCGCTCCTAATTCTAAAGCACTTAATGACGTGGCAAAGAAGCGGATTTACCACCAAACGCAAACTGTTGGTGTTCAATTTGACTTATTGCACACAGAAATAACTGCGTACATAAAAGAAAAAGAATTGATTGTTTTTCAAGACCATGAAGTGCATACTGTTTTAAGAAATTCTGGTATAAAACAAATCTTTTTTAATGAAAAACATAAAGCAAATGAATGGTTTTACACCGACCTTGAAACTATAAAAAAAGCAATTGCTGCGATAAAAGAGGGCAGAACATCGTTAAGTGCACATGAAGTTTCAAAAGATAAAAATCCAATTATCTTTAGGCCTGAGCAACGAAGTGCAATTGACATGGCAATAAAGCATTTTGCACGAAAAAATTCAAGCAAAAAAGTTCTTTGGAATGCAAAAATGCGTTTTGGAAAAACACTTTCAGCCTTGCAAGTGATTAAAGAATGCAATATAAAAAAAACGCTTATTTTAACTCATCGTCCTGTTGTAGATAAAAGTTGGTTTGATGATTATGAAAAAATTTTTTACGATCGCAGTGAATTTATTTATGCCTCAAAAAATACTGGTGAAAACTTGGCAAATGCAGAGGCTTCACAAAAAAGTTAGGTTCTTGACTAGCAAAATCAGGAAAACTTTACCATTTTTTTGATGATCGTAAATAAATCATCATTGCGATGATTATATCTGAACTCGCATTCTTTTAAGTGTATCACAAAACTATCCGAATTACAACCATTAAATTT
>JBOFTD010000004.1:0-3169 GCA_051651885.1 Treponemataceae bacterium
CTAACAAAGACTCTAGGTTTAAAATTTCTTTTTCAACATTTATATTGAAAAATTTAATTTCAGCCTCTCTCGCTCTGAGTGGTGCCTGTTTAAAATCAACCCTAAAAGGTACAATAATTCGTCCTTCTCCATCGTATTCTGGATTTTCTTGTATGTTTTCAAAAAAATTATAAAAAAATTATAAAAAAATTTGCTCCAAAAATCATTTTTTTTATATTCTTCAAAAACATCGTTATCAATAACAACTATCTTTTCTGTATTCGCTTTTAGAGATTCTTTTATCTGCCAGCATTTTTCATCAAAACTATTCATCTTTTTCATCCTATCAATAAAAATCACTTTTTACAAGGATCATCATTTTTGTAAAAAAAAGCTCCAATCACTTGCACGGCATTGCTCGTAATGCATTGTTGCCAAAATTTAAAACTCAAAGAATTTAAAACTTGACAAATTTTATCAACTATAGTATCCTAATTTTTATAGATTTTTTTATCTATTAAATTTTCTTTTGAAGAGGAGTTTTTATGAAGGTTATTGTTCTTGGTTGCAATCATGCAGGAACGTTTGCTGCGACCACACTTAAAAAAACGTTTGGAGACGTCGAGGTTGTTTCTTACGATAGAAACGATAATATTTCATTTCTTGCGTGCGGAATTGCTTTGTGGGTTGGCGGCGTAGTAAAAGATCCTAAGGGACTTTTTTATGCAACACCAGAAAGTTTGACTCAGCAAGGAATCAAAGTGAACATGGGGCATGAAATTACAAAAATAGACTTTGCAGCGAAGAAAGTCTATGGAACAAAATTGTCTGACAAAAGCACTTTTGAAGATTCATACGACAAATTAATTTTAGCAGCAGGATCATGGCCCGTAATTCCTCCATTTGAGGGAATTAATCTTAAAGGCGTTCACCTTTCAAAGCTTTATCAACATGGACTTGAGCTCATCAAAGAAATGGAAAATCCTAAGGTCAAAAATGTTATGGTGATTGGTGCGGGCTACATCGGGGTTGAGCTTTTTGAGGCTTTTAAGCAAAATGGAAAAAATATTATTGCGATGGAGGCAATGCCTCGTGTTATGGCAAATTATTTTGACCCAGAAATTTCTTGCGAAGCAGAAAAACATATTAGAAATGGCGGAGTTGATCTTCATTTGAATGAAAAAGTCGTTCGCTTTGAAGGCGATGCAAACGGCCATGTCAACAAGGTTGTAACCGATAAAGCAAGCTATGATGTTGATGCCGTTGTTGTTTCTGTAGGATTTCGTCCAAATAGCGAGCTATACAAAGATACGCTTACCGTTGGGAAAAATGGTGGCATTATCGTTAACGAATATATGCAATCAAGTGATCCAAATGTATTTGCAATTGGGGATTGTGCAATGGTGCATTCAAATGCAACGCAACAAAGCGAATACATTGCCCTTGCAACAAATGCAGTGCGAATGGGAATCGTTGCAGCGTTGAATATTAAAGAAAATGCCGTTGCGTATAAAGGAACACAGGGATCAAATGCAATCTGTGTATTTGGCTACAATATGGCATCAACGGGACTTTCAGAGGAATCTTGTAAAATGCGTGGATTGGATGTTAAAACAAGCTTTGTAAAAGACGCATCTCGCCCAGAATTTATGCCAAGCTATAAAGATGTTTTAGTAAAAATGGTATATGACGCAAAAACACGCCGAATTATTGGAGCACAAATTGCATCAGAAGAAAATCATGCAGAAGCAATTCATGCATTCTCGCTTGCTATTCAAAATGGCATGACCGTTGAAGAATTTGCCCTCTCTGATTTTTTCTTTTTACCGCACTTTAATAAACCCGTTTCATGGCTTACCCAAGTAGCGTATAACGTTCTTGGAACATTATTTTAGTGAAATAATTTCACTAAAATAATGTTCAATCCCCTTTTTGATTACAAAAAAAGTATCAAAAGGGGATTTTTTATTAACTTTTTTTAACAGCGTTGAATTGATCCTTACACGATTTTGATAACACAGAAATAAACATTGACAAATCAGGTTTTTTTTGTTATACTACAGGGAATGTCTTTAAAAAATATTTCAGAGAAATCGACATCTGAGGAATTATCTTACATTTTAATTACTCCTCACTCAATTACAAAATCTCGCACAGGCGGAATTCTCTCACGTATTATATCTCAAACAAGCTTAGACTTGGTGGCAGCTCAAATCGTAACTTTTGACAAAGAATTTATTACATCCTACACAGATTCACTGCGCAATCACATTGATTATGATTTAACGGCTGATAATGCAAAACTCATAGTCGACTATATTTTTCAGAATTTTATTTCGACAAATGGACAAGGGCATCGCGTCATGCTTTTGCTTTTAAAAGGAGAAAATGCCGTTTCCAAACTTTATAATACCTGCGGTTCGCTTTTTATTGATGAAAATACTGAAGAAGAAAGTCATCTTGATGAAGAGATACAAAAAGGGGAAACCATTCGCGATACGTATGCTGATTTAGTTTGGGCGGACAAGTCGAAAAAAATTATAAAATATTTTGAACCTGCAGTGTTAGTCGTAAAAAATCCTCAAATGGTAAAAATACATTTACAAATGTTTAGTAAATATTTGCAAAAAGTAAGTAACATTGTTCCGTCAATTCGCTATAAAAATCCTGAAAAAATTCAAAAAACGCTCGTGATTATAAAACCTGATAACTGGACGTATGCGTCTGCTCGACCGGGATCAATTATTGATATGTTTTCACGCACTGGCTTACGTATTGTCGGATGCAAAATTTTTAGAATGTCCGTTTCACAAGCATTGGAATTTTATAAACCGGTAAAAGACACTTTAGTAGAAAAACTCTCTCCAGTATTTAGCGAAAAAGCACGCTGTCTCTTGGAAAATGAATTCAATTTTACGCTTGATGAAGAAACAAAAAAACTTTTACTTACCACATTTGGAAAAAAATGTGCAATAGATCAATTTGAAAAAATTATTGAATTTATGTCAGGCACAAAACCAAGTCAATGCTCTGCAGAATCGTTACACGAGCAAGGGAAAGTAAAATGTATGATTCTCATTTATGAAGGAGAAAATGCTGTTGAAAAAATTCGTGAAACACTTGGACCAACGGATCCTACAAAAGCACCGAGTGGCACTATTCGCAAAGAATTTGGACACAATGTGATGAT
>JBOFTD010000005.1:0-1143 GCA_051651885.1 Treponemataceae bacterium
TCAGTACATAAATTCGACTAAAAAATTCCCAAAACAGTTTGTTCAATTTTGCGTAGTTGTGAGCGATACAGGTATGAAATATTTCGCCCGTAGTCAGCGATAAGTTGTAAAATGTTACGCGGATATTCATCGCTATCACTGCCATTTATACGATCCCCTGCATCTCCTAAGCCCGGCATAATATAAGCTTTTTCGTTAAGAACAGGATCCATCCAAAGCGTGTACAGCGTACAGTTATCTAAGGCTCGAACGATGCGCAAAGCTCCTTTTAAGGCAGAAATCACATTAAAAAATTTAATCGAACGAGGCTTTACTCCATTGTCAGTCAAATATTTAACGACAGTTACAATCGATCCGCCTGTTGCATTCATGGGGTCTGCAAAAATTAAATCCTTGTCGTTCAAATCCTCAAGGTTAAAATAAGAATTTTTTAAGTCAAGAATATATTCCATATTTGACTCCATCTTTGAGTCATCCCTTTTTATCCTAAATAATGCAAACGGCGTTACATAGCCCGTCGATGAGTACTCTTCAATTTCTTTTGACATAATCATCGAAGGCAACAAAGCCCCCCGAAGCATAACGCACATAACCGTATTTTCGATTTTATAATCAATATCGGGAATTTTATGGACGGAATAATTTTGCACAGGATACGTAACAGGAGTTTTAACAACAAGGTGATTTTTTTTGTCGCTGCGGTCGCCCGTAAAGGCAAGCTTAAAAAGCATTTCAAAAGAACGCTGCGTGTAATACAAAAATTCTTGGTTATCAGTGCGAATATCACGCAGTTTTGCAATCACGCGAGAGGCCTCAGCATGGCTTTCTTGCTCCGTTTCAAAAGAATACACTTTGAGGGCAGGAACTTCGGCACAAATTTCTTGCATAATATGCCCCATCTCATTAAAGTACTCAATAACTTTTTTTTCCTCGGTTGCCAAAGTTGAGCTAAATCCGCCTGTTGAAAGAATTTTAAAGGATTTCATTGCCTCGCTGTAAATTTCATTCATTTTTTCTAAATACTTGAAATCACTATCAGTTAAGTAGCCATCTAGTGCCTCAGCTCTTTCAATAATTTTCTTTTCCATAATCTACTCCTATAAAATTACAAGCACTGCTTGATAAAATACAAAATCCTAACGA
>JBOFTD010000006.1:0-24255 GCA_051651885.1 Treponemataceae bacterium
TTACTGCCGTAACTATGTGGTATGTCATTGAGCATTTTAAAAATTTAGATGAAATCTTAAAAAAAGTTTCAAGTCTTCTTCATATAGGCGGATTCTTTGCTTTTTCGACACCTTCAGGTTCGGGAGTTTCTACAAAATATGACAGAACAGATTTTTATAAAAACAGCCCAATTGATCACTATGTTGTTTTGCAGCCTGAAAAAGTTGAAAAAATACTTGCCCAATACGGATTTCGCGTTGCAAAAATTGTTTCAACTGGTCATCACCCTGAGCGCTTTCCTATTTTAAAAGATAAGCCCCTTACAAAAAAATCTTTTATGTACAACTTTTTGCTCTGGTATAGTAAGCTTTTTTCAATGGGAGACACTTTTGAAGTCTACTGCGAAAAAGTTAAAGAAATATCGCACCCTTAAATTTTTTACGATCAATCCTATCACTTTTTTAATTATGCATAATTCAACGGTGATATGAAGCAGAACAAAAATTAAAAATACATAATAATTTTCTTAGCCAAATATTTTCCTCTTGTCAAACTGGCTAAAAAGCATATATACTGAAGCATGATTCATCCACTTGCACAAGAATTAAATGATACTTTGCACCCATGCATTATCGGACGCTCACTATCTGCGATGGGGCAACGACTTTATTTTCCAAAAGGAATTATTGCACAAAGTGCCGAGGCAAAACAAACGGCAAAAAAAGGAAATGCAACCATCGGCATGGCATTACAAGAAGGCATTCCCATGATTTTACCCTGTGTCAAAAATGAATTTGCAACATTGGAAAATGCACAAATTGTCTCATATGCACCAACAGCGGGTAATCCTGATCTACAAAAAGCATGGAAAAATGCACTCATCGAAAAAAATCCTCTATTAAAGAACAAATCTTTTTCGCTTCCCGTAGTAACACCCGGTTTAACAGCAGGCGTTTCTTTGATTGCCGACTTATTTTTGAACGAAGGAGAAACTTTACTTGTTCCCTTCCCATCATGGGATAACTACGCCTTAATTGTTGAATCTCGTAAAAATGCAATAATTGAAAGTTTCAATCTTTTCGCTGGTGGACAGTTTGATCTTCTCTCATTTGAAAAAAAGCTTTCGCAACTTACAAAAACGTCAAAAAAGATTTCTATTTTACTTAACTTTCCGCAAAATCCCTCTGGTTATTCGCCCACAAAAGAGGAAGTTGCTGCAATAAAAGAAATTTTACTCAAAACAGCAATAAAAGGTACGGATATAATTCTTTGGTGTGATGATGCTTATTTTAACTTAACGTATGAGAATACGATTGAAAAACAATCGCTTTTTGCTCATTTTGCTGACGCACATGAAAATATTCTTGCAATAAAAATTGACGGATCAACAAAAGAAGATTTTGTGTGGGGCTTTCGCACCGGTTTTTTAACCTTTAGTACAAAGGATTTAACCGCAAATCAGTATGAAGCATTAAACAAAAAACTAATGGGAGCAATTCGCACGACCGTTTCCTGTTGCTCAACACCTGCGCAATCAATTATGCTTAAAGCAATGCAAAATCCTTCATTTAAATCAGAAAAAGAAGCTTTTAAAAAGATAATAAAAGAGCGCTATCAGTTAGTCCGCCAATTTGTCGACGCACACAAAGATCATCCCCTGTTGCAAGCCCTGCCTTTTAACTCAGGCTACTTTATGACTTTTTTTTGCAAGGGCATTAATGCAGAAGATTTACGCCAGCACTTATTACGCACGCATGAAATTGGCACTATTGCAATAGACTCATCACACTTACGTATTGCTTTTTCCAGTTTGAATACCGACGCAATTAATGATATTTACGCAACTATCTACAAAGCAGCACAAGAGTTAGCCGAATGATTTTTTCTAAGCGACAGCTTTTTATTGGCTCTGGCATTTTTTGCCTTGTAGGAACTATCATCCTAACATCTTTATATATTTTTTTGCCTAATAACGATAGCAAACCCATTGTAATATGGACAGATGAAGCAGAGCTTATCTCATACGCAGAGTTATTTAACAAAACACAAGATACGTATAAAGTATTAGTTAAATACAAAAAAAATCCAACAAAAGAACTCACCTCAAATAATAATGATCTGCCCGATATTGTTATTGCACCATGGCTCAAAACCGAAAAAATTCGACGTAATTTTATTTCACTCGAAAAACTTTTTGGTAAAAATAAACTCCTCAAAGACTCCTTTTATCCGCAACTTTTGGATCTGGGGAGTATTAATCATAAACAATTTTTAATCCCGATAAGCTTTAATTTACCGCTTGTCATATACGATACAAAAAACGAACAGTTGATACCCCACAATGCAAAAATGGATGTCGACGAAATTCAACGATTAGGAAAAATATTTAATAAAAAAAATGCCTCAGGATTTTATACCGCAATTGGTTTTTCACCTCGATGGAATGCCGATTTTATGTATATAACATCAAAGATACAAGGTGCTGATTTTCAAGAAGATAAAACACTTTTTTCTTACAATAATGAAAATTTACAAAAAACCATTAAATATTTTCAAGATTGGACATTGTCGTGCAATACCTCTTTTTCCTCCGAAGATGATTTTCAGTTTAAATATTTTTATATGCCTACTGAAAAGCTCGTAAAAAATGAAAATATTCTTTTTGCCTACATGACTTCAAATGAATTTTTTGTTTTGCAAAGCAACAAGCTAGAAAATATTAACTTTAGTTGGGTTCATCAAAATGAGAAAATCCCTCTTCTTGATAAATTAGTCTATCTTGGTGTTCATAAAAAGGCTCGCAACAAAAAAGGGGCGTATGCTTTTATTCATTGGTTTTTGAATACAGAAAATCAAGAAAGTATCCTTGAGAGGACAACATCAATGAATTTACTTAGTAAGCCATTTGGTATTGCGGGAGGATTTTCAGCGATAAAAAATGTTACCGAGCAGGTTTTTCCCTCATTTTATCCCCTACTCCAAAATCATCTTCCCACTCCTGAACTTCTGCAACCGCCAAATATTTTACCACCTCGATGGAACGAAATTAAAGAAAAAATTATTTTTCCGTACTTAAATGACAGTGTAATAAATGAAAATCCTACAGAGATTGACAGTATTGAACAGCGTATTTCAGAATGGCTAAAACAAAATTAAAAACACTCGCTACATTTCCACGTATTAAAGCAAAAAAAATATATTTGTATATTGACTTATTTTTATTTTTAATATATCGTGATGTTTCACTGTAAATTACTGTATTTAATACATCAATCCCGTTGCATATTAAATAGCAATTTATAGAACAGAATAAACAAAGAGGTATTAAAATGTATGCATTAATCGATTATAAGGGCAAACAATACAAGGCTGAAAAAGGTACTACTATTCAACTTGACAAGCTTGATATTGCTGAAGGTGAAAAACTTACCATTGATACAGTTGTGTTTGTAAATAATGATGGAAATGTAAATATTGGTGCTCCTTATGTCAGTGGTGCATCTGTTGTTGTAAAAGTTGAGAATACTTTTAAGGACAAAAAAATTATTGTTTATAAGTACAAAAGTAAAAAAGACTACCATCGTACGATTGGACACAGACAACAATATACAAATGTTATTGTAGAAGAAATTATTGTTGCATAATTAATTTATAAAAGAGAACATGGAGGCATAAAATGGGTCGAAAAAAAGGCGGTAGCGGTGCTAAGAATGGACGAGATTCAAATCCAAAATATTTAGGTGTTAAAGTTTATGGCGGACAGCTTGTTCCTGCAGGATCAATTTTAGTACGTCAACGGGGAACAAAAATTCACCCGGGAAATAATGTTGGAGTTGGACGAGATGATACTTTGTTTGCAAAAGAAACAGGTAGAGTTGTGTACCATGAGAGAAAAGGTCGAAAGCTTGCTTCTGTAGAACCTCTACAAGCATAAGCTTACCATCTTTGCTACAATGCCCGTAACAGATTAATCTGTCTAGCAGATTAAATTTGGCGGGCTTTTTTTTTGTAAACTATCGAAAAAATAAACATGAGAGATGATTAAATCTCTCTTTCATTAAGGATATCACTGTGGTTAAATTTGCAGACGAAGTAACAATAAAGGTTAGCTCTGGAAAAGGCGGAAATGGCTGTATTGCATTTCGCCGAGAAAAATATGTTCCGCTTGGTGGTCCTTCAGGCGGCGATGGTGGCAGAGGCGGCGACGTTGTTTTTCAAGTAAAGAAAAATTTGCGAACACTTGCACACATGAGGTACAAGCAACACTTCAAAGCACGCAACGGCTCTGATGGTGAGGGTGGCAATCGTTTTGGAAAAGATGGTGAGGACGTGATCCTTCCTGTTCCACCAGGCACTATTATTAAAGATGCTATGACAGGCGAGGTGATTTGCCAGTTCACAACCGAAAGCGAAGATGAAGTTTTTACCTTTTTGCACGGCGGCAACGGAGGTTGGGGGAACGTTCACTTTAAGTCTTCAACAAATCAGGCACCACGTCATGCAAACCAAGGGCTTGAAGGCGAAAGCCGTGAACTCTTAGTTGAACTTAACATCATGGCTGACATTGGTTTAGTCGGTTTTCCCAATGCAGGAAAATCCTCTTTGCTTGATTACTTTACGAACGCCCGACCAAAAATTGCGCCGTATCCCTTTACTACAAAAATCCCAAACCTTGGCGTACTTCGAGTTGATCAAGAAAACGATATCATTATTGCAGATATTCCAGGAATTCTCGAAGGAGCTTCAGAAGGACTTGGCTTGGGAACTCGGTTTTTGAAGCATATTTCAAGAACACAGGGCTTAGTTTTTATTATTGATTTGGCGGATGACAATTATATCGAGGCTTTTGATATTCTTTTGCAGGAGTTAAAAAACTTTTCTACCAAGCTTTTTAATAAAAAACGAATCATTTTGTGTAATAAGCTTGACCTTGAAGGCACAAAGGATCGACTAAAGGAAATACAAAAAAAATATCCTGCAGAAACGATTTTAGGAATGTCGCTGTATAATCGGCGGGGGCTTGAGGATGTAAAAAAACAAATCATTGTTTTATCAAACTTTATTCATGCCGCAAATGAAAATTCGAATGAGGCAAAACAAAGCTCTTTTTTGCAGGATCGCTCTGTTTGTGAGACCGAAGAAATCCATTATCCAGGACAAGATTTTTCGTGAAATATGCAATGCTCGGTGGCACATTTAACCCTATTCACATAGGTCATCTTTGCCTTGCTGAGCAAGCACGCGTTCAGTTTGGCTTTGAGAAAATTATCTTTGTGCCAACTTTTTTGCCTCCCCATAAAAACATACAACCCCTAACAGGCGAGGCGCGTCTTCAGATGATTAAAAAGGCGATTAGCTCTAATCCGTATTTTTGTGTTGACTCGTGCGAGCTTGAACGAAAAGGTCTTTCCTATACTATTGATACAATCGCGTATTTGCAAAAAAAATATTCCAAAGGAGAAAAAATCAGCTTGATTATAGGAGATGACCTAATCGATGATTTTTATCTGTGGAAAGATGCCGATATTCTTGCAGGCCTAGTAGATATTATACTGGCACATCGTCTCTTTGTTGAAGAATCAGATTTTTTTGTATCGAACAAAAAAAAATATCCGTGCATCCCTCTTAACAATGCAATTTTGCCGATTTGCTCAAGTGATATTAGAAGGCGCCTTAGGCAAAACGAGAGCGTTCGCTACCTTGTAAGTGATAGCGTTTATGAGTATATTGTTGAAAACAATTTATACAGGGAGGAGCTTTGAATATAGCTTCATTAACCGAAAACATTACCATCTATCTTAAAAAGAATTTGCAAGAAAAGCGATTTGCCCATTCTCTTCGTACGGCAAACACATGCAAGCAGCTTGCAAAAAAATATGGACTCGATGAAAACACTGCTTACTTTGCAGGCCTTTCCCATGATATTTGTAAAAACCTTTTAGATACTGCGCTAACCGAACTTGCTCAAAAAGATGGTAACCCTATCAGAGACTTTGAAAAGGCAAAACCCAACCTTCTTCATGGACGAGCTGGGGCAAACCTTTTGCAAAACGACTTTGGCATTCAGGATAAACAAATTCTTGATAGCGTCAGATATCATACGTTTGGCGCACAGAACATCGGAGAATTGGCGCTCCTTACTTTTATTGCTGATAAAATCGAACCAGAGCGGCCGCAAATGACTGAAGCCTATTGTAAAAGTATTGAAAATTTGACATTATATGAGCTAGGATATAAGATTGCACAAGAAAACGGTGAAGCAGTTATTCGCAAGAATAAAATCTTAACTCCTGATACAGAAGACTTTATTCGTTGGTTAAACGATAAAGTTTGCTCATTTTAACCCTGTTTTTATTAATCCTATAGAGGAGTTTCTTTTGGCAAGTAGAGAAAAAAGTTTCTTTGCTCTTATTATTATTTTGCTCATTTTAGTAGTGACCTCAGTAGTGTTGTATTTTGCCCTACAAACAGATCCCGTTGCAGAGGTTCTTTCAAGCGACCAACTTTTGAACGTGCTTTTTGTTTTGGAGGACAAAGGCAAACCTCTGTTTACGTATGTTTTGGTTTATTATCCGCCCCTTCAGCGTGGAGCATTATTTGATATTCCAGAAAACACGGGCTTAATCATTCGAAGCCTCAATCGGGTTGATCGCATTGATGCTGTTTTTCAAGAACGTGGCGTTGATGCCTACAAAGCAGAAATTGAAAATCTTACTGGCATTACTATTCCCTTTCGCATCTTGATGAACGTTGACGAGCTTGCAAATATTACCGACCTTCTCGGCGGATTAAAAATTTTTATTCCCTACCCTATTGACGCAGTAAACGGCGATGAACATTATCTTTTACCATCAGGAGCGGTTACACTCGATGGAGATAAAATTGTCAGCTATGTAACGTATGACTTTGAAGAAAACACCGAATCAACAGTACAAGAGCGACGACAAAATACATTAATTGCTCTGTTATGGTCATTTAAAAATAAAACGAATGTATTTTCACGCAGTATTTTTTCAGCAATCACAGCAAATCTGCGAAGCAATTTAGACAAAACTGATTTAAAAAATCTTTTGAGACAAATTATTATGATAGATTCTGAGCGACTTTTGTCCCAAACCGTAACGGGCTCTCGTCGTGAAGTTGACGGCAAAATGCTTTTATTTCCATACTATGACGGTCAGCTGATAAAAGATATTTTCAAGCAAACGATGATTGCCCTCGTTTCATCAAACCAAAGTGCACACAATAGAACATACGTACTCGAACTACAAAATGGAACAAATATACAAGGATTGGCACGCAACACGGCAAGTTTGCTGCAAAGTTTTGGCTACGATGTACTTAGCACCGTCAATGCAAATGATTCTGATTACGAGCACACAATGATTATTGATCATATTGATAACGAAGCAGTTGCAAAAAGTATTGGTGAAATTATTCGTTGTGAAACAATCATTGGAAAAAATTCTTCCGAAGAAATGAGTGGACTTACTGCAAACCTAAATGAATCAATAGTTGATTTTACCATCATTCTTGGAAAAGATTTTGATGGACGATATGTAACAAAGCAAAGAGGAAAATAATGAAAAATACAGAAAAAAAAGCACTAGAAATTGCACAATTATTAGAAGAATTCAAAGGCGAAGAGGTAAAACTCATTGATGTTTCAAAACTTAACAGCTGGACAGACTACTTTATTATTGTAACAATTAATAGCTCTACACAGGGAAAAGGTTTATATAAACAGGTAAAAGATTATGTAAAAAATAATGATTTAGAGATTAACGTCCCAAATCGGAAAATTCCTGATGGCGATGACTGGACTTTAATTGATATTGGCTCGATTGTTGTTCATCTTATGTCAAAAGACGCCAGAGATTTTTACGACCTTGAAAAACTTTGGCACGGCGGAGAACACTTACGCTAAAAGAAATTTATAAAGAAAAAAAATAAAGTTGCATAAAATTTTAAAATACGATATACTATTTAGATATGATTCATTTTAAAAAATATTTTTTAGCCATATTGTATACATCGCTTGTACTAAATTTGTCAGCACAAATTATTGAAACACCGATTGAAAAACCACGCCAAGTATTGATTAAATATGCTCGAACTCTTTTAGGAACTCCTTATTTATATGCGGGAACAACTTCAGAAGGTATGGATTGTTCGGGATTTATAACGACAGCAGTTGCAGATTCATTAAATATTAAATTACCACGAACAACATCTCAAATTTTTAGTGAGACGCTCATTATCGCAGAAGCAGACAAGCAACCGGGAGATATTCTTTTTTTCAGAACAACAGGAAATGCAGTCTCTCATGCGGGAATTTATCTTGGAGAAAATCAATTTATTCACAGTGCAAGCGAAGGACCTCGAACGGGTGTTATTATTTCATCTTTAAGTGAGTCATATTGGGCAAAAACATATTTATCAGCAAGACGATTTTTACAACCCGATGAAAATTACTCAGAAGAATACGTGTCTGTTCAAAAAACCAGCGAAACCGTTCCACCAGCGAGTAAAAAAAAAGAGAGAATTCCTCTATCAGCACGATTTTTTACAGAACTTGGTGGCTCTTTTGCATGGAATTTCTACGATGTAGACAAATTCACCTTTAATACAGTGGGTGGAAATATTTCTACACACATCGTCTATAAAGGATGGACTTTCCAACCGGGTGTTGGTTTAGATGTGCGAATTTCTTCCCTTACCAACGTAATACAACTTCCTATTATTCTTTCATTAACGCTACCAACAGGCTTTGTACGATTATACACGGGCTTTGTTTTTACCTTTGGCCAACCACAAATACCAAAAAAAGCCATTGATATAAATGCCCCTATTTACCCAGGCCTATTTGGTATTATGTTTAATATGCCTCCGATTAAAATGGGTAATATCAATTTAGTATTTTTTCAAGATATTTCTTATACCGTTTACGGATCTCCTTTTGCATCGAGAACTGATTTTATTAATTCAGTTGCAACCGGTCTTGTCTTTTCAACAGGTATAAAATTTGTGTTTCCGCTGATTGCACCAAAAAACTAATTCAGATATCTAAACATCATTATCTACACTAAAAAAAGTAAAAATATTACATCTCAATATATATAAAATTTTATTTTTCATATATGTGTTGACATTTTGATTATAAGTGAGTATATTATTTTTAGTTGTAATTAAATAAGTTACAACTAAAAATAATATACGTTTTTCTGCAGCAAGACAAAAAGGAAAAAAAATGGAAGAAAATTTTAAAAAAATTAATTTGGGAGATTTTAAAGGAGTTCAGCGAAATGAATTCCATAATGATTTGATGCTAACAGGAACTGAAATTTCTGTTAATAATCTGCCCGCAAATGTGGCAATTCCCTTTGTTCATGCACACAAGGAAAATGAAGAGGTGTATATATTCCTTTCGGGTGAGGGCATTATGTATATTGATGGAAATGAATTTGCCGTTGGAAAAGCTGATGTTGTGCGGGTTGATCCAAAGGCTCAACGGTGTATTAAGGCTCAAACAGATTTAAATTATATCTGCATTCAAGCAAAAGCCAATAGTTTAACGCAATTTACGCAAGCGGATGGTATTAGAGTTGACTCAAAACCAAGCTGGGCTTAGTGTACTAAAATAATCTTGCTTCTGCAAAATAGCTAGAAAAGGAGACGAGGTGTAATCCCCGTCTCTTTTTTTATACTGTTTGTGATTCCAAAGTAGCTCTATTTATATGAATCATCTGTCAACTGATAGAGACTTGACCAATTAAGTAAAACACGATAAGCTAATTAGCAAAATTGAATGGGAGAGGTTTTATGCAATTAACTGATGGACAAAATTTAACAGAAATTTTTACAAACATAGGCGAAACATTTCGATTGCTCGGAAACACTGAAGATACAATTATTAATGAAAATAATGTGTATCAGCACGGCAATGCGAAAATACTTTCCATTATGAATCCTATACTTTCAGATCTTTCTCTTCCCGGTTCATGTATCGCCAACCCAGAACATTTAGTTGATTTGCTCGCACAAGTTAAAACCGGCAAACGTGCATTAATTTTAATGGAACATTTTAGCAATATGGATTTGCCCGCTCTCCACTACTTGCTCAAAAACTCAAATAATACTGATTTACAAGAAGTGAGTGACCGATTGATTGCTATTGCAGGAATGAAACTCAACGAAGAAAATCCCATCGTAAAAGCGTACGCCTCAGCCTATTCAAGAATTGTAATTTATCCAAGTCGCAGTTTAGCATCGATTACTGATCCAGTATTGCTTGAAAAAGAAATGAAGCGAAGCAAAAAAATTAATATGGCATCCATGCGTGCAATGGATAATCTTCGTCGAGAAGGTAAAATTGTACTCGTTTTTCCCACTGGGACGCGCTTTAGAAAAGACAAACCTGAAACAAAAAAAGGCGTACGAGAAATTGATTCTTATTTACGACTTTCCGATATCATGGTTTTAATATCCGTCAATGGCAACTGTTTGCGGATTTCAGATAAAAATCCTTCAGATATGACAGCCGATGAAGTATTTCACGATAAAATGGTTTATACAACAAGCCCCGTAATCAATTGCAAAGACTTTAGAGAGACCATTTTACAATCCATAGATAATTCAGCTGACGACAAAAAACAATTAGTCGTTGATAAAATCATGCAAATTCTTGAAGAACAGCACGAGAAAACAGAAAAAACACGCTAACAAAATAAATACAAATTGAATACCTACTCACTTTTGTTAGGTATGACATATCACAAACTTTTGATAACAACACAGCGGAGGCTTGACGATTCAGTTTTTTAGTGCTATACTGAATAAATGCGTGCAAAGTTAATTTTTTTTATCATAATAATGATCATTGTCACTCTTTTTATCGGATTTAACCTCGATAATAAAACCGATATTTCTATAGTATTTTATGAGTTTAAAAATCTGCCTGTTATTGTGTTAATGTTAGGATCATTTTGTTGTGGTATTCTTTTTTCCCTACCCTTTTTAATTACAGAAAAGCACAAAAAACTTCCAAAAGAAAAAAAAGATAGAGGTAAAAATAAAAATACCTCTATCGACGAAATGCCTTTATAAAAAATCAATGTACAGAAAAAATATTCTCCTTCTATTATCATTATCTTCTATTTTCTTTTTTAAATACCTTCCAGCTCCCAATGGTTTACCGATACAAGGGATGCAAGTTTTGGGTATTTTTTTAGGATCACTTTTATTATGGCTGACTATTTCAATTGAATGGTCAAGCGTTCTTGCAATTTTTGCCATTGCAATAATGCCCACAACAAATTTTAAAATCATAACGCTCAATGCCTTTGGAAATGAAACATTTCTTTTTTTGCTTTTCACTTTTATCTGTACCTATGTGCTATCACAAACGCTATTTTTAAAACGCTGCGCAATTGCATTTATTTCAAATTCAATTGCAAAAAAAAATGGCTGGAATTTTATAACGTTCTTTTTTTTATCAGTACTCACTATTGGCCTTTTTATTTCGCCCTCTGTTTTGTTCATGATTTTTTTTCCCCTTCTTGAACAAATTTATAGCATTTTAAAACTAAAAAAAGAAAGTCGAGCGGGCAATATTTTGATGGCAGGGCTTGTTTTTTCAACTTCTCTTGCAGCAGGAATGACACCAATTTCACATGTCTTTAGTTTACTTGCAATGGGGCTTTACGAAAAGGCAACTGGAATAACTATTAATCATATTTCATATATGATGATTGGAATTCCTGTCGGGATAGTAAGCTTTTTGCTCATGATCATAATTTTTCGCTTTGTCTATCGACCTGATCTCAGTGAAATTCAACATATTGATACGACAAATCTGCAAAAAGACCTTCCCCCCGCAACACGTGAGGAAAAAATAACCGTTACGCTCTTTCTAATCATGCTTTTGCTATGGGTTTTACCGGGACTTCTTAAAGAGTTTTTTCCTATTCAAGCTTCTACAATCAGCTCCTTGGGCTCAGCAATGCCGCCACTGCTCATCAGTATTCTTTTTGCGATCATTACGGTTAATGATAAACCATTGTTAAATTTTTCAGAAGCACTTTCAAAGGGAGTTCCATGGGCAAGTCTTTTAATGACCGCAGCAGCCCTAACAATTGGCTCTGCAATGACAAACCCCGAAATAGGTATTTCAACTTGGATCGTTAATTCGTTTATGAGTCACCTTTCGCCTGTCAGCCCTTTTATAGTAGTAGCTATTTTTGTGACATGGGCAGGCGTGCAAACAAATCTTACCTCAAATTTAGTTACCGTAACGCTCGTAACAACTGCAGCAATTCCTTTTTTTATTGCAAATAGAAACACACACACAGCAACGATTTGCGTTCTAATTGGAATGATTTCATCTTTTGCATTTGCATCTCCGTCGGCTATGCCCTACATCGCTCTTGCAGGAAGCTCGGGCTGGATATCAGCAAAAAAACTTTTTTTCTATGGCGTTATTCAAATGACTGTTACGATAGCCATTGTGAGTACTTTGGGATATTTCTTAGCGAGTAAAATTTTATAACGCTTTGGCTAAACTTTTTTATCAAGGTAGCCTGTGTCTTCAAGGTATTTTCGGCGGGTCATAACAAGCGAGATAAGTTCTTGATACATATCATAATTTGCATCAAGGGCAATCGGAAAAACATAGTATTCTGTTTCATTACAGTAGCGTTCAATAAATTTTTTATCGGTGACAAACCCCAGTGCAATCATATTGCTAATGCGATCTGCTGTTTTAAGCACCTTCGCTTTGGCACTTCCCTTGCTAGAAATCGCACGCAAAAAATTATCCTTTGTCTGCTCGCTTTTTCTGCTCACTTCTAGCACAAGATCGTAAACCTGCGATGCATCAGAGTCAATATTCAAAATCAAATTACGATCAAGATCAGGGATATCCTCAATAACATCATGAATAACAGAGGCTTTCAAAAGCACGCTATCGATATAGCCGTAATCAATCAAAATTCCCATGGTGTCAATTTGATGGCGAAACATATTTCCGCCTGCATGACGAGATTTTCCAATGAGTTTTGTTGCAATTTGCATATACGGAGCAACAGAAATGCCACTCAACATAAGCATTGCAGAATGATCCATTTTCATCTGCTATCCTTTGCCGATTTTTATCTATCAGCACTCTGATTTGTTTCTACAAGCCTGAAAGATAAAACGAAAGTTTTTCAACTCGGCGTTTTGCACTACTCAGTTTTTCTTTTTCTTGCTCGACCACATTTTTTGGTGCATTTTTTGCAAAATCCCCAGAAAGTTTTGCCTCAAGTTTTGCAATAAAAGCTGATTCTGTGTTAATTTCTTTCGTAAACCGAGCAACCAACTGCTCTACATCAAGCCCTTCTTGCGTTAAAATAAACGCTTCAAAACCCTCGCCAACAGTGCCAATCGATTTTTGAGGTTTTTTGCTTACAAAATCAATGTGAGCAAGTCCCGCTAAAAGACACAAAACCTCCGTTTTCTCCTTGCAAACCTCCGCAAAACTCCCTTCGCTGATGAGTAAGGCGCAGCTCATTTTTGCATCAGGAGCTATCGCACACTCAACACGCAACGCTCGAAGCTGGCGAACAACCTCTTGTAAGATACTAAATCTTTGCGCTTCAATCAAATAATCACGTTTTTCCGTATATTCAGGATACGCACACGAAATGAGCATTTCACTTTTATTCTCGCCATCGGTTGCGTTATTTTTACATAGAATTTCCGTAGGAAGTTTTTGATAAATTTCTTCAGTCACAAAGGGAAGATACGGATGAAGCAGACGCAAACTCTCTTCTAAAATATGCAAAAGTACGGTAATCGCACGATTTTTTTCATGATCATCGCCATGTCGAAATGAAAGCTTTGTCGCTTCAACATACCAATCGCAAAAATCATTCCAAAAAAACTCATACAAAGCCTGAGCCCCGTCATTATAGCGATAATTCTCAAGTGCAACAGAAACAGCCTTTGCACAATAATTTAAGCGGGAATAAATCCAACGATCAAGCTCGGTAAGTCCACTACTATCACCTTTTTCCGTACAGCCGTCAAAGTTAATTGTAATCAAATCACGCCCATCAAGATTGAGCAAAATATAGCGCGACGCGTTCCAAATTTTATTAGCAAAGCGACTGCCAAGCTTAAAAGATTCATTGTCGATTAAAATATCTTGTCCCTGAGCACACAAAAATCCAAGCGTAAACTTCAGTGCATCCGAGCCATATTCATCAATAATTTCAAGTGGATCAAGCCCATTCCCCAGAGACTTACTCATTTTTCGTCCCTTTTTGTCGCGAACAAGCCCATGAATATAAATATCCTTAAAAGGAACCTGATTTGTAAACTCCAAGCCTGCCATAACCATGCGGCTAACCCAAAAAAAGATAATGTCATACGCGGTAACAAGGGCGGACGTTGGGTAAAACGTTTCAAGATCTGACGTTTTTTGCGGCCATCCCAGCGTAGAAAACGGCCAAAGCCAGCTAGAAAACCACGTATCAAGCACATCGCTATCTTGCGTAAGATTTTCACTCTGACATTTTGGACACGATTGCGGCACATCTCGAGAAACAATCATCTCTCCGCACGCACAGTACCATACGGGAATGCGATGTCCCCACCACAGCTGACGACTAATGCACCAATCACGAATGCCCTCCATCCAATGGCTGTACGTATTTTCCCATTTTTTGGGATAAAAGACGATTTCACCTTTTTTCCATGCAGACAAAGCTTTATCAGCAAGAGGCTTCATTTTAACAAACCATTGCTCGCTTAAAAACGGCTCAACAATCGTGTTACACCGATAACAATGCCCCACCGAGTTTTTGATTTCTTTTTTTTCTTTGAATAATCCGATTTCTTCCAAGTCAGCCAAAACAGCTTTTCGAGCCTCTTTTATCGACAATCCTTGATATTTTGCGGGAACTTCAGCGTTCAGCGTTCCATTTGTGTTTAAAATATTGATTACAGGAAGATTATACCGTTTGCCAACCTCCCAGTCATTAGGATCGTGAGCAGGAGTGATTTTTACCACGCCCGTTCCAAAATCTTTTTCAACGTAGGTATCAGCAATAATCGGAATAGTTTTATCAGTTAAAGGGAGTTTTACGTTCTTGCCAATCAAGTGCTTATAACGCTCGTCTTCAGGGTGGACAGCAACCGCCGTGTCGCCTAAAAGCGTTTCTGGTCGTGTCGTTGCAATTTCAAGCCGCTCATTTTGTCCTTCAATTTCGTAAAAAAGATGATACATAAAATTATTTTTTTCTTCATGTTCAACTTCATCATCAGCAAGTGCCGTACCGCAGGAAGAGCACCAGTTAACCAAGTAATGTCCGCGGTAAATCAAGCCCCGCTCATACAAGGTTACAAAAACATCGCGAACCGCAACCGAAAGCCCCTCATCGAGCGTAAAACGCTCACGACTCCAATCAACGCTTGCACCAATTTTTTTTAACTGCTTTGTGATAATTTCGTGATGCTCATTTTTCACAGCCCACGTTTTTTTAATAAAATCTTCACGCCCCAAATCATGGCGAGATTTTCCCTCAGCCTTTAAGCGACGCTCCACAACATTGTGCGTTGCAATGCCTGCGTGATCAGTGCCGGGAACCCAAAGCGTATTCTCACCTTTCATGCGATGATACCGAACAACAATGTCTTGCAAGGTATTATTAAGTCCATGCCCCATGTGAAGAACACCCGTAACATTCGGTGGCGGAATAACGACAACAAACGATTTACTTTTTTTAGTTGAGTGAATGGGAGATTTTTCATCTGATTTTGGCAAAAAATAGCCCTCATTTTCCCAGCGAGCGTATATTCTATCTTCAAAATCTTTTGGATTGTACGCTTTTTCTAACTCAATACCTTTCATAATTCCTCCAAAAGAATAAGTTCAATTAGGTTTTACCCATAATTGCTTATATAAATTACCTCATTATATAAGGGCTTTTTAAAAAAAACAATATCTTTTATCCGTTTAAATAATAAAATTATCCTGTATTAAAAGAAAACAAAAATCACTTTTTTGGAGAATTGTGCAAAAAAAGACAGTATATTTTAATCATGAAAACAATATATCTTGCGGGTGGTTGTTTTTGGGGGAAATCATAACGGAAGTAGAACGGTTTATTTTAATTGCGCTTCCATGCATCAATAAATTCCATCATATATTGTTGAATATTTCCAAACCATTTTTTTTGAAAGTCGACCGCTTCTTTTCCAATATAGCGATAGTGCCACGACTCCCAGACATAGCCCGTAACATGTTCATAATTGGCAGGAAATGAAAGCGAAAAGCCATATCTTTCTGCATTATCAAAAACCCATTTGCCTGCCTTTGTTTGTGCAAATTCGTCGGTAATTGAACCAAAATCAATAACCGTTCCCAACTGATGTTGACTTGTACCTGCAGCCGCAGAAACGCGATCAGCCTCTTTTTTTCCCATGCTCTGAACATGGCGTTCATACACATTTTTTTGATAATCATACGATCGATAAGTTGAGCTTACAAGAATATTTACATTGTCTTTCTGTGCATCACGAGCCATAGCCTGTAAAGCTTCGAAAGTAGTTTTCCGCAAAGATAAATCATTACGATTAATCGCAAATAAATTATTTTTTTCAAGAGGAATCAAATCTGTTGGCACGTATGTTGGGGGTAAAAGATGTTTTTTATCAACAAGAATTAACAAATTGTCATTGTCGTTGCGTAAAAGAAATTCTAACTCAACTAAAAAAGTACTTTGATTAGCAAGTATTTTATCTTTTTCACTATAATTCATTGAATCGACAATAGCCTGCAATTTTCGTTCATATCTACCCGCTTGAGCAAAAAAAGATGTCACAAAAAACACAAAAAGAAGCATTACGCTGACTTTTTTACAAATATAATTTTTATTCACTCAAAATCCCTCAAAATAAAAGCAAAATTTTATCTATCTATCGCTGAAAGATGGATTGCACTCGGCTCTGTCGTTTCATTTTCAAGTTTTGCTATTTGTTCAAGCAATTGTTTTGATTTTTCTGATAACTTTGTCGCTGTTTTTACGATTAACTTGATATACAAATCACCTTTTCGACTAGAATGCAAAATCGGCACGCCCGCTTGTGGAATACGAAGCAATTTTCCACCTTGTGTGCCTGCAGGAACTTTTAATTTAAATTTCTTTTTATCAAGGCCACTAACAGTAATTTCGGTGCCAAGCGTTGCTTGAATAAATGAAATAGGAATCGCACAATATAAATCATGTCCATTTCGTTCAAACGACTCATGTGCCTTTGTATGGATATATACGTATAAATCTCCTGTACGACCACCATTTTTACCGACATTTCCTTTCTGTGAAATACTAATACGATTTCCATTATCAATACCCGCAGGAATTGTTATGGGGACTTTTATTTTTTTCTTTTGGGAGCCTAAGCCACGACACGCTTTACAAGGCTTATCAATCGTTGTACCCTCTCCTCGACACGTAGGACATACTTGCGATACAGAAAAAAAGCCAGTACTTTGACGAACTTGCCCAGCTCCATTACACGTTACACAATTTTTCTTTGTGGCACCCTCAGCAGCCCCTGTCCCTTTGCAAGCATCACAAGCTTCTTCATGACTATATTGAATTTCGACGGTCGTACCGTACACAGCATCTTCAAAAGAAATTTCTAAGTCATAGCGAAGATTTGATCCGTTTGCCGTTCCATTTGCAGAACGAGAATGGCGACCTCCACTACTTGAACCGCCAAAAAAGCTTTCAAAAATATTTTCAAATCCGCCAAAGATATCTTGAAAATCAGCATACGCATGAGAATATCCCCCTCCACCGCCAACACCCTCAAGTCCTGCATGACCATATTGGTCGTAAATTTGTTTTTTTTGATCATCAGAGAGAACCTCGTATGCCTCGGTAGCTTCTTTAAATTTAGACTCGGCTTCTTTATTTCCGGGGTTTTTGTCTGGATGATACTGAATAGCAAGTTTCCTGTAACCTTTTTTTATATCATCCTTTGACGCACCTTTTTGTAACCCAAGCACCTCGTAATAATCACGTTTCGACACAGTTATTTCCTTAATGTAAAATTAATTTTCTTTTAAAAATACTCATTTTTACAAAAAAAAGCAAGGTTTCAATGGTAATTATTAAAAAATTGATATTGCCTCTTTTTGAAATATCGTCATTGAAAATTTTCTGACAATCTCTTGACTTTTTTTTTTGATTTTCATATACTGTATTTTCATTTGGCGGCATAGCTCAGTCGGTAGAGCAAACGGCTCATATCCGTTCGGTCATAGGTTCAAGTCCCATTGCCGCTATAAAAAGAGGTTGTTTTTGCAGCCTCTTTTTTGTTTTAAATCTGCAAGTAATTATTATACTCGTAAGAAAATAACGAATACAAAATCAAATTATACTAAGAGCTTGACCAAGTGTTAAAAAAAATCAATAATTACAAAACTATTTTTGGCATCTTTGTTTAGGCCACAATAAAGGATTTGCGATGAATCAAATAATTCAATTAGTTATAAGTGCGACAGGGCAAACACTTATTATGGTTTTTGCATCAACACTTTTTTCACTTTTTTTGGGATTACCACTGGGAATTCTTTTATGCATAACCGATGCTGCAACCGGCATTGCTCCAAAACCATTTTTTTACCAAGTTGTTAGCCGCCTTGTAAATATTTTACGCTCTTTTCCCTTTATTATTTTGATGATTTTGCTTTTTCCTCTTTCAAGAATAATAATCGGAACAAGCATTGGAACTATTGCAACCCTTGTTCCTCTTTCAATTGCGGCAGCACCCTTTGTCGCCCGTATTATTGAAACAGCTCTCAAAGAAGTCGATCAAGGGCTTATTCAAGCAGCACGTGCAATGGGATCAACAAATTGGCAAATTATTTATAAGGTTTTAATCCCAGAAGCATTACCTTCACTAGTAGCGGGCATTACACTGACAATTATTAATTTGATTGGTTATTCGGCAATGGCAGGCGTTATTGGAGGTGGTGGACTTGGGGATCTTGCTATTCGTTACGGATATCAACGCTATCGTGGTGATATTTTGCTTGCATCAGTCATTGTTATTATTTTGCTTGTTGAAATCATTCAATTTACTGGGGCAAAAATTAGCGATCGGCTAATAGCAAAACGCTAATATTCAGCACTTTTTTTGACTATAGGCACAAAGTATCTCTTAATATTCACGGTTACAGTTATTTAGCGAGCACACTCAGAGTGAAGCCCTTTCAATATGGAGACGCCATGAATCAGTGGCTCTAAAATGAAACTCAAGCATTCCGTTACTGCCTTTGGCGACCCCGGTAAATTAACAATGAGCGTTTTATTTCTAATACCGGCTGTTGCTCGAGAAAGCATCGCCTTGTTAGTAAACTGCATTGAATACGCACGCTGTGCCTCCCCAAACCCCGGCACTTCACGTGTGCAAATATTCTTTGTAGCCTCAGGAGTTACATCGCGCAGTGAAAAACCCGTTCCCCCAGAAGTTATGATTAAATCAACACCATCGCTATCACTAAGTTTTTTCATTTGTTGTTCAATCATATCTTGTTCATCAGGAAGTATTGTTGTTGAAACAAAGGTGCACTCTTCCTTACTAAGAATTTGTTTGATTATATCGGCACACAAATCCTTGCGTTCGCCAGAAAAACCCTTATCACTTGCAATGATAATTGCATAAGAAAACATTACGCTATCACCGTAATTTCATCGCCGGCTTGCACAAAGCCCTCTTCGATAACTTTCGTAAAAATGCCTTGCGTTGGCATAATGCAAGACCCAACATCCTGTTGAATGGCACACCCTGCATGGCATTCTTTACCAATTTGCGTAACCTCATGCACAGTCACTCCTATTTTAAGCCTCGTTCCCAATGGTAGTGTATGCAAAATAAGACCCTGCGTCGTAATATTTTCCGCAAAAGAACCTGCTGTTAAATTAGTAATACCTTTTGAGATCATAGTATCAATGCTTTCTTGTGCAAGGAGGCTCACTTGCCGCTTTTCATCCGAGCCATTTGCGTGGGCATCATCCACAAGACCATGCCCAACCTTAAAGAAGCCCCGCTCAAGAGGAGTCTTAATTGTTCCTTTTTTTTGACTTGCATTGACTGACAGCACTAAAGCTTTTTTCACGTTGCTCCTCCTTAAAGTAAGAACTAGTATAGTAAGAATTTCATCACAAATGTGCAATCCTGCCGTGCAAGTGATTGCAGCGGTATCCTTATGAGGCTTTCAAGCCTCATAAGATTCAAGCGGAAAGCACGGTTTTTCACACGGTGAAAAATGCACCCATCGTCGTTTATTTCGCCACAAAAGCCCTATGATGTGTAATCACGCTCAAGCAACAAAAGGATGCCTTGCGTGACGACAATGAAGCGGCTAAAGGGTTTCGACGAAAACCGAGGCGTTACCATGGACGGCAATGCACTCAATTTCAAGGACGGCATTTTTGGGTAGCGTTTTTACGGCAATAGTGCTTCGAGCGGGGTATGGGCTAGTAAAAAACTGCGCGTACACCTCGTTGACTTTTGCAAAGTCGTCCATGTTGGTAAGGAAAATAGTCGTCTTTGTTACGTTTTCCATTGTGTAGCCTGCCTCGTTGACAATCGCTTTGAGATTGCTCAATGACTGCTGGGTAGCCTTTGTTACATCGCTTATAAGCTCGCCTGTTTCTGGGTTGATCGGTAGCTGCCCTGAGACAAAGAGCATTCCATTAAGCTCCGTTGCTTGTGAGTATGGCCCAATTGCCGCAGGGGCATGAGCCGTTTCAATTTTCTTTTTCATACGTTAAACTCCCATAGTTTCAATAAAGTATTGTATTAAGTTCCGTGCTGTTTTTTTGCGATACGCTGCAGTGCTTCTGGCAGAGTCCCGTGGCTTCATGATTTGCTCATACGCACTGAGGATTTCTGTCAAGCGAGCCTTCCACGTTGCCATATCGGCAGTTGCAAAGCTCTTCTCAATGTCTTCGCTGCGAGTGATAGTAATGCCGAGCGTGCAAAATGTCAAGCGAAAACGGTACAATCCATCCTCTTTTACCACAACGCCACAAAAGGCAAGCTTTGAAAGTGCGTTTGCTTTTCGCGTGCCAACCTTGCGGTAGTACTGCTTCTCATAGCTTTCTTTGGGCAAAATCACGTGGGTTAAAATCTCGTCATCTGCAATGATTGTCTTTCCAACGCCCACGATAAAGTCTTTAATGCTAACCTCACGCACCGCACGAGAACTCTGTAAAACAAGGCGTGCCTGTAAGGCGTACAATGCAGGCAAGCTATCTGCAGACGGGGAAGCATTACAAATATTGCCGCCAATGGTTGCACTGTTACGAATCGGAGGGCCTGCAATACCCTCAGCACTCTCACGCAAAACAAGCGGCAAACACGGCGTTGCAATGATGTCAGAAAACGTTGTTGCCGAGCCAATGACGATGCAATCAGCCTTTTGTTCAACGCCTTGTAAGGCCTCAAGGTGTGCAATGTGAACCACAGGCTTACTAAACTCAATAATCGTATTAGAGCCACGAAAATGCTCAACCATTAAGTCAGTGCCACCTGCAAAAACAATAGCGCCTTGCAAACGAAGGGCTAAAGCCTCCTCAAGCGTCTTGGGCATGTAAGAAGTTACCATAGTGAAGCCCCCGTCTCTGATGCAGCTTGGACGGCATCAACAATATGGTCATAGCCTGTGCAACGGCACAAGTTACCACTCAAACCAACCCTAATATCATGCTCAGTCGGCTGCCCCTTTGTCTGTGCCAAAATAGCCTGCGCAGAAAGCACCATCCCAGGAGTGCAAAACCCACACTGCACCGCCCCCTCCATCTCAAATGCCTTTGCCACAACCTTACCCTGTGCGGTTTGCACGTAATGCTCAATCGTTACCACAACCTTACCCTCAAGAGCATGCAAGGGCACTAAGCACGCATTTATCACCCGCCCATTAACTAAAATAGCACACGCACCACACTCCCCCTCCCCACAACCTTCCTTAGTGCCAGTCAAATGTAAGTCATCGCGGATAAAATCAATAGCACGTTGCAACGGATTATTGCTCGTCTGTATTGCCACCCCATTTACGCTAAACTGAATACTCATTATAGTACCTCCGCAATATTTTCAGGCAGAATAGGAATCTTAGTAAAGTGAGTTTGCACAGCATTCTCTACAGCACTTGCAAGAGCCGCAGCCGCTCCATCAAACGTAATCTCACCGACTCCCTTCGCCCCACTCGGGCCATAGCGATACGGCTGATCAATAGTATGCGAGTGCAAACGTGGCACATCAAGCGTCGTAGGCACCATATAATCAGCCATCTTAACCTGTAAAAACCGCCCCTCTTTTTGCTCAAGCTTCTCCAAAAAGTCCCATCCCAAAGCCTGCACCATACCACCTTTAATCTGCCCCTCAACGATTTTTTGGTCAATCGTGTACCCCGCATCAAAGACACCCCACGCATTTTTAACCGAAACCTCATACGTAACAGGGTCAACTTCCACCTCCACCACATTCACCCCAAGCCCATAACACGGATAAGCATCGCCTCTAAACGTGGTAGGATCCCACGCAATTAAGTGATCAGGATGTGCATAATCTTGAATAATATCAAAGCTATCTTCATTAAAACGAGCTCTCATCTTCTTTGCAGCCTCTTGAACAAGATAGCCAACAATCATAATAGAGCGACTGGCAACCGTTGGGCCTGTATCAGGAATCTGCGTAGTATCATAGGGTGCAACCTCAATATTCTCAAGGGCAATGCCCAACTCCTTAGCCGCAATCTTCTTAAAAGTGGTGTGTAAGCCCTGCCCAATCTCGGTATTAGACGTGCAAATCCTTACCCGATTGCCCCGCTTTTCAAGGCGAAGCTTTGCCTTAATAATGTCTCTCTCCCCACTGCCAGTAAAGGCACACCCGTGTAAAAAAAGCGAAATGCCTATTCCTTTAAGGGCATCCCCCTTTGTAGGCGAAAGCGAATAAGAGTGATGTTTAGAGCGATAATCAGAGGCATCAAGCGCCCAAGTAATCAGCTGATCAAGAATAATGGGGTCATGAAAGCGCCCACCAGTAATCGTTTGATCGCCTTGTTTAATCAAGTATTTTTGACGCAACTCCAAGGGATTGACCTTCAAAGTACGAGCAATGTTATCAAAAGTGCGCTCAATACCAAAGATCGCTTGTGGAGCACCAAAGCCGCGAAAGGCACAAGAGGGCGGCCTATTAGTCGCATACACTCGCCCCAAAACACGGATAGACGGCACCGTATACACCCCGCTTGCCGTAAACGTTGCCCGCTGCATAATGATACGAGAACACGCCTCAAACGCCCCGCCATCCATATCAGTTACAATATCAATGCCCAGAATATTACCATCTGCATCAAGGGCAGTTTTACTCGTAATAAGGGCAGGTTGCCTCTTAACAGAAAAGGCTAAATCCTCTTGCCTGTCAAGGAACAAGCTGACCGTCCTTTTAAGCTTTTGCACCGCAACAGCAACCGTTGAAGCGACAACATCAGCGTAATGCTCCTTACCACCAAAGCCACCACCAATAGGAGGAGCAACAACCTTTAACTCACTTTCCTTGCACCCAAGCACAGGAGCAACCGAGTGCCTCACATAAAACGGACACTGAGTAGAACAATACAAGGCAACACGACCAACCCCATCATCGCCAACCTCCCACCTGCCAACCGTGCCATTAACTTCCATATATAAATGCTCTTGGTGAGGCGTATAGTACGACATTTCAATCACCGAACTTGCACGAGAGAGCGCCTCATCTACATCACCATAGCCTGCCGTGTACGAAGCAAAGATATTATCAGTGCCATGAATAGCGCCACCAAGCAAGCTCTTAGAGTCCTCAATAGTCAATACAGCAGGCAAATCCTCGTACTCAAACGACACCTGCCGAGCAAGAGAATGCACAACATTCAAATCCGTTCCCACCACCAACAAAATAGTCTGACCAATAAAAAGCACCTCAGAGGAGGCAAAAACAGGCCAGTCATCAATAATCATCTGCATAGTCTGCTTACCACGAACATCACTATGATCAACAATGTAATACCCCTGAGGCAACACAGGAATATTCCTCTTAACAATACGCGCCCTTGCCCTACTCGAGCGAACCGTTACCGCATGTAAAACATCACAGCCAAAATCCATGTCCGCAAGATACTGCGTTGCGCCTGCAATCTTATTCGCCGCATCAACGCGCGCCACCGAGTTTTTTAGCTC
>JBOFTD010000007.1:0-7292 GCA_051651885.1 Treponemataceae bacterium
GATACAATAATTTGCATATTTTTATTTATATGATAAAGAATTATTAGGGAGTAATTTTTTATTTTTTTGAAAGACGCTTTACCCCTAGAAAAAAAAGGAGAAACTATGATAGTATCAAAATTTATGACAAGAAATCCCATTTATGTTCATCCTGAGACATCGATAAATGATGCAAAAGCCTTGATGACAAAGCATCAAATATCAAAACTGCCGGTACTTGATCAAGCGGATAGATTGATTGGAATTATTACTAAGCAGGATTTAGTAAATGCTGCACCTTCTGCCGCAACAACGCTCGATATGTATGAGATTAGCTATCTTCTTTCTAAATTGACGGTGAAAAAAATTATGAAAAAAAATGTTTTTACTGTCAAAGAGGATGAAGTTATCGAGGAAGCTGCTCTTAAAATGGCGGACGAAAAAGTTGGCTGCCTACCTGTTCTGAAAGAAGATTTGCTTGTTGGAATTATTACCGAAAGTGATGTATTCCATGCATTTATCGATATGCTTGGTGCTCGCCATGAGGGAGTTCGTATTACCATGATTCTTGATGAAAAACCCGGCCAACTTTCAAAAATTACCAAAGCGGTTGCAGATCTTGGCGGAAATTTTGTTTCTCTTGTTACAGGGGAGGGCGATAATCTTAGTAAGCGGCGATGTTCGAGTAAAATTACAAAACTTTCTTTTGATCAAGTAAAAAAACTCCTTAGCGATTTAGAAATTGAAATAGAAGATATTCGATAAATTTTTATTTTTTAGCCTCAAAATATCGTGAAGTCATTGATTAATTCCGATAAAAATCTTACACTGTAGTAATATTTTTTGATTTTTCAAATATATTAAATCATGTCAACGAAGGAATAAAATCTTATTCCCTAGTATAAATCATTTTGTAGGAGATACTTATGGAATTGAATGAGTTAAAGCATGCTAAAGCGAAAGCATGGGTAGAAGAGATTGCAAAAATGTGTGAGCCAGATGCTATTTATTTATGCGATGGTTCTCAAAAAGAATACGATCAGATGATGCAATCATTAGTTGATGCAGGGCTTGGAACACCTTTGAAAAAACGTCCACATAGCGTTTTGTTCCGTTCTGATCCTTCTGATGTTGCACGCGTTGAAAGCCAAACATACATTGCAAGCAAAACAAAAGAAGCTGCAGGGCATACCAATAACTGGATGGATCCAGATCAATTAAAAGAAAGAATGAAAAAATTATACAAAGGTTGTATGAAAGGGCGAACAATGTACGTTATTCCTTTTTCAATGGGGCCTGTTGGATCTGATATTGCAAAAATTGGTATTGAAATCAGTGATTCTGCGTATGTTGTTTGTAACATGGACATTATGACTCGTGTTGGCACAAAAGTTTTAGATGTTTTGGGGACTGACGGCGAGTTTGTTCCTTGTCTTCACTCAATTGGTAGCCCACTTCAAGAGGGTCAAAAAGACAATGGTAAATGGCCTTGTGCAGAGATGAAAGATAAATTTATCTCTCATTTCCCAGAAGACAAAATGATTTGGTCTTATGGATCAGGTTACGGTGGAAACGCACTTTTAGGAAAAAAATGTTTTGCGCTTCGCATTGCATCTGTTATTGCCCGTGAAGAAGGCTGGCTTGCAGAGCACATGCTTATTCTTAAACTTACAAACCCAAAAGGTGAAGTAAAATATGTTGCAGGTGCATTCCCATCCGCTTGTGGAAAAACAAACCTTGCTATGCTTGATGCAACTGTACCTGGTTGGAAAGTTGAAACAATCGGTGATGATATTGCATGGATGAAACTAAAAGATGGCAGATTGTATGCTATCAATCCTGAAGCAGGATTTTTTGGTGTAGCTCCAGGAACATCAGATCACTCAAATCACAATGCAATGGAATCAATTAAAGAAAATACTATTTTTACAAACTGTGCTTTAACTGAAGACGGTGATATTTGGTGGGAAGGTATTGGATACGATGCTCCAGGAAAATTGATTGACTGGAATGGAAATGAATGGGTTCAAGATAAAAATAACAAAGATCAAAAACCATCAGCACATCCAAACGCTCGTTTTACCGCTCCTGCACGTCAATGTCCTTGTGTTGCTCCAGAATGGGAAGATCCAAAAGGTGTGCCAATTAGTGCAATCCTTTTTGGTGGTCGCCGTCCTACAACAATTCCTTTGGTTCACCAAGCAAAAAGCTGGAATCATGGTGTGTTTATGGGTTCAATTGTTGGCTCAGAAATCACCGCTGCGGCTCTTGACTTAAAAGCAGGAACAGTTCGCCGTGATCCATTTGCTATGTTGCCATTCTGTGGTTACAACATGGGCGAATACCTCCAACACTGGATTACCATGGGCACAAAAACAACCGAAGACAAATTGCCTAAAATCTTTTTTGTAAACTGGTTCCGCAAAAATAAAGACGGTAAATTTATTTGGCCGGGATATGGTGAAAACAGCCGTGTTCTTACATGGATTTTTGACCGCTGTAACGGTGCAGACAATGCACAAGATACACCAATCGGATGGATGCCAAAAGATGGTGCAATTGACACAACAGGCTTAGACCTTAACGCTGCTGACATGAAAGACATTCTTTCTGTTGACAAAGAAGGCTGGAAAAAAGAGCTTGAAGATGTTAAATCAAATCATTATCCAAACTTTGGTGCTAAACTACCAAAAGAGCTTACTGATGAGCTTAATGGATTGATGAGTCGTTTAGGTTAATTTTTTAAAAGCGATTATAAATTATGAAAGGCTTCCTTCAAATAGAGGGAGGCCTTTTTTGTTTTGTAAATCTTTTAGCTCAGTGTTGCTATTGCAAATAGTATGTAGTATAATATTTAGTCGTAAAGTAATAAGATATTAAAAACGTAATGGTAAAAAAAGGAGAATGAAATGAAAAAGTTTGCGTTTGTTATGGTGTTGGGATTGCTTTTGTGCAATAGTATTCTTGCGTTAACGAAAAATGAAGAGCGTTTTTTAGCTGCCTCACGATCAGGAGATATGAAGGCGATTAATAAACTTATTGGAAAAGTTAATATCGATGTTCAAGATGATGATGGCTATACGGCTTTAATGCATGCGGTGGCAAAAAAGAATTCTTGGCTCTTTAGCGTTTTGCTTGATGCAAATGCCGATGTGAATATCGTGACGCCACGTGGCGATAGTGCTCTTATTTTGGCTCTTTATTTTGATAATGAGGATTTTGCAACGCTACTTGTTGAGAAAAAGGCAAACCTTGAGCAAGCCTTATTTTTCTTTTTGTTTAATGAAGAAAAACTTTCGTATTTGATTGGTGTGGGAGCTAATGTTAATACCGTAGACTCTGCTGTTTTGACGCCACTTATGCTAGCTGCTGAAAAACCATCTGAGTCTATAGTTAGGTTGCTTTTAAAAGCGGAAGCAGATGTTAATGTTCTTAGTTCTGACAAGGAAACAGCTCTCATGTTTGCGGTGGAAAAAAATTCCCCGTCAATAGTTGCTTTGCTGTTAGAAGTAAAGGCTGATGTTAATGCGGTCAATTCTGCGGGGAAGAGTGCTCTCATGCTTGCAGTGGAGAAAAAATCTGAACCGATAGTTAGCTTATTGTTAACCGTCGATGTTGATATTAATATAGTGAATTTTACACAAGAAAATGCACTGATGCTTGCGGTGGAAAAAGCATCGCCTGCTATAGTTTCTTTGCTTGTAGGAGCAAACGCTGATATTAATGCGGTTAATTCTGCGGGGAAGAGTGCACTTATGCTTGCCGTAGAAAAAAAATCTGACAAAATAGTTAGCTTATTGTTAGATGCGAAGGCAGATGTTAATAAAGCCGATAAATCAGGTAAGACGCCTTTAATTTTAGCGTTGTCTACAAAAAATGTATCTATAGCAGAAATGCTTCTCAAAGAAAATGCTCTTTTAACTGAGGCTGATATTAATACTTTTGATTCTTCTGCTGTTTTTAAGTGGGCTGTAACAGATGGGCATCCTCTTATTGTTAAAGCTTTGCAAAATGCAAAAGTAAAAATTAATACTAAGGATTTTTCTTTTTCAGAGGCATTAGTTGCTGGATTAACTGATATTGTAAAATTATTTATTGATGATGGGGTTGATATTGATAGAGAGGTGTCTATTTCTGGGTATCGTTATGAATATACTCCTCTAGTGCTGGCATCGGCATACGGTCATGCCGATATAGTAAAAATGCTTCTTGATGCTGGTGCTGATGTTGGCTCTCGTAAAACTTCTAATCGGTGTGATTATTATGAGAATGGGGAATATCAGCAAAGTCCTCCTTTAATTGAGGCAAGTGAAAATGGTCACACAGACATAGTAAGACTACTTATTAAGGCAAAGGCGAATATTGACAGGAGGTCTTTGCTTGTTTCTGCTGCAAACGGTCATACAGACATAGTAACATTGCTTCTTGATGCTGGTGGTGATATTAATGCTGGGGTTAATGGAGATTATGATGAGTATAATACTCCTTTAATTGTTGCTTCTGCAAATGGTCATACAGAAACAGCAAAGTTACTTGTTGCTAGGGGTGCTAAGGTAAATATTATTAGGAAGGGTGGTGATGGCGGTACGGCTTAAGTGCAGCAAGTAAAAATGGTCATACGGAAGCAGTGAGGTTGTTACTTCAGGCAAAGGCAGATGTTAATGCTAGAGGATTCGTTGATCATTGGTCTTCTCTTACCGCTTTGACCGAAGCAAGTAGATTTGGGCATACAGAAATACTAGAGTTACTTATCAAAGCGAAGGCGGAAGTTGATTATGTTGATCATCGTGGTTATTATAATGATGAAAGCTATAAAGCTTCTTTTTCTTTAACAGGTGCAAGTAGAAATGGTCATATTGAAATAGTTAAACTTTTGTTAAAAGTTGGTGCCCCGGTTACTCAAGAGGATCTAAGAGCTGCGCTGTCTAATAAGCATACAGAAGTTGCAGAACTTTTACGGGCTTCGAGATAATGTTTTTTGCTAAATATATAAAAAATGGAGTGTTGCTCTGTGGCATACAAAAAGTGTGTAAATCTACAAAAAGTAGATGTTAAATCAAACATGGATTTTCACGTATAAATTGTAGGAACTTTGTAGTTAAAACTCGGCAAGTAATGCTTATGCTATTTTCTTGCCATAGGAGATCACATGAAACGGATTTCAACTTTGTTGATTTTATCTTTGGTAATGTGTATTGCGAGTTATTCTCAGTCTCGAGCTTTCATTCGCGATCAAATTGACTTAACGGGAAAATGTCGTAATGTTGCAATTACAGAGACCAATGGGAATTTGATGCTTTATGGTAATAATGGATGGGCAGGGAATTTTTTGCCAAGTGGATTAGAGGACGCTTTAACAGAACTTAATTCAGCTAGTGAATTTATTAACGATGTCCAGATTACTGAAGAGGGCAGTTGGCTTGTCCTTTACGGTAAAAATGGTCTCAGATGGGATGGTATTCCTCCTAGTTTGGAGAGCAAGCTTAGGTATTATAATGAAGAGAATGAAGTAATTACATCCGTTACGTTCAATGATATTGGAGATTGGATTGTTATTACAAAAAATTATATTAGTGCATCTGATAAAGATATTGAAAACTGGTTAGCTGATGGTATTAGTGAGTATGGTAAATTATGGGCAGCGTGTCTTACCGATGATGCGTGCGTTGTTGTTTATCAAGAAGGATTTAGATTTCTGGGGAAAATTCCTGAAGATTTGAAAGAAGCTCTTAGTGAGACAGAAATAAATGTCTATAGAATAAAAATTGCTGGATCTTGTTGGTTTTTTGCAGATAAAAATGGATTCTATATGTATAATATGTGATTTAATTAAGGTTCTTGACTAGCACCTAAAAAGTAAATAAGGTGTAAATAAATGAAATTCAGTAGATTAAGTACATATAAAATCAATAAAATAGTTTTGTGTTTTAGTGAGGATATTACCGCAACGGCAGCAGCAAAAATTGTGAAGGTAAATCAAATACAATTAACAGCTATTACAAATTTATTCGTGAAAAAATTGTTCAAAAAGCTATTGCAGAAGCAGGCAAAGAATGCGGGGAATTTGAAGTTGATGAAAGCTATTTTGGTGCACGGCGAGTTTAACAAACAAGTTTGTACGGCAAGCGAGGTCGAGGTGCTGCAGGGAAAACGCCTGTTTTTGGGTTATTAAAAAGGGACGGAAAAGTTTTTGTGAAAATTGTTGAAAACTGCACAAAAGAGCAATTAATGCCTGTCATTCAAGGATATATATTGGAAGGATCAACGGTGCATACAGACGGCTAACTGTAACCGCCAGCGAAAACAACAAGGCGAGTTATTGCACGACTGAACGAGTTTCGTAACGAAACTTATTTCAGTGAGTGCAACGCTATTACAAAAAAAAGAGACTAGAAATATATCTAGCCTCCTTTTTTTATGCTCTAATCAATTTTGATTGGGTAGTTTGCTGTCAACACTTCAATCTTTGTCTTATTATTGCCGTCATGGTTAGCCACACTGAACTTGTTCAGTCTTACAGTTCATTTTAAGCTCAATAGAGTGCCAGCCACACTGTTCGATATATTCTGTGAGCTTCGCATTTCTGTATGAACTGAGCAAAAACTTTCCTTTTAAGTTTGCCAATGCTTCTAAAAGTTCATCAAAATCTGATTGCATAGCCATCATAATGCTTGCCATTTATGGCTTTTGGTAGGAGCCCACGTAAGGCGGGTCGCAGTACATAAACGCCTGCTGTGAATCACGGCTTTTGATAATCTTAACGGTATCGCAACACTCAATCTGTGCATTTTGCATTCGCTCGGTATACTCAGGGCAAAGCCTGCGTAAAGCTATCCCATTTATTAAGAACTTTGCGGGTCGTTGTGCCTGTAGTCTTATCATAGCCATAGCACCCGTTAAGCTTTGAGCCAAATAAGGAGCTTGCAAGTGCCCCCTTACTAGCTCAAGCCTTCCCCCTTACTAGGGGAGAACACTATCCCCTTACTAGGGGGTAACACTATCCCCTTACTAGGGGGAACACTTCAATCTTTGTCTTATTATTGCGGTATGCTTAGGCGTTGACTTTTTCTTGGAAGGTTAAAAGTTTGTCGCGATAGTATTCGTATTGTTGTTGGCGTGCTTTTATTTCGGCGGGTAAGCCTGTGGATAGGTCGTTGCAAAGGGTATCAAAACGGTCAAGAATATCAACAATGCGTTGTTGTTCAGCGAGGGGTGGAACGGGGATTTCGATTCCCATAATTAGAGTTGAGTTTAAATCACCTCTTGCACCTTGTTTTCTTGAAAGCAATTCTTCATATTGACTGCACACACAG
>JBOFTD010000008.1:0-8289 GCA_051651885.1 Treponemataceae bacterium
GATGGCAAATCCTGCACTTTTAGCAAGCTCTATTGCACAAGCCTTAATAACGACCGCAGCGGGACTTTTTGTTTCCATTCCTTCGCTAATATTTTACAATCATCTTGTTTCAAAAATGAATACAGAAATTTTGACGATGGAAGCTACCGTCAATGAAATTATTATTCGCCTGAGTGGCAGGGATATGATGTAATGAAATTACGCAAACGCATGATAAATACAAATCTGCACATCGATTTAGTTCCAATGATCGATATTGTTTTTCAGGTAGTTTTATTTTTTTTAGTCTCAACGACTTTTATTTTATTACCGGGAATAAATATAACTCTCCCCCAATCGTCAACTGGAGAAAGCGTTGACTCAACAGGAATTACACTTACTGTTAGTAACAATGGCTCACTTTGGTTTAATAACGAACAAATTGTTTTCGAAAATCTTGAATCCGTTTTAAATGCCTATCCGCTTTCTGATGAGCAAAGGCAAACTTTTCCCATAAATATTGAGGCTGACGAACTCGTAACAAATGGAACGCTTATAAAAATTTTTGATACGCTTCGCAAAACAGGGTTTCCATCTGTAAATTTACGCACTACAAATACGGAAACACAGGCACTTAAATGACATCCAGCGGTGAAAAAAAACCTTTTATTTTTAGTTTTTTCTCTTCGTGTATTTTTTGGCTTGCCACCGCAGGGTTTCTTTTTTTGTATCCATTGCAAAAAGCAATCAAAAATGAAAAAAAATATACTGAAATAAAAATTATTCTAGGCGATATTCCTTTTGATTTTCCCATAACGACAATGCCTATTGCAAGCGAAAGTGAAATTGATACGCAAAACCAGCCCAATCAAGAAAATTTCTTAGATGCCTTACAAAAAGCACACCCGACACTACATAATCAGGATGAAAAAAATCTCTCTTCTCAAGAAATTGAACCGCAAAAAGAATTTATTGAGCAAAAACCGCTAGTGGCAAAATCTCCCGTAATAACAAAAAATCCCCCAAAAACATCGCAACCACCAGCAAAATCGGTATTACCCCCCGTGCAAACAGAGACAAAAAAACCTTTAACAAGTGACAGCACTGCAAATACGCCAAAAACAGAAGAAATCTTTACAAAAATTAAAACAGAGCAGCAAGCACAAACGGTGGAACAAATCGAATATAAAACTGATGAAAATACGAATAATTCTCAGCAAGAGGAACAAAAACCAACGCAAATTGTGGGGGTTGCCATTACAACTTCAGAAGGAAATCAGAATCCTAGCCAAACAGAATTATCACAGACCGATCACCTTCAAACAATTTTTTCCTTTCAACCGACCCAAAAACTATATTCTGCAAACTCAAATAATTTGAATTATCAAATTAAAGGATTCTTTGTCGAGCAAAATACAAACACTCCCCTTTTACGCATGAATGATGGCACAATGCGAAAACTCCTTGTTCCGTCCGAGCCAAAATTAATTTTATCCGATGAAAGTGAAATCACGCAAACTATTAATACAACTATTCGCTTTCGAATTTTGGCAACTGGAATGATTTCTGCAAGCAACTTGCAAATCGAATCAGATTCACCTTTGTCGCCACAAATACATACCGAAATTCGCTCAACGCTATTACAATGGCAGTTTGACGCTGCAAGTACCTTTACACAAGGTTCTTTTCAGTATAGAATAGCAAACTAATGCAAAATGATATACAGGCAATTGCCTTTGATATTGACGGAACACTCTACCCCTCATGGAAATTAAATATAAGGATTATTCCCTATTTTATAAAAAATTTACCTTTTTTTTTACAGTATTCAAAGGTAAGAAAAATTCTTCATCGCACCGCTCCTTTAGCTGACTTTTATGAATACCAAGCCCGACTTTTAGCTGATTTTTTGAAAATTTCTGTAGAAAAAGCACATGAACAAATTAATTCCATTGTATATAATGGATTAAGTCCCTATTTTGACACATTTAAACCCTTCAAACATATTGAAGAAACATTTCAAAAATGTAAAGAAGCAGGTTACAAAGTTGCAATTTTATCAGACTTTCCGCCTGAACAAAAAGGCGATGTTTGGGGCTGCAAAAAATACTGCGATGTTGTGTTAGGATCAGAAGCTTGTGGTGCATTAAAACCATCAAAATATGCTTTTGGACTTTTAGCACGCGATTTAGATTTACCGTTTGAAAAAATTCTATATGTAGGCAATAATGTAAAACTAGATATTATTGGAGCTAAAAAAGTTGGCATGAAAACGGCTTATATATTACCACTATGGCGAAAATTATTTGGATTAAATTTAAAAGAGGCTGATTTTTCTTTTAAAAACTATCGTCATTTTCAAAAAACTGTGTTAAGATAAAAATAAATTTATTCAAGGATGGGAGAATGGGTGCAGTCATTATAAGCAATATAATTACTATTGCTATTTCTGTTGCAGTTGTTTTAGTTTTTCGACAACTTGATAGCAATAATCGATCAATAGACAAGGTGCAAAAGTTTGCCGAAAAAATTAAAGCTGATTTAAATCAGTATTTTGATAAGCGAAGTCAAGGACTTACGGCGGTTTCGGTTGATTTAGACGTAAAGCAAGACAGAGCAATCGCTTCAGTAAAAAGGCTTGAGCAGCTCGAATCTCAATTTGCTCAATCTGGTGCAACGCTTGAAGCAAAAGTTATTGATTTGCAAAGTGTTGAAAAAAAAATAAATGAATACGATGGAACTATTAAGAATTTAATTGAGATGACTTTGCGAGCCGAGGAAAACCTTAAGCGCGTTGCAGAAGAATCTAATCGACTAGAAAAGTCATCAAAAAATCTCAAAGATATGCAAGCTCGACTTGACAAAATTGGAGCTGCAATTCCACAAATGCTAAAAGAGTTTGACGAAAAAAATGCTTCTGGTTTGCAAGAGCTGGGAGAAAATTTAATTGTAGACTTTAAAGAAAAAGTTACAAATATTCAAGGGGCAGTTAGTTCTTCAATTTTGCAAGCAAACGATTTAATCAATGACATAAATGGTAAAATGCAATCAGCAGTTGGGGATGCAACGGCACGTGCCAATAATCTTGAAGATGAAGTATTTGCAAAACTTGAAAGAGCTTCACTTGAGCGACGAGAGCGCTTTACAGCTTTACTTGAAGATCAATCAGAAAATATTAAGCAACTTATTATAGCAAAAGAAACCAATTTGAAAGAAAATTTTCAAGAAAAAATTGCAAATACAACACAAAATGTAACCGTCGAAATGAGCAACTTACAAGCGCTTGTAGAAGAAAGAATTAAACGCCTTAATGCCTTTGTTGATGATCGTTCAACAACACTTAATACTACCGTCGATAATTGGGAAAAGAAAATAACAACGCTCATTGATTCAAAAACATCTTCTCTTGCAGATGATTACTCTGATAAAATTACAAATATTCGCACTAATTTTGACGAACAAGTAACCGATGTGCGTAATTTAACGATGACACTCAAAACGCAGCTCAAAAATGAAGTTAGTGATTACGTTGATTCTGTGCGAGTAGAATTACAAGAAAGTTCATCTAAATATGAAGATATGCTTTCTCGTCTTGACTTACAGTTTACCACTTTTTCAAGATCAACTGAAACAAAAATTGAAGATTTCGATAATCGACTTGAAACAAATAAAAATCAACTTGACCAAAGTTTTACTGAAACCTCAGAAAAAATTGATGAATTCAAAAGTGACATTTCATCAAGTATTCAGCATGCATCTGATAAAATTGCTAACTTGACTACCGATTTTGAAACAAAAGCGTCAAATATTCAAGAAAATTTTGAGGCAGTTGCTCACAAAGTTTCAACAGAATCAGAAGATCGCCTTGCAAGCATTGAAGCTCAGTTAAGCAACCGCACCACAGCACTGACAGGTGATATAAAATCAAACTTTGATAAAATTTCAGCTGATTTAGAAGAAAAGCACTCCCAACTTTTTGAAGATGTACAAAGTCGATTTGATACCTATAAAATGGATATTTTTTATCGTTTGGAGACTTTTGATAAAATTTCTGCAGACACCGAAATTGCTGAAACGGAATTACGCAAAGCAATGGAATTGACAGAAAATCGTATAAAAGAAAATTTTGAAAAATATACAACTGATCAGACAAAACGGCATGACGAATTTGAAAAAACAATGCTTGACGATGCAAAAAAATTAAGTCATGAAATTCGAGATCTTGAAGATGAAATAAGCTCTCTTAAATCAAAGGCTTACGACAACGTTTCACAAAAACTCAAACTCTTTGAAGATGACTTTTTTGCTGATTTAAGCAAGCGAAGCGATACAATTAGCAGCGAATTAATTACATGGAAAAATTCTATGGACGAAAGAGTTGTATCGATTGCTAACGAGGCAGAAGATGATCGACGCAAAATGGAAATTAAGCATAGCGAAGAATTAAAAGAAAAGTTTGTCCTTTTAACCGAAAATTACCGCGATCAATTTGCTCGGGTAGAAGAGACGCTCAAAACTTCAGAGCAAAATATGAATACACGCCTTTCAACGGTTGATGACGATATTCGAAAATTCATTGAAGAAATTAGACAAGATTTCGAAAAAGCTCGCGTTTCAAGTGAAGAGCATTTAAAACACGAGTTTGAAACTTTTAATAATTCTACACTTGAACAACTGAAAAAGCAGGAGCAAGAGATTTCTACTCGCACCAAAGATATCTTGGAAGACGTGGATTCTACTCGTTCGAGTGTCGTGCTTTCGCTTGAGTCGGTTCGAGGCGACTTTGATACATGGAAAGAGCGACTAAACCAACAACTCACTGAGTATAAAGAAGATTTCAATGAAAAGCTTGGAATGATTGAGTCAACAGCTGAGCAAAAAATGGAACAAGTTGGGGAAACATTCAAAGTTGATGTTGAGGGTTATTCCAATCAAGTACGAGATGAAAAAGACAAGCTTATCTCTGAGCTTGACTCGCTAAAAGACAAGATGAATCAAGCAGTTACAGATTATGAGGTGCGAGCAAATACAACAGTTGAAGAGTTTCGAAAATCATACGATAAAATGCTTGATGAGACGCAACATAAAATTCGTGAGCAAAACTCTGAAGCTGAACAAAAATTACGCGACCTTAGAACGCTCGTACAAGAAATTAAAGATAAAAACGAGGCGTCACAAGAAAAAATTAAGCTTAAGATTCAGTCCGATTCTAATCAGTTGAGCACTGTTCTTGATGGAATTGACAAAAGGCTTAAAGGCTTTATCGCACAAACACAAATGCTTGAAAAGGCAGATGACCTTAAGAATCATTTGGAGATTCAAATTACCGGCTTAAAAACGGATATCTCAAAAATGGATTCTTTCCGACAAATAGCAAATGAACTTGAACAGCAATTTATTAAAATCCGCCGCATGGAAGATGATGTAACACAAAAAATTTCACGCTTTACGAATGAGAAAAAACGCATTGAAAGCATGGAAGACAACTTTGATCATCTACTAAAAATGTCGACTTCAATGGATCAAAAAATTGCAGAGCTAAAAAACACTAATGATGAATTGCAAGTTTTACAACTTGAAGTTCGTCGCTTTCAAGAAACCTTAAACGATGTAGGTTCTCGCTATGATCGCCTTGAGAAGAAAAACGACGTGCTTGAGCAAACTATCGTTGGAGTGGACAAATCGTTTGAAAACTTAAAGGATATTGAAAAACGTCTTGCTGAATGCACCCAAAAATCGAGTGCTTTGATCCCGCAAATTGATGAAGTAAAACACCAAGTTGAACAAATTACCACAAACAAGGGTCGAATTACGGATGCCGTTGACAAACTTTCTTCTCTTGATTCGGTTTTACGTGACACTGAAAATCGTATTGGCGAGGTGCAAAAAGCTCGCGAGTGGATTGCAAAAACTGAAACTCGCTTAGAAGAGATTAACAAGCAAGCACAAGATCAAGTAAAGTTAATGGGCGACTTGATGAAAACCGATAGTAATGAAAAAATGAGTGGGGGATCTTCCACATCGATAACGACCCGTGATGCAGTAAAAAAACTTAAACGACAGGGTTGGACAATTGAGCAAATTGCCACCGCGACAAAACTTTCTCGTGGCGAAGTTGACTTGATTTTAGAGCTTAATACGGACTCGTAAGACTAAAAATAATTACAAGGTCATAAAGCAAAGAGTGATTACAAAGGAGCAATAATGGTAGAGCAGACAGTTACAGTACAAAACAGAGCAGGCGTTCACGCACGACCGGCAGCAATGATTGCACAACTTTCTAATAAATTTAAATCAGAAATTATGATTGAAAAAGAAGATTATTGTATTAATGCAAAGTCAGTTATGGGCGTTATTACGATGGCTGCTGGCTACAAAACCCCTTTAACGATAAAAGCAGAAGGTACTGATGAAAAAGAAGCTCTAAGTGCCTTAGTCAGCCTCTTTGAAAAGAAGTTTGACGAAGATTAATATATTTTAAGGCTAAAGCCTTCTTTACCCTTATAAAATATGTCTATTAAAGCGATACCTCTCGGTAATCGTTTTTTGCATGACTTGAAAGTTCAACATAATGACAAGCATTTTCTTTCATGCTTGCAACTTCCTGATCTGTTAGCTCTCGCACAACTTTAGCAGGGCTTCCCATAATCATACTTTTTGGTGGAAAAATCTTATTTGGCGACACAAGGCTTCCCGCTGCAACCATAGAGTTTTCACCAATCTGTGCCCCATTCAAAATAATTGCTCCCATACCAACGGTTGTACCAGAACCTATCTTACATGAATGCAAAATAGCCCCATGCCCAACCGTAACATTTTCTTCAATAATACAAGGAAGATTTGTATCAACATGAATAGCCGCATTGTCTTGAATATTTGAGTTTGTTCCAATATGAACGGGTGCAATATCTGCTCGAATCGTTGCAGAAAACCAAATGTTGGTATTTTCGCCAAGGCACACATCCCCTGCAACCTCTGCATTCCATGCAACAAAGGCAGATGCAGGCACTGTTGGTTTTTTATTTTTAATTGAATGTATCATTCTATTACTATTATTAAAAGCTCATAAAAAGTCAAGAAGTTCAAGGATAAATTTATAACCCCCTGCATGTAATAGAACAAAAAAATACGTTACGACTAAAACGACGCAAGGCAAGGCGAATATTCTCCCTATCCTGTACTCATCTATATACATATACGGCTCTCTTACGTGCATTTCCTAAATATTCATATTATTGCAATCATTTTCTAAGCTTTTCCTGTGTTAATTAATGCATTTTGTAATTATTTCTAAAATACCTTTAACTGTTTCTTAAAGATATCACGCTTTGGATAAGATATATTTAGGTCATTAGATATACAGAAATGAACGAGGAGGTTCACAATGAAAAAGGCGATACTAATACTGATAATCGCTGGAATGACTGGGCTTGGTTTTGCAAAAGCATCTTCAAGCGTGTTTATATTTACAGGACAAAAAGAAGATGCATTAAAGAATCCGTTTTCATACGGTAAAGAGCAAAACATGTCTATGGTAAAAGCTGATCACAAAGCTCTTTACAATGACTTTAGAAAAGTTGGCTTAAACGAAAGCCGCCTACGACACAATTTTGCTGATAATTCATTTAATGCAGAATCAACCTTTGAGAGCGTTGCCGTTGCCAAACCACAACAAATGCTCATTGGAAAATTATCCTATGGAATGACAGAAAAAACAAATGCCCTGAGCATGGCTGCACCAACGAATCAGTACAAAATGTTTGTTTCTGAAAAACAAAGAGATAACGAGTCGAAAAACCCTTTTATAAAATATAACTAGTAGAGGAGATATAAAATGAAAAAATTAATTATTGTAATGTTGATTGTTGGAATGGCAGGATTTGTCTCATCGAGGAGCATAAATTCTGGTGCATATAACCTTGCAGGAAACGAAGCACGTCATGGTGGTGCTTTTTCAATGATGCAAAGTGAAGATGGGTTTTCATCAGGTTCTATGATGAATGCAGTTGAGACCTATAGATTTTCTGGTAATGCTGCTAATCATGGAATGCACATGAATGGCTCTACGAGATCTGAAATGCACCAAGGAATGCATGGATCAGATAATAGACAAATGTACAACCATAGCGGTAATAACACAAGACACGGCCGACTATAACAATTTGAAGCTGCAATTCATTGCAGCAGTTGTAATTATTACAATTGTAAGGACAACTATAATTATGATAAGCAAACATCAATAACAACCATAGTTGCTACAACTGCAGGTTGTTACAACTGCGGTTGTTATTGAGATGGGAAATGGTTACG
>JBOFTD010000009.1:0-7713 GCA_051651885.1 Treponemataceae bacterium
GCTTTCGAATATGCCACAGGAAAACATGGAGACATAAAAGTCGCCATAAAATTCTAACGCTATACAATTAAAACACTTTTTTATGTATATTTCAAAAGGCATCTTTTCTAAGGTGTCTTTTTTTATTCTCTCTTTTAAAAATGTAGAATCATAATATTACAATTTTACGAGCAATCTTTAAAAAAACGACTACAGTCTTTTTTTTTTTTATGATAGACTATATTATAATGAATGTGATTCAGAAAACTATTATCGAAAATATCTATAATCCAAAAGTACGATTTATTTTTCCAACGCAAATTGCCGCTGATGCATGGGCTCATTTTTCTTTGTTACATACCGATATTAGAGCGTTTCCATCACTTACTTTTATGGCATGGGACGAGCTAAAAAAAATAAAATTTTTAAGCCACAAAGGCACTTTTAAACCAGCAACCGCCCTTACAAGAAAATTTTTTGCCGAATTTCTTATCGCCCAAAACAAAAAATCATGTTTTATAAAATCACTCATTCCTCCCCAATATCTCGATACATCAAGCTCTTTCATACCGTGGCTTTCAGAAATTTTGCCCCAGTTAATCGTTTTAAATACAATTAATTTTGATCATCTCAACAGCGATTTTGCCGATTACCTTACGATTAAAAAAAAATATGAATCTTTTTTGGCAGACTTTAATCTTTTTGAACCAAGCTGGCAAACAATAGAAAACAAACAGGATGATTTTTCGTATTATATTTTCATGCCACAACTTATCAGTGATTTTTACGAATATGAAAAAAATATTCAGCAGGAAAAAAATATTTTCCTTATCACGACAGAAACAGAAAAAAAAGAGCTTTGCATACACGAGTATCAAAATTCGAGACAAGAAATAAAATCTGTTTGTAATCAAATTTTACAATTACACCACGAGCAAGGAGTTAGCTTCTTAGATATTGCGGTTACCGTACTTGATTTTGAAATAATTACACCCTACCTTTTGCGTGATTTTTCACTTCATAGCATTCCGTTTATTTTTCAATCAGGAAAAAAGTTAGGCAAAAGTTCGGTTGGTAATCTTTTTGGCTTGATTCAAGATTGTATCGTTAATGATTTTTCATTTGATAGCATGAAATCTCTTTTATTAAATGAACAACTTCCGTGGGATGATGATATTAAGCAAAAAAATAAATTATTAATTGCATTTGGCTTAAAAAATAACTGTATTTGCTCATACAAAATGAATGGTAAAAAAAATTCTGCATGGAATGATGCTTTTTTTTATCGCAAAAAAAGTGATTTAAATCTTTCGTTAAAAAAACATTTTACCACGATCGTGCAAATGCTTACTCAACTGGGCGGAGCAAAAAAATTTTCACAAATTCTTGTAGCCTATTTTAATTTTAGAAAGGCTTTTTTTGAAAAAGATTTATTGTTACACGAAGATTCGCCAAGTAATAGAATTTTGAGTCGCTGTGTTGAGGAGCTAAGGGTTCTCATTGACCTTGAGGAATATTTGGATGGCTATGCACCGCAAAATCATTTAAGTTTTTTTGTGCAACATTTAAATGATGTGCAATACCAACCAAAAACAGAAGATTTAGGCGTTCATATTTTTCCGTATCGAGTTGCGGCAACAACGCCTTTTAAATATCATTTTGTAATGAATTGTAGTCAAAGTACGGCAAATATTATGCAAAAAAAATATTCTTTTTTGCCATCAGAAATAAAGGAAGAAAATAACATTGCAGATACAAATTGCTCAAATGATTTTTTGAAATCCTATACTTTTGCAGAATGTCAAACGGCTTTTAGCTATGCAAAAAAAACTTTTAGTCAGTACGAAAACGCACACTATTTTTTTACGCAGGTAAAATCAATCAACACAGTAGAAAATGCCTATAAAAATCAATTTATATTTCCAAAGGATAAAGAAAGCTTACTTTTTAAAGAAAATCTTGAAAAACTTTTTAGCGATTTTGAAAGCGATCCAAAACAGATTAAAAATCACATAATTCAAAAAAAATATAAAGAATCTCAGTTAAAAATTTCTGCAAGCGATTTAAAATCCTATTTTTCTTGCCCAATGCAGTGGCTTTTTCAAAATATTTTTGGTGTTCCATACGCCGAGAGATCAAATGAGCTTTTAAATTCTCTGAATATGGGTTCTTTTTATCATTTGATTTTAAAAAATTTCTTTGAAAAAATTAAGATGACAAAAAAATATTTGCAATTTGCAAATAGTAATGAATATGAAATCTTTTTGCGTGAAGCAATTTTGCAGGCAATGAGCGACGAGCGAAGTTTGCAAGATCCTTTGCAACGTCATTTGATTGAGTCAAAAAAAGAGGAATTTTTTAGAATTTTATTTCCTTCCATTAAACATTTTGTAACGCTTTTTGAAGGTTCATTTATTTATGCGCTTGAAGAAAATTATCAAATCGACACGAATAAATATATTCTAAATGGATTTGTTGACACTATTTTATGTGACGCAAATGCTGAAAATATCACTATTATTGACTTTAAAAAAAGTGCAACGCCACTAAAAAAAGATTGTATTTTTAATGAAGAGCAGCCAAATCCACTGAGTAATTTTCAAGTACCTATGTATATTACCTTGTTTGAAAATGAAAAACATACCTGCAAAAATGCACTTTTTTTTAGCATTTCAAAGGGAGTAGACGCTTTTATTTTTAAAACCGATGAAAAAAATCCTTCAGCACGAGAGGAGTATCAGACAACTATTAATTTTTTTGAGCAACAATGTGAAAAGTATTGTATCGCCGTAGAAAATTTTGATTTGACGATAAAAGAGCCGTATAAATTAACGCGAGAGACATGTAAAGGCTGTTCATACAATACTATTTGTCGCACAAATTATTTTATTCGCCGAAAAACTCCTTATTGTATTAAATAGAAAAATCATAAAAAAATGCTTTTGTTGGAAAAACAACATATTATTTTTTCAAACAGCCTTATTATTAAAGAAAATAAATTACTACGTAATTAGCTTTAAAAAATAAGGATGTTTTATGAAACGAAAAATTATTAAAATTGACGAAAATCTTTGTGTGGGATGTGGCCTTTGCGTTAAGGCATGTCATGAAAGTGCGATTCAAATGATTAATGGCAAAGCAACATTAATGCGCGATGATTATTGTGATGGGCTTGGGAATTGCCTACCAAAATGTCCAACGAAGGCAATCTCGTTTGAAGAGCGAGAGGCTCCTTCTTACAATGCAGACGCAGTTGCTGAACACAAAAAGAATTTGAATTCAGCGAATAATGATGAAAAAAAACTCGGGTGCGGTTGTCCTTCTTCTAAAGCAACTGTTTTCGATCGTGACTCGAATGCAAAATCCTGCTGCTCATCAGAAAAATCCAACTCAGAATCAAATCATTCAAGTAAAATAGAATCAGAGCTTCGACAATTTCCGATTCAAATTCAGCTTGTTCCGCCAAATGCCCCGTATTTTCACGACGCAAATATTTTAATCGCTGCTGACTGCACAGCTTTTGCTTATGGCAATTTTCATCGTGATTACATGAAAGGCAAAATTACTCTTGTAGGCTGCCCAAAACTTGATACCGTTGATTATAGCACTAAACTAACAGAAATTTTGAAAGCAAATGAGATAAAATCAATTACCGTTGCCAGAATGGAGGTGCCGTGTTGTGCAGGAATTGTTGAGGCGGTAAAAACGGCACTTAAAAAAAGCGATAAGCTCATTCCGTGGAGCGTCGTAACTATTAGCCGTGATGGAAAAATCGTTGAATAAGGCAAAAAAATATGACAAATATTAACACAATAGAGGCAAAGCGTGAAATACTTGCACAAAATGAAAAATTTAAAGTAGTTTATTTTAATTTTGATAAAGATGGAGGGCTACCAAATCATACGCATAATGGATTTGCAACGCTGCAAATTATTGAGGGAAAAGCGAGTATGCAGTTTTTAGAGGGAGAAAAATTTATCCTCTCACAAGGCGATTTTTTTTCTTTTGATGCCCGAGTTAAACATAATGTAACCGCATTAGAACAATGCAAGGTTTTGGTCACTATTTCAGAATCATTGGATAAAAAATAAAGCTTTACTACGACAAAGAAAATTAAAAATTGAATTTTAAGCCGCGAATGAAATCCTCTTTAATTCCTCATCTGTAAATAGTTGACTTAATTACGGCACTGTTGTAATCTATCACTATGAAAATTTGGCTTAAATATATTCTTGCGTGTATTATTGGAATTAGTGCGGCTTTTATTAACCCGTTTACTGGAGAAAAATTCTCTGAAATATTTCTTTTTTTATTCACTTTTTCTTTGAATATTGGACGTTATATGATTATACCAACGCTCTTTTTTTCAATGGCTATGGGAATTTACAAGCTTCGTGAATCAAGGACAATCCTTAGAACGGCATTATCATGTATCGTTATTTCTGTTCCATCCACTATCATTCTTACGCTACTTGGCACAATTTCGGTGCTTATCATAAAACTTCCGCGCATTGCAATTTCTGTTGAAGAAATAACACATGCAGCAAGCTTGAATATTATGAAAAGTTTACTAAAGGTTTTTCCTGCCTCCCCCTTTCAAATATTTTTAGATTCAGAGTTTTTACTCCCGCTGTTTATTCTTGCAGGTTTTGTTGGAGCAGCACTTGCATCTGACAAAACAGCCTCAAAATTTGCAACTAATGTTTTTGATTCTTTGTCTCGTGTTTTTTACGCTGTTTTATCTTTTTTTATTGATGTTTTTTCCTTTTGTCTTATTATAATTTCTGCTTTTTGGACAACAAGCTTCCTCGACATTTTAAAAACCGGCACATACAATTTTTTATTCACCGTATTAATTATAAATATGGTTATAATTGTTGGCATTATTTACCCCTTAGTTTTAAAATTTCTTTTTTCAGAACATCAACCGTATCGCATTTTATATGCGTCAATCGCAGGATTGCTAACAGCTTTTTTTACGGGTGACACCAATATTACGCTTGGAGTAAATTTACGCCACTCAAAAGATAGTCTTGGAATTCAGCGGCGCATTGGATCGGTTTGCTTGCCAGTCTTTTCCGTTTTCGCCCGCGGTGGAACAGCAATGACTGTTGCAATATCATTTATTGTTATTTTAAAATCATATTCGCGCCAAAGTATCTCACTTTTTGACATCTTGTGGATTATTGGAATGACGAGCACGATATCCTTTTTTCTCGGAGCTTTTTCTATCAACAGTTCTTTTATCGCCCTGACAGTTTTATGCACGATGTACGGAAATGGTTTTGAAGCTGCGTACTTAATTTTAAAACCAGTGACTTTTTTTGTGGGATCGATTGCAACGACAATTGATGCTGCAACATCAGTTTTTGGATCATATATTATTGCAAAATCGCAAAACAGTGTTCATCGTAAAGACTTACGATTTTTTGTGTAAACAAACAATAGCTATGTTTGGGAAAAAGATTTTCGGTATTCTGCCGGCGACAATCCCGTGCATTTTTTAAATACGCGAGAAAAGTGAAATTGATTTTCAAACCCTAATGATTCTGCAATATGCAAAATTGAATTATTGGTTGAAATTAGCTGTGCCGACGCACGTTCGGTTTTGAGATGCAATAAATATTGATGTGGCGTGATATGCATGTGGTTGCGAAAAAAACGAATAAAATGCTCCGCCGAAAAATCTATTTTATAGGCTAAATCTTCTATTTTAATATTATTTTCACAATTACTCTCTAAAATTTGTAAAATTTTATCCAATTTTTTTTGACTTGTAGAAGGAATTTTTTTTGCAACCTCAACTGTTTGTAAAGAATTCTCAGGACAATACCACAAATAAAGGAGGCTTTTTAATAAATATGCTGCTGATTTTTGGGAACCCGTAGTATTTGCTGTTGCAAGTCTTACTAATTCTTCGAGTAAAAATCTATTAAGCGTATCAATATTTTTATGATTTTTTTTCTGTCCAAGCTGATTTTCTAAAATACTGCTTAATTCAGAATCGTTGTTTTCAAGCTTAAAAAGAAATGCATAATACGAAATCGCTTTCATCACTTTTTCGGGCAAAATTGAATGAAAATCATGCGGGCCACATAAAAACAAAGAATTATTTGTGATGGGGGAGCGTTTTTTATCCCACAAAAAACTCCCTTCACCATCAAAAAAAATGTGAAGCTCAAATTCATCATTACCATGAGCGTGATATCTACCATGATGAGTTAATTTTTCACCATGCCCTAATTTATAAACGAAAACACTATCAATAATTTTCATACAAAAAATATACTCTTTTTTATCATTTTTTATATATTAAAATATATATTTATTGTAATATAAAAGCATCTTATGAGCAATAATATTCACACTTATTTTCAAAATCGATTTACTCAATCTTCAAAAGAAATCTTAGAATTTTTTTTTGATAAATTACATTGCGCTGACAAAGATCTTTATCGTGCAATGATGCTTCGTTTTGAGCGACTCAATGATTTGCTGAATGCTATTTCTAGTTTTCCATCGCTTTTTGAGACACAAGAAACTGTAACTGGGAAACGAACAATGAATACCTTAGTTGATTCACTTTTATCAACTAAGACAGCCGAAAAAACACTTTTTTTGCCAACGAAAGGAAATTTAACAAAAGATTTTTTGATAGCACAATTTCAGTTTTTTATCTGGGTTTTAAAAACCGCACAATGCTTAGAATTTAGTACTAAAGAGATTAAAAGTATTAGACATATTACCATTGAAACGATGTTTACCGTTATGGCGATCGATGTATATCTTGCCCTCATTAGCGATAGCGATATAGACGAAGAAAAGCGTAAAAAAATTGCTCATGCACTTATTCTTTTGTGGGACAAACAAACTCCGATAATTGACCTTGAAAATTTTTTCTCGATTTTAAATAATATTTGGGCGGTGCGAGATAAAATTGCTCCCGCTTTTGGAACAATGGTTGGAACAAGCGAGCTTTTACTTTTGACCATCGAAATGGATGAAAAATGGAATTTATTTATTCGTGAAAAACTCAGCGAACCTGATATTTCAAAATCCCTTGAAGAATTTATTTTTGGGCTTTCTCATGAACAAATTGGTATTTTAAAAAAGAAAATTCAAACAACATCAAAATCCCTGTCAAGAGATGAAGTGTACAAAGAATTAGATGGAAATGAATTTTATTTGGAAACTGAATTTGAGCCACGCAATTTTTATCAAATGTATTCTTTGCGTCGCGATAATGCACGCGCGAGAAAGCGAATGGGAATCTGTGGACCAAAAAAAACATTAGAAGAATTCTATATAAAATTTATTTTGGAGCGTTTTGAAAATACTTTGTTTCAATAAAACTTTTCAAAAAAAATTAAATTTAAAAAAAACGTATGATAATAAATCATTGTTTTACAGAAATAATAAATTATGGCGATAATAATTTTATGAAAAAACTACTTTTCCTTGTCATCATTATTATCATTGTCTTTTTTTTCGGATCATGCAAAACATCGATTATACCGGGCGAAGACACTATTGCCATAAAAAATATTTATATTGAATATTTTTTAATTGCTGATAGTTATGCGGACTTAAAAAAATATGATCTTGCGGCAAAATATTACTTGATGGCAGCTCGCTATCCCTTGTATCAAGTGCAGGCGGCGTATAAGGCTGCGCAAATGTTTGTGCTTGATGCAAAATGGGTTGAAGCTCTTTCGTTGTATGACCGATTATTGC
>JBOFTD010000010.1:0-1059 GCA_051651885.1 Treponemataceae bacterium
GGTTTCATAAAGTAGTGCTCAATATCATAGAGCGAACTTTTGATTTGATCATCAAGTACAGCATCTTGTATGACATCTTTAATTACTACGGCTACATTAAGGAGTATCATCGTAATAGAGTGTCCTCGCGCCTCTACAGTGGTCTTAGGCTGCAAAAAGCCTTTTGTTGCCAACATTTTGAGTATAGCCTTAAAGAGCGCAAGGGACTTTTCTGCATACAATCTATTTCCTGTTGCTTTGGCATATTCTGCCATAGCGATAGCTGCGAAACATTCTGAGAATACATAACGTCGCTTTTGTACAGGTTTTCCTTCTTCAGTTACGGTAAAAAACATGTGCCCATCGGCATCAATACAATGCTTTTCTATAAACTCTATGCAGCTTAACGAGGCTTTAAGCCACTCTTCGTTTTTCTCTATATGATTGTAGGCATAAGCACAGATATAGGCAAAGCGACCTTGAAACCACACCGATTTAGTGGAGTCCATAAGTTTTCCTTCACGATCAAGACATGTGTATATGCCTCCATTTTTTAGATCAAGTCCGTACTTTAGCCAAAAAGGCATAATGTTTCCCGTCAAGTCTGCAACATATTTTTCACTACATTGCTTGATATAGTTTAAATGATGGCTTGTCATAGGAGTAGATTTTAAAGAGTTAATTTTAGAATTTGTTGCAACGCTCAAAGAAGTTGATTGCCTCAAGTTCTTTCTTCATTGCAGTTTCTTCATCATTTGTCATATTGCGGAATGGCACACGATTAAGTCCAAGATCAAGTCCCATAAGTTTCATGATACGTTTTCCGCCTACAATATTGCCACGATAGTTGCAAATTACATTGATAACTGCTTGTGAAAAGTTTTGTTTTTCACGTGCAAGTTCTATGTTTCCTGCATTCCACGCATCAACAATCCCTACTAATTCACGTCCATTGTAGTTGGTTGTTCCTCCAATGCCTCCTTGTGTTAAACCCATAACTAAAGATGACAGAATGGTTTCATCTTGTCCGTGCAACATGTCAAATTTTCCGTTTTTGTAGAGGGCACATTGATTAAATTC
>JBOFTD010000011.1:0-5927 GCA_051651885.1 Treponemataceae bacterium
TCGAATGGTTGATTGCAGAGCAAAAATTTCCTATGACACAGGTCGATAATTATTTTGCGGCAGTAAATCCTGAAAGTGAACTTAAAGATTTTACCTTTGATTCCGCCTTACGAGAGTTTTTATTATCACTCAACATGCCGATGACTATTTTAACAAACGCACCAAGGGAACATGCTTTACGCGTTTTATCTTTCTTAAAAATTGATGATATTTTTTTAAGCATTCATGATATTCGCTCAAATAACTTAAAAGGAAAACCGCATCCGCAATCTTATTTAAATGCAATAAAACCAAGCGGATTTTCAGTTGACGAAACACTTTTTTTTGATGATCACCTTAAATACATAAAAGGCTATGCAAATATTGGGGGCAAAGGCGTATTAGTCAACTCCATGCAAAACAACGCAGCGGAAGCATATATGCAAATCAATTCTATTTATGAAATATCAAAAGTATTAGGCTAAAATAAAGAAGAATTTTTTCACTCTTCTTTCATCAAATCGCGAACAACTTCGCCCGCAATAATCAAACCAGCCGCAGATGGAACAAAAGCAATACTGCCAGGTAAAGTATTCTTCCCCTTAGAAAGATTTTCGCCTGTTTCTTGTATTTTTAAGGGAATCGGTTGCTCCTTTGAATAAACAACTTTAAGCTTTTTTATTCCTCGCTTACGCATTTCATGCCGCATTACTCGAGCAAGCGGGCACACGCTTGTTTTATGAATATCGGTAACTTCAAAACGCTCAGGATAAAGCTTATTTCCAGCCCCCATGCAACTTATGATTGGAATATGTAATTTTTGTGCTGTTTCAACAAGCAAAATTTTTGCACTAATAGTATCAATCGCATCAACAATATAATCAAAGCTCGACAAATCAAAATCGCTGATCGTATCTTTATTAAAAAATTGGCACTTTGTTGTTATATAAGCATTAGGATTTATGTCAGCAATTCGCTCAGCCATAACCGAAACTTTTGTTCGTCCGATCGTAGAATGAAGTGCGACTATTTGGCGATTAATATTGCTAATACTCACCGTATCTTTATCCACAAGAAAAAGAGAACCTATGCCTGTTCTTGCAAGTGCTTCTGCAACAAAAGAGCCAACCCCGCCAATACCAAAAATTGCTACTTTTTTGAGAGCAAACAGTTGCACCACATCCTTACCTAAAAGTATTTCAATGCGTGAAAACTCATTCGCCATTCATTACTACTTTGGCAAAGTACCCTTATCTAACAGTTCGCTGACAGAGGTAACAAAGCCCGCCATATTTTGCAAATCAGAAGGAATAATAATTTTTGTTGCCTGACCATCTGCAACCCTTTCAAAAGTTTCAAAACTCTTCAGTTTAATTACATTCGCATCAACTTGTGCATCTTTAAGCATACGAAGTCCTTCAGCTGTTGCCTTTTGCACGCTAAGAATTGCTTGTGCTTCGCCTTCTGCTTTGTGAATTGCTGCCTCTTTTTGTGCCTCTGCCTCAAGTATCATCGAAGCTTTTTTACCCTCAGAAACAAGAATCGAAGATTGTTTTTGTCCTTCGGCAATAAGAATAGACTCTCGTCGCTCCCGCTCAGCTCGCATTTGTTTTTCCATAGCAACTTGAATGCTCTCTGGTGGGATTATATTTTTCACTTCTACACGATTAACCTTAATTCCCCATGGATCAGTTGCTTCATCAAGAATACTTCGCATGCGAGTGTTAATAACATCACGACTCGTAAGCGTTCCGTCAAGATCAAGCTCGCCAATAATATTCCGTAAAGAAGTCGCAGATAGATTTTCAATCGCATTAATAGGACTTTCTACCCCATAAGTATATAATTTAGGATCTGTAATTTGAAAATAAATAACCGTATCAATCATCATTGTGACATTATCTTTTGTGATAACGGGCTGTGGATTAAAGTCGATCACTCGCTCTTTGAGTGATACATTGTTTGCAATACGATCAATGAAAGGTATTTTTACATGAAGCCCTACCTGCCAAGTAGTCATGTACCCGCCAAGTCGCTCAATAATAAATGCCCTCGATTGAGGTACAATCCGAATGTTAGTAATGATTAAAATCATCACTAATAAAACTACTGCTGCTACCAATGCTGTCATACTTTACTCCTTTTTTCTATATAAATCTATTCAGTTGCCTTTTTCACAATTATTGTATTGCCTTCAATTTTAATAATTTCACATTCATCGCCTTTAGCTAAGACCTGATCGTCTTCTGTTTGGCAAGACCACACAATACCATGCAGTTTTACCTCGCCTTTTACTTCTCTGGTAATTCCTTTAATTAAAGTTACCTTTTTTCCCAATACAGAATCGGCATTTGTATGCACAGGTGTCTTTTTAAATTTTTGCAAACAAAACGGGCGCATAAGTAGAAGAAACAGACCAGAAAGAGCGACAAAAATAAAAAATTGTAACGGAAGGGGGATAGATATAAACGATAAAAATATTAAAAAAAGAGAACCTAAGGCAAACCAAATACTAGTAAGTGAAAAAGTAAGGGCTTCGATACCTAAAAAAAGTAGAGTAAGCCCAAACCATACCCATGGCAATAGATTCAATGGAATAATCATACTTAAAGTATAATAGAGGATAGCACTGTTGTCAATGGGTGTACACGACTATGAACCAAAGGCACAAATTGGCCATGTGCAAGTCTCACAATGCTGGCAAAAACCGCCATCCGCAAGAGAGATTATATCATCTTTCGTAACAGTAATTTGTGCAAGCAATCGAGGCAACAGCACATCAAATACAGTAATTTTGTCATACATGGCACAACCAGGAAGCCCTACTACCGCAACGCCATCTAAATAAGACAGCATCATCATCACACCCGGCATCAAAGGCATGCCATAGCTAACAATATCAGCCCCACTCAATTTAATAGCACCGGGAGTTTTATCATCTGGGTCAACACTCATACCGCCAGTACAAATCACCATTTGAGAACCACTTTTTACCGCTTGTTGAATTGACTTGCAAATCGTATCTGTATCATCTCCGGTAAGAATTACTTCATGCACCTGTACTCCATATTTATGAAGTTTTGAACGAATGATAGGTGAAAAAGTATCCGTTATCAAACCTTTTTTTACCTCATTCCCCGTAACCAAAATTGAAGCTTTCTTAACCTTATACGGTTTCACGCTTAAAATAGGATTTGATTCATCAGCAATTTCTAAAATATCCTGCATTTTTTCTTCTTCGATCACTAAGGGTACAATTTTAATGCCAGCAACTTTTTGACCCGCACACACCGGCGTATAATTTTTGATAGTAGCAATAATTGTTTGCCCAACAGAATTAATCTGATACAATCGATTTTTATCCACAGTAAAAATGCCCTCAATGCACGAAGAAAGTTCCACCTTTCCCTCTTTAGGCGATGTTTCGCTCAAATTTTTTCCTTTACATGCACGTAACAAAAATCCTGCAGCCTCATCTTCATGCACCATGCCATCAAGCTTTTCCCACACATATAAATTTTCCTTTCCCATAGAAAGTAAAATTGGAATATCTTCAGCTCTAATCACCTGCCCTTTACGAAAACGAGCATCCTTAGTTACCCCAGCAATAATTTGCGTCATATCATGACACAATATATGCCCTATCGCCTCAGCCGTCTTTATCAATTTCACTGAAATACCTCAAAATATTAAAACTATTATTAGCTTGAACAATAAAAATAACTCCAAAATACTATAAAATAGAATTTTGTCAAAATTACAACACACAATATCGCAAAAAAAATCTAGTATATTGCATTATAAATAAAAAAAGCAGCACAAACTAATATACTAGTGAACTGTGCTGCTACTTTTTCAATATAAAAAGTTATTTATTTCTTTGATTCTTCAAGCGCAGCAAAAGCTTCTTTTGCCTTAAATTCAGCAAAGGCTGCTTCTTCTTTTCGTACAAAAGCTCGAGATTCTTGTTTTACCAGTCCATCAAGCGCGGTTATTACTGACTCCATTGGAATTCCTGCAAGCACATATACCGTGCCATCTTTATCTTCCCAAACGTCATCAAAAGCAACTCCACGCAAAGAAACTTCAGCTGATTGAGTAGAAACTCGATCCATAAAATCAATTACTTCACGCACATCACCCAGTCCCGCATCTTGTGCATAATTTTTCAAAACAACCGCAACATCAGCTTTTATCCACAAAGCAATTCGCTCACGCGCAGAACTTTCAGCCCTCACTTTCGAATTCGAAAAAGTTGCCAATTTTCCATCCCCAACTTCATAATGAAAATCAGAAGATTTTTTTCCACGAACAACCCAATCAGGTCGAGGAATATCATCTTTTCCATACACAACAGGAAGTTTACCTGCCTTAGCAGTAGTTGAAAGACATCCTGTAAGCAAGAAACCAAAAATCAAAAATAAAAAAATAGTTTTTTTCATTTTTTCCTCCTAATAAAAATTTAACTCTTAAAGACTAAAAATAGATGATAATTCATCTTTGCTAATTTTTAATCTACTTTTTAAACGGTTCATACTTAAAGCCAGACCATGCCATTCCAACGTGGCTGGTAAACTCAAGTGTGTTTAATCGAACTCCATGAACAATAACAGAAAGCACATTCAAAATCATATTTAAGCCATGCCCAAATACGAGTAAAAGAATTCCTGCAAACATAATAAATCCGCCAAGCATAGGGCCTGCCATTTGATTTACGGTATTTGCAATCGCCGCTCCTGCAAGTCCAACTGCCCACAAGCGAATGTATGAAACAATGTCTGAAAAAAAGTTAATAACGCCAAGCAAAACAGAAATAATATTTGATAAGCTTGTCAAAATGCTTTTAATCAAGTTGCCCTCGTAGTTTGTAAAAATAAAACTTGCAGCAAAACCACCGCCAATCATTGCAAGGATTGTGTCTGTTATCGGAAATCTTTGTGCAGAAACAAGGAGGTTCAAAACGACGATAAACATTCCCCAAAGAATAGAAAGGCTTCCCAAATCAGCAAGAAATTTTAATGATTTTTCTTTGAGATTTCGCAACAATGCTACCACATGGGCAACGGAAAGCTGGGAAACGGCAAGTATAAAACAGAAAATCTGCACATTGACACTTGATTCTGGATTTTTAGGATTAAAAGCGGGCAAAATCAAGCTTTCCAAAATCGGAGGAAGCGTCTCTTGCGTTCCAAACCACGATCCATTTAAGCTACCCCAAATAACGGTGGCAAAGGAAACTAAGGTTAAAAGTTGCAAACCAAGTGGAACTGTTTCGCCCTTTGCCTTTGTTTTAATGCTCATAAAAACTGCAAGAAGCAAGGTTAAAGATCCGTAGCCTGCATCGCCAAAAATCATTGCAAAGAAAATCGTAAAAAAGAACAAAAACCATGCAGAAATATCGAATTCTCGATAGCCTGGAACCGTTCCCAAAAAGTCCAATAATGGATAAAGTAGTTGCACAAGCTTTGAGTTTTTCAACTGCGTTGGCACATTATCTTCAAGCGAAGGCTCACAAAGCGTAACGCCCCAATTATGTGATTTTGCTAATTTTTTTAGATCATTTTCTTTTGGTGCGGGAACAAAACCCGTTACCCAACAAAGACTTTCTTCAGAATCCATTCCTGCAAAAACATTTTCAAACTCAATTTCTTTTGCAAGTTCTTTTTGTGCCTTTGCAATAGTTGCCGTGAAAACACAGAAGGCGGTAAGATTTGAATTAATTGATTCAACTTCGGCAGAAAAAGTTTTTATTTCAGTTTTAAGCTGATCTGTTGCTTTTTCGGCACTTGGTATCGCATAAGCTTCAGCTGGAAGTCCTTGCGGTTTTTCTTCATTTTCGTGTAGAACCAAAAATCTTTTTTGATTTTTATCTTCATTTACAAAAATTGTTTGAATATTTTCTGGAATCAAAGAGTAGGCTGCAACAGGAATTTCATACATTGAAAGAA
>JBOFTD010000012.1:0-4058 GCA_051651885.1 Treponemataceae bacterium
GTAAAGTTGGAAAAGACAAATTCAAGGAAAAATCTAATGCTGCAGGTTATGCTTGTGAGCATGAGATTGGTATTGCTTCTGGCGTTGATGCTGAAGTTTTACAAGGTTTGCGTGACCATTTTAACGGCGAGTGCTGTGAAGTTGGCATGTATCTTGCAATGAGTCGTCAAGCTATTCGTGAAGGATATCCTGAAATTGGTGCTTTTTACCAACAAGCTGCTTTAGAAGAAGCAGAGCATGCTGCAAAGTTTGCTGAACTTTTGGGCGAAGTTGTAACAACATCAACAAAGAAAAATCTTCAAATGCGTGCAGATGCAGAAGCTGGTGCTTGTGATGCTAAATTGCAAATTGCAAAACGTGCAAAAGAACTTAATCTTGATGCAATTCATGATACAGTGCATGAAATGGCTAAAGATGAAGCTCGCCATGGTGCAGGATTTGCTGGTTTATTAAAACGATATTTCAGCTAATCAAAAAACAAAGAATTTTGTAATAAATTTTATTGCAAAATTCTTTGAAAAGATTAAAGCTCTTTTAATGCGTGCTTTTTAACAGGATTTTTTATGCAAACTTTTGTAAAAGTATTAACCGATCACGGAATTCGCCCCTCACTTCAACGCCTGCAAATTTATGACTTTTTATATAGAAATAAAATTCATCCGACTGTTGATACGATTTATTTAGCTCTTGCAAAAAACATTCCAACGCTTTCAAAAACAACCGTTTACAACACGCTCAAACTTTTTTTACAGCATAGTCTTATCAATAGCCTTACTATTGAAGATGAAGAACTCCGCTACGACGCAGAGTTAAAAGATCATGCTCATTTCAAATGCACAAAATGCGGAAAACTTTTTGACATTTTTTCTGCCGATTATCCCCATTCTATTCAACTTCCCCAAGATTTTTCTTTAACAAAGAAGGAATTTTGCATGTGGGGCACCTGTTCTGACTGCAAAGAATAATTTTTTTACTTAATTATTTATAAATAATCTTCGATACTGTATATAAGGAAATTAATTTTAAATTTTTATCCGATTTGTTAAAACTTTTTTTATATCGTTTCCAAAATATAAGGAGTATCGCTGATGAATTTCGTTATTCTGAAAAAAACGCTTTTCGCCCTCTTAGTAGGCTTTATTTTTCTTGCGTGTAATTCAACCCCAAAGGAGTCAAAAACTCCCGCGAAAAAAGAACAAAGCATTCATGACTTAATTCGTAGTGGTAATAAAGATGGAGCGCGTGAATCTTTTCAATCACGAACTGATATTAATGCCCCCGATGCAAAGGGAAATACGCCCTTGCACATAGCGGCGTCAATTAATGATATTGAACTATGCGAATATTTACTTTCGATTGGAGCGGCTCTTAATGCACGGAATAAAGCTGGTGAGACGGCGTTGTTTTTTGCGACTAAAAATAATGCTTTTGCGGCAATGGATTTTTTAATTGAAAAAAATGCGGATGCTTTTATTCCAAATAACGAAGGAATAACGCTTTTTGATTATGCGGCAAAACAAGAGAATTCTTTTTTGGAGCTTTTTATTTCTGAGAAAACGGCAGCACTAAAAAATGAAAACGGTGAAGGCATCTTGCATTATTTTGTGCGAGAAAAAAATATGGCTGGTGTTGATATTAGCATTCAAAAAAAAATCCCTTTGTCGAGTCCTGATAAATTGAAAAAAACTCCGCTGTTTCTTGCGTATGAAGATGCAAATGATATTACGAATATCAGAATTGCAGCAAATTTAATTATGGCGAATGCAGAGCCAGAGCGCAAAGATTTTGACTATTTTGAAAGTGCGATGCGGACACGAAATATAAATATGCGGTTTGAAAAAGCAATTACGCCGTTATATATGGCGGTTGAAAGATCTCATGTTGGTGTAGTTAAATACTTGATAGAACGAAATGTTGATATCAATCCTAAAGATTCTACAGGATCTACACCATTGCATATCGCCGTAAAAAAAGGGAATCTTGAAATTATTGAAGACTTGCTTAAAGCACATGCTGACGTAAATGCAACTGATTTTAATGAACGCACACCATTATTTTTTATTTTTCCCGCACCTGTACGAGAAAAAACATACGAGCTTCTTTTGACGTATGGGGCAACACCAAATGTAAAAGATATTGAAGGTGAAACGCCCTTGCATTTTGCTACGCGTAATTTAGTGGACGTAAATATTTTATCTTTATTGATTGATGCAGGTGCAGACTTTAATGAACGAAATATTCGAGGTGAAAGTTCGCTTGCCGTAGCAGTTGAAAAAAATCTTGTTGTCCATGCAGCTTTCTTTGTTGAAAAGGGCTCTGATATTCATAATGAGGACATTGTAGGATTTTCACCGCTTTTGGGAGCATTCACAACGAGTATTGAAATGCTGAGATCAGTTGTTACTGCAAAAAATATTTCTTCACGAAATCTTTTAGGAAATACGCCCTTGCATGTTGCTGCAGAACAAGGAGTTTCAAAGGCGTTTTTGGATTACTTATATAGCTGTGGGGCAAAAGTTGATGCACGAAATGTGTATGGAAATACGCCACTGTATATTGCAGTGCAAAACAATCGTAAAGATATTGGATTGTCGCTTATAGCAAAAGGGGCGGATGTTTTTTATAATAATTCAAAGGGGTATTCTCCTTTAAGACTTGCGTTTGAACGGGGAAAAGAAACAAGTGATTGGATAGCAAATTCGACGGTTCTTAAAGCTCGAGATAATCTTGGAAACTCTGCCTTGCATCATGCTGCAACTTGGCAATTTAATAATGCTGTCTCACTTTTAATAGAACGCAAAATCAGTATCGATGCAAAAAATGGAAATGGCGAAACGGCACTTTTTTCTGCAACACGAGTTAATAGTCCTTCAATAATCAGTCTTTTAATAAAGGCAAAGGCTGATAAAAATGCCCGAGATTTGCTTGGAAATACTCCGATGCATGTTGCGGCACTTTTTTTGGCAGAGTCGGCAGCAAAAGAATTGATTGCAAGCGGGGCAAATATTAACGCTCAAAATCTTGTGGGCAAAACGCCGCTCGGGGAAGCTGTGCGAAATGGCTTAAAACCGATGATAACACTATTTGTAGAAAATGATGCAAATGTTAACGCCGTTGATGGAAATGGGCGAACCGCATTAATGGATGCTGTTGAAAATAAAATGCACGATATTGTTTCGTTGCTTTTTCGATATGGGGCAGATGGTGCACTACAAGATACTTATGGGCAAAATATTTATCATCAGTCTATCGCTCTCAAAGATCTTCAGATGCTTCAAATTATAAAAAGTAAAAATGTCAATCCTTTGGCACATGATATTTATGGAAACTCTCCATTATCGCTTGCCATACAAACGAAGGACGCTCAAGTTATTGATATTGTTTTACCTTCAAATATTGGTGTAACAGATACAAATGGAAATACTCCTTTGCATATTGCTATTAATGAAAACGTTGATGCTATTATTTTGAAACAAATAGTTGATAAAAAATATCCGCTTAATCGACGAAATAGTATGGGTGTCACACCATTGCTTTTGACAATCCAAAAACAAATGACTGATCAAGCCGTTGTTTTATTGAATGCAGGTGCAGATCCTTTTATTGCGGATACTTCGGGAGATTCTGCCCTTTCTCTTTCGCTCATGAATAAATCTTCTATCTTATTTGACATTGTGCGAACAAACCTTACAAAAACGGACAGCGTTGGCGAAACTATTTTGCATTACGCCGCTCGCTATGCTGACAAGGAAACGGTTTTGCAGTTGCTTTCAATGGGATTTTCGCAAGAGGCAAAAAATATTTCAGGAGAAGTGCCAGAAGATGTAGCTCGACGATGGATGAGAGCAGACATCGCTGAAATCCTAAAGAAAACTGATTCTTAGAAAATAAATTACTGTGTACAAAGACTTTATACTGTTACAAGATGATTCAAATCGCCGACTAGACAGAGTTTTGCGAAAATTCTTAAAAAAAATGCCGCTCAGTTTGATTTATAAAAGCTTGCGTTGCGGAAAAATTAAAATTAATGGTGCAAAAAAACGCCCAGAATATTTGAC
>JBOFTD010000013.1:0-1647 GCA_051651885.1 Treponemataceae bacterium
TTAATAGAATATCCTAGTGAAGATAATGCAGCTCCCATAATTTCTCTCATATCGTCCATCATAGTCATTTTTTTTGCTAAATCAGTTCGAGAAAAAATACTCCATTGTTTGCCATAATTATCAACCTTTGTTTTATTAACGGCAATTCCCGCCGCTCCCCAAAAATAAGGCACGCTGTATTGTAAATTAGAATCATAGGTTATTTTTTCGATTACGGTAGAATTTATATTTTTAAGATTTGGTATTTTAGAATGATCCAGTTCAAAGAGCATACCTTCTTTTATCATAATCGAAACATAATCTTGCGAAGGGACTACAATATCATAGCCTGTTGCACCACTTTTAAGCTTTGTATATAAAGATTCATTGCTATCATAATTATCAACCTTTACGCGAACATTAAATTCCTTTTCAAACTGACTGATGATAGATTCTGGTGTGTAATGTGTCCAATTATATAAATATAAAACTTTTTTGTTTGAATTTGAGCAACTCATTAGCGATAGTAAAAAAATAATTCCAATAGTATATTTTTTCATTATACCTCCTTTGTATTTAAAACAACATTAAAATAAATTTATCTCGTATTTTAGTCAATAGAAATATTTTGGTGCTATATTATTTTTTCTTAAAATAGACATCAATTTGGTCTTGACTCTCCCCATAAAAATTCTACCGTTACGCTTCCAGGGTTAAACCATTTGTTGTCCCAGCCAGAAGGCTTATCGTCTTCAATGACTTCACTATAAATTGTTGTTATTTCTTCATAAACGCCAATACTATAAAATGCATAAACTTCCATTGTTTTTACATTTTGTGGTATCCAAATTTTTCTTAAATGAGGCACACTATAAAAAGCATAGGTTACTATTTTTATAACACTATTTGGAATATAAAAACTTGTACGAGAACTTCCCGCAGGATACAGCACAAGAAATTTTAAATCCTTTGTATAAAGCACATTATCATTTACTGTATACCATGAATTGCTACCACGTATAGAGATTTCTTCAATACGATTATCAACAAAAGATGAACCATACATTGATTTAAGCGTCGATGGAATTACTAGTTTTTTTATTTGTTGATGAGAGAATGCTTCTCCACCAACTGATTCTAAACCTTCGTTTAGAGAAACTTCTATCAAAGAAGAATAACGAAATGCAGAACCTTCAATTATCTTAAGTGTTGAGGGAAGTGTAATATTTGTTACTTGACTACCATGAAAAGCCCCTGACTTGATAATTTCTAAGCCCTCATTTAGAATCAAAGTTGTTATATTACCTTTGTTATCATATTCATTTGAAAATGCTGCATTCCCAATAGTGTTAATATTTTTACCCATGGTAACACTGGTAAGTATTTTATTATTTTGAAATGCACTATTAGCAATTGCTGTTACGGGGATGCCATGTAATTCATCAGGGACTACAAGCTCTGTTAGAGTCGTTAGTGTTCCAAGTCCGGTAAGAGTAAGCGTTATCGGGTCGTCTTCACCCTCCTCGCCCTCACGAGTTGATTTCAACTTACTTACGTTGCGTGCTTTAGATATTGGCACGTTACGTGCTTTACGTGTGATCCCTCCGTCGTCTACCTCAAGTCCCTCTAGTTTATACGAAAGTCCTGTTACCGTAAGGTCAATCGTTT
>JBOFTD010000014.1:0-4863 GCA_051651885.1 Treponemataceae bacterium
TTATGCGTGGTGGATTGCACGGATTCGAATGGTTTTAAATCTTTTTGATCAAGTGCGAGTTGATCACTTTAGAGCGTTTGAGTCGTATTGGTCTATTGCACAAGGCGAGCAAACCGCAATAAATGGCAAGTGGGTAAAAGGCCCTGATCATGATTTATTTAACGAGATTCAAAAACAATTGGGAGATATTCCGATCATTGCAGAGGATTTAGGCGTTATTACGGATGAAGTTGCAGCTTTACGAGATGATTTTGGTCTTGCAGGCATGAAAATCTTGCAGTTTGCATTTGATGTGCGAGAGGCAGGCGGTGGTGGTTGTGTAAACGCTTATTTGCCGCACATGTACACTACGCCAAATTGCGTTGTTTATACTGGCACCCACGATAATGCAACAATGCAAGGATGGATTAATGAAGCGAATCCTGAAGAAATCCAGTTGGTACAGAATTATCTTGGTGGCGAAAGTGGAGAAGCTTTGTGTTTTCGTATGATACGTCTTGCTTTTAGTAGTATTGCCGGCTATTGCATTATTCCTATGCAAGATATTTTGGGCTTTGGAAATGATACTCGCATGAATACGCCCTCAACAAGCGGTGGAATTAATTGGCAATGGCGAATGTCTGATACTCATTTTGATAATGATAAAGCTGATTGGCTTAAAAATCTTTCTGTGTTATATGCACGAAATATGAGTGAGTAAAAAACGCTTATTGTTAAAATAATAGAGCTCACTTAGATGAGGCGGGAAGTCTATAGACTTTTTTTGGATTTTGCGATATATTAGATAAATATTTACAATTAATTTTATTGTGAAACTAAAGGAACTATTATGGCAAGTGAGAGAATACGGAGTACGACTGTCGTTGCAGTACGTAAAGATGGGCAGGTGGCTATGGCAGGCGATGGGCAAGTAACGATGGGAAATACGATTATGAAGGGAAACGCACGAAAGGTGCGTAAAATGTATGATAACAAGGTTTTAACAGGATTTGCTGGTGCCACTGCTGATGCTTTTAACTTATTTGATAAATTTGAAATTAAAATTAAAGAGTTTAATGGAGATTTAACACGTGCTGCCGTTGAGCTTGCAAAACAATGGCGAACAGATAAAATGCTTCGTAATCTTGAGGCACTTTTGTTAGTTGCTGACAAAGAAAAAACCCTACTCATTTCTGGCAATGGTGATGTTATCGAACCTGAAACCGATATTCTTGCAATTGGCTCTGGTGGAAATTATGCATATTCTGCAGGTCTTGCGTATTTAGATGCATCTGACTACAGCGCAAAAAAAATTGCTGAAAAATCACTTAAAATTGCGGGTGATATTTGTATTTATACAAATGGACATATCACGGTTGAGGTACTGTAATGGCAAATATTGATTTTCTAAAAGAAAAGTTAGAAACATTAACTCCAAAAGAAATTGTAAAAAAACTTGATTTATATATCATCGGGCAGCATAAAGCAAAAAAATCAGTAGCAATTGCACTTCGAAATAGAACACGACGACTAAGGCTTCCTGAAGATATTCGTGAAGAAATTGCTCCTAAAAATATTTTAATGATTGGGCCAACTGGTGTTGGAAAAACAGAGATCGCACGTCGTCTTGCAAAACTTTGCGGAGCACCTTTTTTAAAAGTTGAAGCGACAAAGTATACCGAAGTAGGATATGTCGGTCGTGATGTTGAATCCATGATTAGAGATCTTATGTCAGTCGGTTATAGCATGGTAAAGTCTGAAATGCAAAAGTTTATGAAAGGCGAGGCGGCTTGCCATGTCGAAGATATTTTACTAGACCTTTTGCTTCCGAGCAGTGGAAATAAAACAGATAGTTCAAAAAAAACTGAAAGTTATAATCAACTTGAAGACAAAACGCTAGGGGCTGTTTCCGTAAAAGATGAAGCTCGCTCTTCTTATAATACTAAAATGACTGAAAATACGGGAAGCATGAGTTCTACGCGTGAAAAATTTCGTCAAATGCTTAAAGATGGTAAACTCGAAGATCGAGAAGTTGAAGTGCAGGTGCAAAAACGTAATAATATTCCAACAATGGAAGTTTTTGCCGGTGGTAACCTTGAAGACCTTGAGTCGAGTATGGCAAATTTAACCAATATGCTTTCTGGATCACGAAGCCGCAAAAAAAAGGTGAGCATTCGGGAGGCTCGAGAAATTATTTTACAAGAACAACTCGATAAAATGATTGATCCTGATAAAGTGAGTGATGAGGCAAAGCACCGTGTTGAGCAAATGGGAATTGTTTTTATTGATGAAATTGATAAAATTGCTGTTCGTGGGCAAAATAGTGGTAGCGATGTTTCTCGTGAAGGAGTTCAGCGCGATATTCTTCCTATTGTTGAAGGATCAACGGTTAATACAAAACATGGCGTTGTAGATACAAGCCATATTCTTTTTATTGCAGCAGGGGCATTTAGCCTTTCAAAACCCAGTGATTTAATTCCTGAATTACAAGGTCGCTTTCCGCTTCGAGTCGAACTTGAATCTCTTCATGCCGATGATTTTAAACGTATTTTGCTTGAGCCAAAAAATGCTCTTACGCGTCAGTATGCTGAATTGCTCAAAACAGAAGGAGTTGAAATCTCTTTTAGAGAAGATGCTATCGATAAAATGAGCTCTCTTGCAGCTGAAGTGAACTCTCGCATGGAAAATATTGGAGCACGGCGCTTACATACGATTATGGAAACGCTTTTGGAAGAACTTTCATTTGAGGCTGATGAGCATAGCGGTGAAACTATTGAAATTACAAGCGATTACGTAGAAGAGCGATTAAAAAATATCGTAAAAGATCAAGATCTTTCAAAATATATTTTGTAATTACTCGCCAAAAGATTGTCTTTTTATATGAATGTGCTGTGGATATTCTGCCTCTAGTTGCGATAGTCCCGTATTTAAAAAATCATAGCAAAAGATGAGAGTTTTACTCGCTTCTTGCAAGTATGTTTTTACTTCTATGACTAAATTGCCGCGTTTTTTTGTATCGGTATTGATTTCTATAGAGTTTTTTTCGTTTAAAAACTGTAATGTTGTTCGCAAAAGTATTGTTACTGAGGCACAAACAATGTCAGATCCTTTCGGTGAAAAATTTGCATGACCCGTAGCTTTAATTTTTTTTAGTGTTCCATCATTGTTTTTTTCTAGCGTAATTGTTACCATATTTTTTCGTTTATAAAAGATGAAAGGCTTGTAAAAGAACAATACCAAAAAAGATTGTAAAAAGAGAGAAAAAAGCCGTAACTACAACAAGTTGACCTGCAAGCTCTTTATCTCCGCCCATTTGCACTGCCATGGGAAAAGATGCGATTGCTGTTGGTGGTGCAAATGTAGAAAAAATAACAATCAGTTCTATTTGCCTAAATCCCATTAAAATGCTTATGATTACCGCAAACAAAGGCGCAAAAATTAATTTTCCTGCAGATCCGATAATCAATTGCTGGATTATTTTTTTTGAGGCAGAAAAATTGAGAGAAGCACCGAGTGAAATAAATGCAAGTGTTGTTGAAAGTCCTGCTATTGAAATAATCCATTTGTCAAGCAGAGGTGGCAATTTTAGTTGTCCTTGTAAACAAACAATTCCAATCAAGGATGCGATAATTAATGGATTGGTGATTATACCAAGCAGAATTTTCTTAAAATGTATTCGTCCTGCACAAAAAACTTCTAAAATAATGACAGAAAGAATATTAAAAGCCGGTATAATGATTGCAACTAAAATCGATATAAATCCTAAATCTTCATTTGTATAGATGGAAGCAGGAATTGTCATGCCGTATAAAATAAAATTACTTCGAATAATCGCTTGCATAAGAACACCGCGCCGCTTATTATCACGCTCTAAAAGCATGATAACTCCAATAGTTATAATTGACAGGGCAATGAGCAAGGTTAAGATATGAAAAGCAAGATAAAGAGACGAGTAGTCATCAATTTGCGTGTGAATTATATTTGAAAAAATTAATACGGGAAAAAGTACCTGAAAAATAAGTTTATTAAGTTGTGATGCAAAATTTTCATTGATAATTTTAAATTGCCGAAGCATATATCCGAGAAAAATGTTAATAAACAGAGGAAAAATAACGATAAATGCAAGTTCAAAATTTTTCATAGATTTTTATCCTATTATATGAAAGATTGACCTGCAGTGATATTTTTATATTCATAAATTTAAATGATCTCAAATTCGTATATGTTTAAAAATTACTTTTTTTGTAGATCGACACATAATTTCTTAAAGGGTAACATAAAGTATTTGAAATTGCAATCATTGAATTTTCTAAAAAGCTTTTTTGCTTGCTTTTTTTTATTTTTTAGTCTATTTTTTTAACATGAAAACAATAAAAGAGATACTTTCAAATAATGATATGGCAAATTTATTGCTCGATCGATTTATTCGCTATACAAAGATTTACTCAACAAGTAGCCCAGAGAATGCAGATAAAGGAATTATACCTTCAACAGATCAACAAAAAAATTTTGCTATTCAATTACATGATGAATTAAAAAAAATAGGTGTTTCACAGGTAGAAATTACTGAGCATGGTTATGTGTATGCACGGATTAATGCAACAAAGGGACTAGAAAATGCTATAACAATTGGATTTTGTGCACATCTTGATACGGCAAGCGAAGTTTCGGGTAAAAATGTACAACCGCAAATTTTTAAAAATTATTCTGGGCAAAAAATAACTTTGAAAAACAACATTGTTTTATCGCCAGATATTGAAACTAATTTGCTAAACTGTATTGATGATACAATTATAACTTCTGATGGTACAACACTTTTAGGGGCAGATGATAAAGCGGGCATTGCAGAAATTATTACGGCAGTTGAATTTATTATAAAAAATA
>JBOFTD010000015.1:0-23933 GCA_051651885.1 Treponemataceae bacterium
CATCGATTGTATCGTCATCTAAAAATGATTGATCCCTCTTTATCAATTGAAAACGCCCACCTTGAATGCTTTATCGAAAGGCAATCTTCATTTTCTGTGGACGTCGCAGACTATGTCGTAATTTCGGCGGGAGGCGGAAATAATCCGTGGGCAGTGATGAAAAGCAGGCAGTGGGCAAAGGAAAATTTTGCTGCCGTTATAAAAAAAATACGACGACCCGTTGTATTGGTGGGAGGAAGGGCGGATCAGGATATTTGCGATTTTTTATGCAAAGAATGCCCAGAGAAAACTATCATAAATCTTGCAGGTAAAATCAGTATTGCGGATACGGCAAAGGTTATTAAGGAAAGTTTTGCCTTTATGGGCAATGATTCCATGCCTCTTTTTCTTGCCTGTAGTTACGATATCCATGTGTGCGGTATTTTTTGCTCAACAAATGGCCGCCTTATCATGCCTGCAAATAATAGTTCGCCAGCAATAAAACAATTCGTACAAATATGTTGTCCCATTGGCCCTTGCTACAATCCCTTAGAGGGAACGGGGAATGGACTTGCCTACGAATGTACCGATTTATCGTGCACAAAAAACTCACTTAACGAAGTTTTTGAGGTGGTCAAATCATGGTAATTTATCAAGTTGCGTATATTATTAGCAATGGGGATGCTGTTTCAAATCACCTGCTTAACATTGATAATCTTCTCAAAGAACAGGGATTTACAACAAAAATTCTAACGGTTTTAAGCGACAGTCTTTTACAATCAAGGCGAGAGGACTTGTATAAGGCGAAAATCAACCGTGACGATGTGGTGCTTTTTCATTTTGCATCGGGAACAAAGGTTGTTGATTGGTTTTTAGACCTGCCCTGTAAAAAAGGTTTTATTTATCATAATATTACGCCGCCACATTTTTTGCGAGGGTACAGTTTTATCAATTATCGGCGAACGCTGGTGGGATTAAATCAGCTAAAAATGCTTTGTCAAAAAAGTGATTTTTCCATTGGTGTATCGCAATTTAATTGCGATGAGCTTATTGCACAGGGAGTGAAGAGTCAAAACGTTTTTCTCTGTCCAATCATTATCAATTATGCAGAATATATGCTTGAGCCTGCAAAAAATATTTTAGCTCAATTTGAAAATAGCACAGGGGCGAATATTCTTTTTACAGGACGAATAAGTCCAAATAAAAAAATTGAGGACTGTATAAAAACGTTTTACTATTATAAAAACTTTGTTGACAAAAATGCTCGTCTTTTTTTAGTAGGATCAAATCGCCTAACCAAGTATTATGCCCAGCTGCAAGGACTTGTGAGCTATTTGAAGCTGAGCGACGTTATTTTTACAGGGCATATCCCCTTTGATGAAATCATCGCGTATTATAAACTTGCCGACGTTTTTTTATGCATGAGCGAGCATGAGGGTTTTTGCGTCCCATTAATGGAGGCCATGTATTTTAAAGTTCCTGTCATTGCGTATAAATCGTGTGCGGTTCCTGAAACGCTTGCAGAAAGTGGAGTTCTCCTTGAGACAAAAGATTTTACTGCGGCAAGCGATGCGATAAAAAAAATTGTGTATGATAAAAATTATACTCGGCAAATCTTGGACAATCAGCAAAAACGACTTGAATATTTTTCTTTTGACAACACACGCCGTATCTTTTTAGATCACTTAAAAGTAATTTTGGAGCAATCATGAGCGACTACATTAAGCGAGAATTCCCTGATATCAAAAAAATTAAAAACTTCACCTTTTGGAAGATATACATTCCGAACCTCTGTATCCAACTGAGTATCCTTACAAAAAAGGCTATACGCTTAGTAGTGAAAAAAGTTTTCATTAATTTTTGCGGTTAAAAAATTACTTTTTTCAAATTCAATTAGTCAACTAGGATTTTGTTTTTTACAAGATCTTGGTATCCGCCGATGTTATGAATATTTTTATAACCCCATGAATTAAGCATTTGTGAGAATTCTTTGCTGCGTTTTCCGCTCCTGCAATAAACTAAGATAGTTGTATCCTTATTTGGAACGGTATCTTCTGTTATTTTTTGTGTTGTTGTATACAGATTTAAATTGATTGCATTTTTTAGATAACCTTCGTTAAATTCCTCTGGGGTGCGAACATCAATTAAAATAAAGTTACCCGCTTGAATTAATGCTTTCGTTTCATTAATAGAAATCGTGTTAAAAGAAGGCTCTTTTTTAGCTTGCGAAAATCCTGAAAAAATGCTGAGCATGATAACTCCTAAAAAAATAAAATAGTTTCTTTTCATCTTTTTAAGATACTCTTTTTTTTAAAGAAAAGTAAAGTTATTTGTATTATAATTTAAAATACGCAAAATTCACCCAAGAATCAAAATTATTTTACAAAAGCAGAAAAATATTCTTTGTAAAATCGGATTTTTGTGATATACTCGATTAGTAATTGCAAGGAAAAGGAGATTTTTATGTATGATGCGATGATTTTTGATCTTGATGGTGTTTTGCTTGATTCGATGGAAATGTGGGGTAGTATTGGTGAAAAATATTTACAGTGGATCGGTATTGAGCCAGAATCAATTCCAGCTAATTTGCCGCAAGCGCTCCTGACAATGGGATTAAAAGAAAGTGCACATTATTTGAAAAAAACACTTAATCTTTCGCCCGATGAGAATGAAATACTAGAAGGCGTGAATTCGGTAGTTGAAAATGAATATGCGTATAATTTGCAATTAAAAGAGGGCGTTTTGCCATTTTTAGAGAGAACAGCGGAAGTAAAAAAGTGCATTGTAACAGAAACGCCTAAGGCCTTAGTGGAATTAGCGTTACATCGCTTGAAAATAATGCATCATTTTGATTTTATTTTAGCGGCAACCGAATTTGGAAAAGGGAAAAAACATCCTGATATTTTTATTTATGCCGTCCAAAAAATTCAAGCATCGGCTTCTAAAATCATTATTTTTGAGGATGCCCCGTATGCAATGGAAAGTGCAAAAAAAGCTGGCCTTGTAGTGTGCGCGGTAAAAGAAAAAACGTACGAAGATAAAACTGACGAAATAAAAAAACTTGCTGACTTTTTTATTGATTCTTTGGCAGACTGGAAATAATTTGGGCGGGGCTGCAACTATTCGTGAAAAATGGTGTCTAAGAATTATCATTGTAACATAAAAGAGGAGAAATTTCTTGAGCACAATAATTAACAAACAGTACAAAGAACAACTTAAAGCAAACATTAAGGAAATTAAAAAACGAGCAAAAGATGATATTATTGCTCTTAAACATAATTATCTTGTTAAAACAGCAGGCTCTGATAAAAAAGCTGCTCGCGTACTTGAAAAACAAAAAATGAAGGCACATCACGAAAGTCTTCCGAAACGCTACACGATTGGGGAAGAGATTGGCAATTCGATTACACATGGAATTGCGGCGGGGCTTGCCATTGCAGGCTTAGTTGTGCTACTTGTGCATGGTTTTTACAATGCGCCGCTTGCTGAAAAAGCCTTTTATATGACAAGTTATGCTATTTATGGCTCATCGCTTATCATTTTATATTTGATGTCAACGCTTTACCATGCCCTCACTCCTTATGGAGCAAAAAAAGTTTTTTCAGTTTTTGATCACAACTCGATTTATCTTCTTATATCGGGAACGTATACGCCGTTTTGTCTTACCGTTCTTCGCGATACTTCCGGATGGATTATATTTGGTATTATTTGGGGTTTAACGATTGTCGGAATTACTTTTTATTCAATATTTGGAAATCGCATTCGCATTATCTCTGTTGTCGCCTATATTTTTATGGGATGGCTCATTATCTTTGCGTATGGTCCGATGAAACAAAAACTTCCTTCTGTTAGCATTACGTATTTACTTTTAGGTGGTGCGTTTTATACGGTCGGCGTCATTTTTTATTCGCTCAAAAAAATCAAGTGGATGCACTGTATTTGGCATTTATTTACTATTACCGGCTCAATTTTTCATTATTTTTCAATTTATACTGCTTTGTAGGAATAAATGGAGTTGAGATTTTTTGCTATCTGTCCAGAGTTTACTCTCTTGACTATAATAATTTTTTTTTATACTATACGCCATGCCGAAAGCGATTTTTCCCGGTTCTTTTGATCCTCCCACGTACGGACATTTGGATATTATTACACGGACCTCAAAGCTTTTTTCTGAAATTCATGTCGTTATCGCAACAAATAGTGAAAAAACATATCTTTTTTCAAAGGATGAACGACTTTCGTTTATGCAAAATCTCGTAAAAGACTATGAAAATGTGTATGTGCATGTTTGGGAGTCATTGATTGTTGATTTTGCAAAAAAAATAGGCTCTTCTGTACTTTTGCGGGGCATTAGAAATTTTACTGATTTTAGCTATGAATTTGATTTATCAATATTAAATCGCCAGCTCAATGCAAATATTGAGACGGTTTTTGTTCCCACTGATCCGAAATACTTTGTTTTAAAATCGAGCTCGATTAAAGATCTTGCTCGTTTTGATGCAAATATATCTGCTATGGTACCACCAGCTATAGAAAAAGCACTTAAATCAAAACTTTTGTAATTCTAAAAAATAAATCCTTGAGTGCAGAAGAAAAGCGTAGTAAAATTATGGCTATAAAATTTTAATAATAGGAATATACATGACAAAGGATGAAATTATCGAACGGGTACATGTGTCTATTTAACGGAAAGATTTATGAATAAGCATTGGTCGACAGTTGAACTTTTGCATAAAACGGTAAAAAATGAAAATATAATTATTCGCGGTGAAAAAAGCTATTATAGTCATGCGTGGAGTGGCTCTTTTGAGGATTCGGTGGTCAGGTATTTGTATGGCGATGTGTATAGCAAGGCTGCGTGGGAAAATAAGTGGGAAATTGACAAGCTTTACATTGGCAATTATGTGTGCATTGGCAGTGAGGCGGTCATTATTATGGGCGGAAATAACACTCATCGGGCGGATTGGTTTTCGCTTTATCCGTTTATGGAAAAAATTGACGAAGCGTTTGAGAGGCGAGGGGATACGATTATTGGAGACGGCGTTTGGATTGGCATGAGGGCAATGATTATGAGCGGCGTTACAATTGGAGAGGGTGCTGTTATTGGGGCGGGAGCAATTGTAACAAAGGATGTTCCCTCCTATGCGATTGTTGGGGGAAATCCTGCAAAGGTGATAAAAAATCGTTTTTCTGACGAGGTGATTGAACAATTGCTTTCGCTAAAAATTTATGATTTACAAGAAAATGAAATACAAAAAATTCTTGATTCGCTTTGTTCAAATGATTTAAATGCACTTAAAAAGGCGATTACGCAGATAAAGGATTTCGGATAAAAGTGAAATATCGTGAAGCATTAAAAAATAAATTCTTGACCGCAGAAGAAAAACGTAGTAAAATTGTGGCTATAAAATTATAATAATAGGAATATCACATGACAAATGACGAAATTATCCAACGGGCAAATGAGTACATTGCTCAAGAGCAAGATGCGTTTTTTAGATCTGAGGTTGAGGTTTTGCTTGCGAAAAAAGATTTTGCTGAGCTTGAAGACAGGTTTTATCAAAATCTTGAATTTGGTACAGGCGGCTTGCGAGGCATTATTGCAGGTGGATCAAATCGGATGAACACGTCTGTTATAAACAAGGCGACTCAAGGACTTGCAACGTATATTATTAAAACTTTTCCCCAAAAGGATCAAAAAGGCGAGTTAAAGGCGGTTGTTGCGTATGATTCACGACGATTTTCTGATGTTTTTGCACAGGCGACTGCGTTAATTTTTGCCGCAAATGGATTTACCGTTTATTTATTTTCAAGCTTGCGTCCAACTCCAGAGCTTTCTTTTGCCATTCGTGAGCTTTCTTGTGATACAGGCGTTGTTGTTACGGCCTCTCATAACCCTCCTCAGTACAATGGTTATAAGGCGTATTGGAATGATGGAGCACAAGTTACGCCGCCGCATGATGAAGGCATAATTGCAGAAGTTAATATGGTTTCTGCGGTGAAAACCATTTTAAAAGAGGACGCTCTTAGTTCTGGAAAGCTTCATATAATTGACAAAGAAATTGATGAAAAATATTGGAATATGGTGAAGGCGCAACTTTTTAGACCGCAGTTGATAGCATCAAGTGCAAAGGATATAAAAGTTGTTTTTACGCCCTTGCATGGAACTGGTGCCATGCATGTTGAAAAAGTTTTGGGCGATTTGGGCTTAAAGGTCATTACCGTTCCTGAGCAAAAAGATCCGAACGGAGATTTTCCGACCGTGAGCTATCCCAATCCTGAGGAAGCTGCTGCCTTAAAAATGGCGATTGAACTTGCCCAAAAAGAAAAAGCTGATGTCGTTATGGCAACGGATCCTGACGCTGATCGATTTGGAAGTGCGGTCCCCGATCAAAATGGAAACTATGTTTTAATTAGCGGTAACCAAATGGGCGTTTTGCTAACTGATTATATCTTGCTTTCACGCAAAGAGTTAGGAAAAATCCCTTCTAAGGCGGGAATTATTCGCTCAATTGTAACGACAACAATGGTTGATAGAATTTGCAAAGCGTATAACGTTCACTTGGAGGAATGTCTTACAGGCTTTAAATGGATTGCAGCTGCAACGGCTGAGTTTGAGAAGACTGGCAGGGCGTATATTTTTGGGTTTGAAGAAAGTTACGGCTACACGGTTGAAAAAGAAATTCGCGATAAAGACGGCGTTTCTGCTGCGGCGATGTGTGCTGAAATGACTTTGTATTGGCGCTCAAAGGGAAAAACGCTTTTGACTCGATTAGAAGAGCTTTTTACAGAATTTGGCTACTATGAAGACAGATCCATTTCAAAGACTTTTACAGGATCTTCTGGAACTCAAACAATGAAAAATATTATGGCAAAGTTGCGCTTTGATGGTTTGAAAGTGCTTGGTGGAAAAAAAGTGGTGCAAATTCGTGATGTGGGAGAAAGCGTTTGCTTTGATCCGCATAAACCTTCTAAAAAAGAAAGCATTAGCCTTCCTAAGAGCAATGTTTTACAATTTTATCTTGAAGACGGAACAACGGTAAGTGCTCGCCCCAGTGGAACAGAGCCAAAAATTAAATTTTATGTTAATTGCGTTGTGGACGTAAAAACGGATGTAGAAAGTGCAAAAAAAGAAGCGTGTGCATTTTGTGATAAAATTGTGCAAGAAATAAATGACGTTTTGAATGTTTGAAAATATATGAATTAGATTGCTAAAGTGCTCTTTTTGATACTCCTGTTCATTGCTCGTAAGCCAGTATCTATAGCGATTAATAAACTCTTTTCTTGTTTTATTTTGTCATGAGAGATAAAAACTCTTGACAAAATTTAGATCATAAATTAGAATAAATACCATTCTTTACTATATGGAGTACATATGAGAAAATTATTATTTTTGTTTGTTGTTTTTGTATTAGCGGCTTGTAGTTATGAGTCAGCGGTAGAAAAATTGATTGTTGATGGAGGAGATAAGATTTATCTTAATACATCAATGACAACCTATCAAATATCTCTAAAAGAGAAACCTCAGGGTTTTATATCTTATTCAAGTAGCAATGAAAGTGTTGCAACTGTTGATCCTAGTGGAGTCGTTAGTATACATAAAAGTGGTACTGTTACTGTTACAGTTAAACGATTTCAAACAAGGGAGTACGTAGCTTTAGAAGCTAAAGTAGAGCTTTTTATTGAACAGCTTGATATTGCGGCAACAGGCTTAACCTTAGATTATGAGTCTATGTTTGTTTCTGTTGGAAGAACAGCAAAATTAACGGCAACAGTATCCCCTGCAAATGCTACAAACCAAGCAGTAAAATGGATTTCTAGTGATGAACGTATTGCAACGGTAACGCAAAGTGGAGTTATTATTGCGTCAAGCATTGAAGGTACAGCTACTATTATTGCAATGACTGATGGGGGGCAATATTCTCAAAGTTGTGAAGTTACAACAACTAAACAAGTTTTTCCAGTAGAGAATATTACCATACATCAAAATAGTGCAGATATTGTATTAAATGTTCCTTATAAAGTTGGTTTTGATATTGCACCTGTAAATGCAAGTAATAAAGAAGTTGAATGGTTCTCTGATAATGAAGAAGTTGCAATACCAGATGTGGCAAACGAAGGCTTTATAACAGGTCATAAAATAGGCACTACTGATGTAACGGTAAAAACTAAAGATGGGGGATTTCAAAGAACAATTACGGTAACCGTAGTATTACCACCTGCACAAGAAGGATCTCCTGCTTATGATTTGACAGAAGAGGGTACCTATGAAATTTCTGGAGACGGGTTTGTTGGTGATGTTGAAGATCTTAGGATTGCAGATAATGTGTACGGTGTTCCTGTAACATCGATTGGAAGTAATGCATTTCAAGGAAATACAACTTTAAAAAGTGTTGAATTACCATCGACTATAAAATCAATCGGTAGCCATGCTTTTTCTGCTGAATCAGTTGAGAGTAAAAAAGAAAAAAATACTTTTTCTATGGTGCGAAGTCTTTTTAACTCTTCAAATTCTTCAGGAAATCTTACGCGTGTTACTTTTAATGAGGGTTTAGAGTCAATTGGAGATCATGCTTTTGCAAAGCAAAAAATGAAAGCTGTTTTAATTCCATCAACAGTAACTACTGTTGGTGAAAATGCTTTTATTGATGTGCCACTTGAAACCTTATATATTGATAGTTCTACTGTTGCAAATTTTTCTACTGATGACACAAAAATTTTTACTACCGTATCAAGGGTATATGTAAAAGATTTTATTGAACTCAGTGATCAAAGTTTTATTATTCAGAATTATCCTGAGCATGAAAAATTTTCAACTGGTTATGTAGTATATAGTACTACTAAGGTGACAGAAGAAACACTTGCTTATCGGTTAGATGGGGACAGTTATACCGTTACTGGTATTGGAACTTATACTGAACCTGACGTTATAATTCCTGATACCTATAAAGAAATTCCTGTTACTACCATAGCTCAAAATGCTTTTAAAGATAATAATTTTATTAAGAGTGTTATTATTGGAGAAAATATTACTAAAATTGAAGATTATGCATTTTCTTTAAGTGATGCAGGAACTGAAAAATTTGTACTTACTATTAAAGATGGTTCAAAGCCTTTAGTTATTGGAAAGAGTGCTTTTGAAAGTCAAAAAATAGATAGCCTTGAAATTCCATCAAGGGTAACAGAAATACAAGAACGTGCATTTTGGAATCATTATAGTGCTATGCAAAGTCTAACTTTCCGTGATGGACATGAGCCATTAGTAATTGCTAATGGCTCATTTGAGGACTCAACGGGAAAAGAACTTGTGATCCCTTCTCGGGTGATAAATATTGGTGTTGGTGCTTTTAGTCGATCAAATAGTAGGAATGGAAATGAGCTTGAAAAAGTTGTTATAAGCGATGGAGGTTCAAAATTAAATATTGGTTCTAATGCTTTTGCAGGTAATCATAATCTTAAAACATTGGTATTATCATCACGGGAAATGAGTATTGCAAGTGGTGCTTTTGATGGTAATTATTTAACTACGCTTGAAATACCTGCAACTCTTACTGATATTGCCGAAGGTGCTTTTTCTGGTAATAAATACACTTTACAAAATATTGTGGTTGCATCTGGTAATCCAAAGTATGAAGCTGTTGATAATGTACTTTATACAAAAGATAAAAAAACTCTTTTACTTTATCCTCTAGGAAATTCAAGAAAGTCTTTTACTGTGCCTAATCAAGTTGAAAAGATAGCTGCTAGTGCTTTTGCCCCTGCTCTTCTTGATCCATCAAAAGCCCTTGAAGAAATTGTTTTGAGCCAAAATTTAAAAACAATTGCTGAAAAAGCTTTAGCTTCACAACAATTTTCTCGTATAATGATTCCTAGTGGAGTAATTTCTATTGAAAAAGATGCATTTTTAAATAATGGAAAACTTTTTGATGTATCTATTGACAGTGAAATGATTGCTAACTTAAGCGATAATGATTCAAGTTTACTTACTGTAGCGACTGCTGTATATGTGAAATCTACTATTTCATTGGCTGATCAAAGTTTTATTAAAAAGATTTTTCCTTTTTCTGCTCCTAACTCAGATGGTTATGTAGAGTATAGTAGAGAAGAATTGGGTCAGCTTACTTATCGATTAGAAGAAAATAGTTATGCTGTTATTGGACTTGGTAAATATACTGATTCTGATCTTGTAATTCCTGATACATACAAAGGTAAACCTATTACAAAAATAGCTGATGGTGCTTTTGAAGGGAATACTCCTTTTAAATCTATTATGTTTGGTAAGAATATTACAGAGGTAGAGGAAAAAGCTTTTTTATGGACAGATTCGGTTAACCCTCCACCTGCTACTATCTTAACACTTAATGAAGGTTTACAAATAATTGCTGAAAACGCCTTTAGACGATGCAATATAGAAAATTTAGTAATTCCTTCAACTGTAAAAAAAATTGGTAACAGTGCTTTTATGGACAGTCCCAAAATTAAAACTCTTGAAATTAAAGATAGTAATATTTTATTATCGATTGAATCTAATGCTTTTAATAATCACCAACTAGAATCATTTACAATTCCTTCTCGGGTAAAATTCATTGGAGAGAGGGCTTTTGCAGCTGACAGACTATCTGGTGTCAGTGCCATAAAAGATTTTACAATTGCTGAGGGTGATATTCCTCTCGATATTGGGAAGTCTGCATTTACTGATGTACAAATTAAGGATTTGGTAATACCTTCGAGAGTAACATCAATTGGAGATTCTGCATTTCTGTCGAATTTAAACTCTGGGTCTATAAAGACACTTACAATTGCAGATGGTGAGAAATCGTTATCTATTGGTGCAAATGCTTTTCAGCGACAGGGGATAAAATCTCTTATAATTCCTGAAAGAGTTACTGAAATTGGTGGTTATGCTTTTAGCCAGCGAGCACCTCATGGGGCAATGACGACTCTTGAATTTAAAGAAAGCGAGCGAAAGTTATCTATTGGTCAGTATTCTTTTGAAAATCAAAAAATAGTTGATTTAAAGATACCTGCTCATGTAAGTTCTTTAGATGCAAAAGCTTTTTATGTTCAAGACAATGCTAATGGCACTCTCAAGAAGCTTGTTCTTGATTATGGTACTTCTTTATATGTTAGTAATGAAGTCTTTATGAATCAAAAACTTGAGACTATTGAATTACTTGGTGTTATTACCGAGCTACGGAGTAATGTATTTGCTTATAATTCAACGATTAAAACTATTACTTTAGGCGAATCTGTTTCTGGGTTTGAAGTAGTTGAGGGTATTCTGTATAAAATAGACAGTAGTAGAGATACAAGAAACCGATCTCTCCAATTGTATCCGAATGCAGATTCTCGAAAAAAATTGATTCTAAATGATAAAATCAATAAAATTCATTCATGGGCAGTATATGGTGCAAGTTCATTAGAAGAAATTTGGATTCCAAGTAGTGTTACATCTATTGAAGAAAAAGCTTTTCAAAATCTTTCACCGAATGTAAAAATAAAGGTAGCACATAGTGAAAAACCAGATACTTGGCATGCAAATTGGTTTGATAATCTTTCGAATGTTGAGTGGGGTGCTACTCAGTAATATATTACTAATACTTTAAGAAATTTTTTCTTATAGATGATAAAAAAAGATATAGAATATTTTCTATATCTTTTTTTTTGAAATTTTTTATGAAGATAAGATGCAATCATTGATTATTATAATTTGTGGGAAAAAAGTATTGTTTAAATGAGTTTAATTTCTCGTACCTCTTTATCAATTTCAAAAACGGTTTCAAAATTATTTATAGGCGTATTCCAGTTTTTAGACAAGGTTTTTTCAGTTAGTTTTGCAATATCAATAAATGAGATTTTGCCTTGCACAAAAAGATCAACGGCAATTTCATTTATTGCGTTATACACAATAGTATAAGCGTCGCCTTTGTCTAAGGCTTGGTAGGCAAGAGCGAGCATAGGAAATTTTTTAAAGTCAGGCTCAAAAAAGTTTAGCTGCAATCCTTTTGTGATATCAAAATGATCGAGATTGTTCGCTGTGCAATGTGGATAGCTCAGTGCATAAAATATCGGATGGCTCATATCAGGTTTTGAAATTTGTGCATATAAGATATTGTCTTTTGTAGATATAAGTGAATGAACATAGCTTTCTGGGTGGACGACAACTTGTATTTGTTCGCTTGGCAAATCAAACAAGAGAGAGGCTTCAATTACCTCGAGTCCTTTATTTGCAAGCGTTGCAGAATCAATGGTAATTTTTTTTCCCATTGACCATGACGGATGTGCTAAGGCTTCTTTGAGGGTGATAGTGCTAAAATCTTCTTTATTGCGAAGGCGAAAGGGTCCTCCAGATGCGGTTAAAATAACGGATTTTACCGTAGAGCTTCCAAAATTATTAATGAGGGCAAAAACCGCAGAATGCTCTGAATCCACGGGGATGATTTTGCAGTTATTTTTTTGAGCTAGTTTTTTTATGAGTTTTCCTGCCATCACAATGGTTTCTTTGTTGGCAAGGGCAAGGTCTTTTTTGCATTTTAGGGTGCTGATTGACGGATACAGTCCGCTTGATCCTGCAATTGCGTTTAGCACAATATCGGCGTTTGTGTTTTGAATCATTTCATCAAGTAAAAAATTCGCATTTTCATTGCTCGTTAGCACGTAGTTTTTTACGCCGAATTCTTTTGCATATTGCAATAAAAGTTTTTCATTTGTGTGTGCCGAAAGTCCTACCAGTTGGAAAAGGGAAGGGTGTTTTCGTATAAGATTTATGGTTGTTGTGCCGATTGAGCCGCTGCAACCGAGCAAAATAATTTTTTTCATAATCGGTTAGTTGATAAAAAAAAGTTCTAAAAAAAAGTAATAAAAGGGAGCTGCAAAAATCATTGAGTCAACAGAATCGAGCATTCCTCCACGACCAGGAATAACAATGCCGGCATCTTTTGAGTTAGTTGAGCGTTTAAGGACGCTTTCTGCAAGGTCACCAATAATACATGCGGTTGCTGTAACGACCGCTAAAATTACTGTGTGGGGAATAGAGGAGCCAAAAACATTGGGATAAAAATAAATTCCAATTGCTCCTGCAAGCATTGAGCCGATGTAACCGCCAAGATAGCCCGCGATACTTTTGTTCGGGCTGACTTTGATGAGGCCACGATTATTTTTGCCAAAAAGCACTCCTGTTGCCCAAGCCATCGAATCGCAGCCAAAAATCATTAAAAGAAAAATGGCAATTCCTGCTTGTGGATTTTTTAGTAAGGCAAGTCGTGAAATAAATGAGAAAAATACTCCAGGGTAAATTACCAAAAAGAATGATCCTGCAATCGCAAAAAAAGAATTGTGAAAGTCAGCATTTTCTTTGTTGTTTGCAAAAATCTCAAAGGTGAAAATCAGCATTGCAAAAAATCCGATGAGCACAAATAAGGCTTCTGGAATAAAGCTTTCATTATAAAAAGAAAGGATTGTAACGCAGGTTGCAAGCAGTGGCGGTAGCACAAGGCAAAAGGGTTTTGGCTGCAAGGTTATTTTTTTCTTGAGCATTTCATAAATTTCATTAGTCGCGATAGCACAAGCAATTATAACGGCACAGTGAAAAATAATATAATTACAAAACGAAAAAAAGGCCAAGGAGACAAAAAGGGGGACTCCAATCATAAAAGTAATTAGTCGAATGCGTTTATTTCCTTTCATAGTCCTCCAAAACGGCGAGTGCGTTTTTGATAATTCAAAAGTGCGTTTTTGAAATCATCTTCAGTGTAATCGGGCCACAGTATATCAGAAAAATCAAGCTCTGCATACGCCCCCTGCCAGAGCAAAAAATTGCTTAGTCGTTTTTCGCCTCCAGTGCGAATAATTAAATCAACAGGTGGAAGTTGTGGCTCAAAAAGAGATGAAAAATTGTTTTCATTTATACTGTCAAAATGTGACGGATCGATTTTTTTTATATTTCGGATAATTTCATCTTTGCCACCATAATTGATTGCAAGAACGATAGTTAGACCTGTAAAGTCTTTTGTATCGTTCATCGCATTGGTAATCTCCTGTTGAATATCAAGGGGAAGGGTAGTCAAATCGCCAAGATGTAAAAGACGAATATTGTTTTTTTTATAAAGTTCAAACTCATTTCGTAGGTAGATTTTGATCAAATTAAATAAAAATCCAACCTCTTCTTGTGTTCGTTTCCAGTTTTCAGTTGAAAAGGTATAAAGCGTTAAATATTTGATGCCTAGCATACTTGCACTGATACCAATGCGTTTTGCTGCACTTAAGCCTTCTTTGTGTCCTGCCGTTCGCGGTAAATTTCTGTTTTTTGCCCAGCGACCGTTGCCGTCCATGATGATGCCAATATGTTGTGGAAGGCTTTCAAAATCTTGCACGCTTAGCCTTCCATAATTTCTTTTTCTTTTTCTTCAAAAATTGTATTTATTTCTTTAATAAATTTATCAGTTACTGTTTGCAGAGCTTCTTCTTCAGTTTTTACATCATCTTCGGTAAGCTCGCTCGCTTTTTGCAGTTTTTTTAGCTCTTCATTTCCATCTCGACGAATGTTGCGGATTGCAACGCGGTGATTTTCTGCAGTGTTTTTTGCTTGTTTTACCAAATCTTTTCTTCGATCGGCGGTCAACGGTGGAATTACGATTCTAATAATTTTTCCATCATTTGAAGGATTTAATCCTAATTCTGATTTCAAAATAGTTTTTTCAATCTCACCAATTAAGCCTTTGTCCCATGGCGTTATAACAACAGTTCGAGCCTCTGGAATTGAAATATTTGCAACTTGGGTCAGTGGCGTTTTTTCTCCGTAGTAATCAACACGAATTTTGTCAAATAAGGCGGCAGATGCTCGTCCTGTTCTAATTCCCGCATAATCATCTTTTAGGTCTGCAATTGTTTTTTCCATGCGTTTTATGCTTGCGTCATTATGTCCCATAATTCCTCTTTCAAAAATAAATTTTGTAAGTTATTTTTGTGTTCGTATCTAAAAAATCACGTTTTGATAGGATCATTCCCACCAAAACGTGTTAGTTAAAAAGTAAAAAAAATTAGTTTAGAATAAAGTTTACGGTGCCTGCAATAGAGAGCTTTGCTCCCGCTTGTTTTCCCACTTCTTCCATTTTTTTTGCAACGGTCATTTTGTCATCTTTAACAAATGCTTGATCCATAAAACAAATTTCGGCTAAGTGCTTGTTGATTTTGCCCTTTGTAATATTTTCTCTAACATTTTCAGGCTTGCTTGCTTCTTTTTCATTAGTTTGCTTTTTAAAGATTTCTGTTTGCTCTGCAATGTAATTAGGATCTACATCTTCTCTTTTGATAAAAGCGGGAGAAAAAGCTGCAATGTGTAAACAGCAATCGTATGCAAATTGTTTAATTTCTGCCTTGTTTTTTTCACTTGTAGGATCAACTTTTACTTGCACAACAACGCCCGTTTTTTTATCACTATGGATGTAAGACGCTAAAACACAATCACTTGGCGTTTCAATTGCTTGCAAACGACGCAAAGACATATTTTCTCGTGTTTTTGTTGCAAAGTCGAGTAAAACATTTGAAAGCTCTTCATTTACTTCTGAATAATTTTTTGCAAAGGCGGTTTCAATAATTGCTTCTCCGCATTTAACAAAATCAGGATTTTTTGCTACAAAGTCTGTTTCACAAGTGAGTTCAGCAACAATCGTTTTTGCTCCGACTGTTTTAATAAAAATGCTTCCTTCTTTTGTTGCACGCTCTGATCGTTTTTCAACAGCAGCAAGACCTTTTTCTTTTAGTAATTTTGCCGCTTTCTCTGCATCGCCTGCACACTCATCGAGTGCTTTTTTGCACTCCATCATTCCCGCTCCCGTTTTTTCCCGTAGAGCTTTTATATCGGCTGCTTTGATTTCCATTATGTCCTCTCTTACTCGTATAATTTATCTTCATCAACTAAAGAATCTTCGCTATCGTCAGCAGTCGTTTCTTCTTTTGACTCAGTTGGAATGTAATTCTCATAATCAACGATTTCAACTTCACTTGAACGAGGACCGTTGCTCATTTCCATCAATAGTTCATCTTCGTCTTGAAGGCTTTCAATGATTCTCAATCCATTTTCGTTATCAGCTTCGGTAACGGCATTTGCAATAATTGAGGTAAAAAGGGTGATAGCTCGGATTGCGTCATCATTTCCAGGAATTGGATAGTCGATTCCCTCAGGATTACAGTTTGTGTCAACAACAGCAACGATTGGAATGCCCATTCGGTGTGCTTCTGCAACGGCAATGCCTTCTTTATGCGTGTCGATAATAAAGATAATGCCAGGAAGTTCCTTCATTTCTTTAATACCGCCAAGGTTTTTTTCTAGTTTTGCTTTTTCTTTTTGAATGGCTGCAATCTCTTTTTTTGTGATGCTGTCAAAGGTGCCATCACTTTCCATCTTCTCAAGTTTTTTAAGACGGAGCAAAGATTTTTTGATTGTAGAAAAGTTTGTAAGCATTCCGCCAAGCCAGCGATTGTTTACAAAATACATGCCACAACGTTCTGCTTCTTTTGCAATAGCTTGTTGTGCTTGTTTTTTTGTTCCCACAAATAGAACAGATTTTCCTGATGCTGCAACTTTTCGCACAGCCTCATACGCTTCTTTAATAGAAGCAATTGTTTTTTGCAAGTCAATGATGTGAATACCATTTCGCTCTGCAAAAATATACCGCTTCATTCGCGGATCCCAACGTTTTACTTGATGTCCAAAGTGTACACCTGACTCAAGTAGACTCTTCATGGTTACTACTGCCATGATAACTCCTTCAAATCATTTTTCAAAATCATTGTTTTGAAAAACTCCTAACTCTGTTTCTCGTATCTTTTTTAAAGATCGGAAGATTAAATTAAATGCAGGACATTCAATTTAGTATAAAGATTTGCTAAGCAAAAAAATCATACTTTTGAAGCATAGCATAAAGTTCAAAAAGTGGCAAGCCCATAATGGAGCTAAAATTGCCGTCAATTTTTTGTATAAAAAAAGATGCCCTTCCTTGAATGCGATAGCCTGCTGCAGCTCCATGCCATTCGTTGGTGCTGATGTACCACTCAATTTCATCTTTTTTTAGTGTTCGAAAAGTTATGTGATTGACGCTCGTTTTGACGGATGTTTTTTTTGATGTGCTATCAAAGAGGGCAAGCGATGTGTAGGTTTGGTGAGTTTTTCCCGAAAGTTTTTCTAAAAAAAGACGGGCTTCATTTTTGTCTTGCGGTTTTTCAAGAATTTCATTGTCAAGCAAAATAAGCGTGTCGGCACTTAAAACTAAAAAATCTTTTTCTTGAGGAACTATTTTGATAGACTGAGATATTTTTTTTTGTGCAATAAATGCCGAAGCTTCATTTTTTTGCAAACCTTTTGGGTAAGATTCATCAAAATCATACTGCAATGGCGTAAAAGGAATGGCAACTGAGTCAAGTATTTGTTTGCGGCGAGGAGAACTTGAAGCCAAGTAGAGCGTTTTCATAGTGACGAAAGTATAGCAAGTTAAAAGCAAGATAACAATCATTCAGATTATAATTTTGCTTGCGTTTACAGGATTTTTAATTCCGTACTTTATTTCTCAAACATTTCAAAAAAATCAGGGCGATCCTCTTCGTCGGGGTGCTTGCTTTTTTTTATTTTTTATGATAACTTATTTCCATTATAAAAAGTTTAAGGATGCTTATGAGTGAAATAGTGTTATCTGATATTGATTTACAATATGTTAAAAATTCTATACAAAATAATACTCCTATTGAAGTAAAAACATGTATCTTGTCACATGAAGAAGAGGTGCATACGATATCTTTACTAGAAAGTTTTTTAAAAGAAATAAATCAATTGAAAATATTTGACTATTTATCGTATTGTGTGCGCGAACTTATGGTAAACGCAAAAAAAGCAAATACTAAGCGAGTTTTTTTCTTAGAAAAAAAATTGGATCTTGAAGATGAGGCACAATATGAAATGGGAATGGTTTCTTTTAAGAAAGAAACGCTTTCTAATATAGATTATTTTTTAAAAAAACAAGCGGCTTTAAATTTATATGTAAAGACAATTTTCTATATGAAAAGTGAAACGTGTTTGGTTGTTGAAGTGCGTAACAATGCAAAGCTCACTTTTATTGAATATAAACGTATTCATGATAAAATTGCTCGTGCACAACAATATTCATCAATTAATGAGCCTCTAACCCAAGTGATGGATAACTCAGAGGGAGCAGGATTTGGGTTAGTTATTCTGATGATTATGCTTCGTAAAGTAGGTCTAAATGATGATGGTTATGATGTTTTTATTGATGGAGAGGAAACGGTTATTCGAGTAACTCTCAATTTAGATAATATAGATCAAGAATAGTAGTACAAAGGAACGGTATATCTCGATCCTTTTTTAGGTAATATAGATTATTTTACATAAAAATCGCTTTATTTGCTACTGAGCAATAAGATAATCAACAATTTTTTCACCAACTTTTCCAAAGTTTGTAAGGCATTCACTTTTTAAAGCTTTGATTGCCTGTGTGTATTCACTGCTGGTAAACATTTTTTTTATCGTTGGGATTAAATCCTCAAAGGTCTCTTTGGTAATTACACTGCCAATTTTTTTGCCCGCAGTTTCAATCCACGGCTCTGTGGTAAAATCGGCACACTCGTATTCTGTCATATCGCCTAAGGGAATTGCAAGGGTAATTACTGGCCTGTCATACAAAAGGGCAAAATCAAAGCGAACTGCAGAAGTGTCAGAAATAAGCACATCTGCCTTGCTCATTGAAATGGTGCCATCGGGTTGCGTGTCCCACGTGATATTTTTAAAAGATTCAAGGCGTTTTTGTAAATTTTCTAAAATCGTTTTTTCAACTTTCCAGCTTTGTGGATGAGGGCGAATGATGAGATCAAAATCTTCTTTAGCAAGGTGCTCAATAAAATCTGTTCCGTAAGAACTCAAAAATCCTTTTGATCCCCATGACGGTGCAAGTAAAATTGTTTTGCCGTTTGTTTTTGTATCTGCGGGGATTTTTTGTGCCATGACATCTAAGTAGGGTAAGCCGACTGAAACAAGTTTTTTTTGCGGCAGGTTGCGCAGTTTTTCGGTGAAACGAATGCTTTCGGTGCAATGATCGCCAACCATTAAAACTTCATCGTAGCAATCAAGGGATTGTTTGTGATATAAGGCTATGTCATCAATAGCATGAAAGATATGGATAAGGCGTTTGATTTTTGCAGGGCGTGGTAACGGAAAGCCTGCCGTTCCAATATTGGGCGTTGTCGTAATCATCGCGTCGCCTTCAACACGTGCTAAGCGGGCATAGGCTGCAGCTCCCTCGCCAAGATACTGAGCAAACATTGTTGCCTCCTCGTAATCTAGGCCTGGATCTTCTATGTCGGTGGTATAATAGCTAAAAGGGATTTTTCTTTCTAAGAGATTGTCAACAAGTGGTTTAAATGTGTTCCAGTAAGACTTGCCTTCACAAAAAAGAATGATTTTTGATGTATCTATGAGAGTTTGAGTTTTTTCGGCAAGCCCCATTTTTCGAGCAATCACATAGTACGCACCCTTTAGCGAGTAAAATAAGGCTCCAATAATGCTGGTAACGACGAATACAAGTACGTTTCCTGTTGCAGGGTCGAGGTATGCAAACGCGGGAAAAGCAAAAACGGCTAAGAATAAAAATAAAACGTATAAAAATTTAATCTTTTTCATGGGAAATCCTTTTATAAAATCTCTTGCAAAGTATAGATCAGAGTGTTGTTGTGATACTATTATGCAATCATCATCAAATTTTAATAAATACTTTACTTTAAAATTATACTTTTGTAAAGGGATATGAAGGAATGCGATATCAAATTATATCTACATTATTTGTGGACTTTTGTTTTTTATATAAAAGTCCTTGTAATAAATTGGATATAGATATATACTGAACAGATGATGTAAGATTTCTTATCAGTACTATACAGGGAGTCTTAATTACAAATCAGTGCATGGATAGCACCCCTCACAGGCTGTGTTTATCATACGCTGATAATCTATATGGAGGTATAAATTATGTTAGCAGAAGGATTTCAAATCATGCTAATTGGAATGGGCACCGTTGTCTTGTTCCTTGTTTTGCTTGTATTTGTTATGTTAGGTATTGGTAGAGTTGTTAAGGCAATTGATATTTTAAACCCTATTGAAGACACAGCCTCATCACAGCCCTCAACTACAACGTCGCACGCAGGTGATACAAGTCTTATTGCAGCAGCTATTGCTATTGCAAAGTTAAAGAAATAGCTTACAATTACGATGAGTTTCATCGGTTTTCGTTTATAACAAAAGAATGACTGTGGAAAACACACGCAGTTATTGTTTAGAGAGTAATTTATTTAGGAGAATAAAGATATGGCTAAAAAACAAGTAAAGTTTATGCTTACCGCTTTTAGAGACGGTTTTCAATCAGTATATGGCGCTCGCGTTTTATCTAAGGATTTTATGCCAGCAGTACAAGCCTGTGTAGATGCAGGGATTAACTATATTGAGTCTGGTGGAGGAGCAACCTTCCAAAGTGCGTTTTTCTATAACAAGGAGAACGCCTTTGACGTTATGGACACCTTCCGCAAGACTGTTGGCCCTAATGTTGATTTACAAACATTGGCTCGCGGGGTAAGCGTTGTTGGCCTTAAGTCTCAACCACGTGAAATGATTAACTTGCACGCGCAAATGTTCAAAAAGCATGGTATTACGACTATCCGTAACTTTGATGCATTAAACGATGTAAACAATCTTATTTACAGCGGGAAGTGTATTAAAGAGGCAGGTCTTCATCACCAAGTAGTAGTTTCAATGATGGCTCTTCCTCCTGGATGCAAAGGGGCACATGACGCTGCGTTTTATATTAAGGTATTAAAAGACATCATTAAAGAAGTGCAATATGACTCTATTTGTTTTAAGGACGCCTCAGGAACAACAACGCCACAAGTGGTATACGATACCATTAAAGAGGCACGCAAGTTGCTTGGCAAGGATATTCGTATTCAAATGCACAGTCATGAAACTGCAGGTATTGCGTCTTTACAATACAAGGCGGCTTTGGAAGCTGGTGCTGACTGTATCGATCTTTCAATGGCTCCTGTTTCTGGGGGAACATGCCAAACGGACTTGATGGTTATGTGGCATGCACTACGGGGAACTGATTTTGATTTAGGCATTGATATTAATAAGATCCGTGAGGTTGAAGAAATACTAAAAGAGTGTATGAAAGATTACTTTCTGCCACCTGAGAGCCGCACGGTTGAGCCACTCATTCCTTTTGCACCAATGCCAGGGGGAGCTTTAACGGCAAACACCCAAATGATGAGAGACAATGGCATTATGGATAAATTCCCTGAGGTACTTAAAGCAATGACTGAGGTTGTTGAAAAAGGTGGCTTTGGGACGTCAGTAACACCTGTTTCACAGTTTTACTTCCAACAAGCATTAAACAATGTTATGTACGGCTCATGGAAGAAGATTGCAGAGGGTTATGGACGAATGGTCTTAGGCTATTTTGGCAAAACACCAACAGCACCAGATGCACAAATTATAAAGATTGCAAGCGAGCAATTAGGGCTTGAGCCTACAACTCGCTCTTCAATGGATATTGATGATGAAGATACAAAAAAAGGCCGCAAAGCTGCCGAAGAGGCATTGAAGGCTGCAGGTATTACAGACCTAAGCGATGAGAATGTCTTTATTGCTTCTTGCTGTGAAGAAAAAGGTATTCAATTCCTTAAAGGCGAGGCAAAGCTTGGTATACGCAAGGAAACTACTGCAGGCTCTGCATCAAAGGGCATTACGGTTTCAATTGGCGGTGCAAACTATGGCGTAAAGATTGACGGAAACAAGGCTATTGTCAATGGTGTTTCGTATGACTTTACAACAAAAGATGGCATTGACGCAAATGCTTGCTCTGCAAGCACAGTAGCTGCCGCTCCTGCAAGTAGTGCACCAGTGGCTACAGCACCATCAGCGGGCGGTTCTGGAACACCTGTTGTTGCAGGATTACCAGGGACTATTTTCAAAATTATTGCCCCACAAGGGACAAGTGTTAGTGCAGGTCAAACTGTTTTAATAGTTGAATCAATGAAGATGGAAATTGAGATTAAATCACCGAGTGCAGGAACAGTAAAAGAAATTAAAGTAAAGCAAGGTGATCAAGTGCAAGCTGGTCAAGAATTGGCTATCGTTGGATAATGGGAGAAACGGTATAATATGAACAATAAATTAATTCTACTTGCATTCTTTTTTGTTGCAAGTTTTAGTCTTTTTGCACAAGAGTATCAAGATGGTGATAATCAGTATGTTGATCCTCAACAGCTAAACATGGAAGAGATGCCTGATGGAGATTTTCCTGAAGGTGCCTTCGTTGATGAGGCAGGGCAGCTCCACTTTGACGGTGATGGTCATGACCACAGTACTTCAACAAGTCAAGCAGATGAAGATTCAGCTCCACAAGAGCATGCTCGCTCGTTTAAGGACTCCTTGATTTCTCTTTTTAAGTCAACCGCATTTGGAACGCTTATGGCTGAAGACGCAGATGCCTCTGCTAAAAAAGAAGAGCAAATGCAAGCAAAGTACAATGAGATATTTGAGTCAAAGTCAAAAGAGTTTGAAAAGTATATTTCACCTCCGCAAAAAAAGGAAGGGCAATTACATCCATTGCTAGGAAACACCATCATGATTATTGTTGGCTTGTTTTTAGTATGGCTTGCTATTGCAAAAGGTTTTGAGCCACTGTTACTTATTCCAATTGGAATTGGTGGAATTCTTGCCAATGTTCCCTTAGCAGGGATTGCAGACACTCCTATTGTGCTTGCTTTCAATGGTTTTTTTGTAAGCAATTTTACTTCTGGTGGATTTTTAGGGCAAATCTATAGCTTTGGTATTGAATCTGGGTTATTTCCGCTATTTATTTTCATTGGCGTTGGTGCAATGACTGATTTTGGCCCACTGTTGGCAAATCCTAAAACAGCACTCCTTGGAGCTGCAGCACAAATTGGTATTTTTGGCACATTGCTTGGAGCCCTTGCACTTTCACAAACAGGATTACTCAACTTTAACTTACGAGATGCAGCCTCTATCGGTATTATTGGAGGAGCTGACGGCCCGACTGCAATCTTCTTAGCATCACGCCTTTCACCTGATTTATTGGGTGCAATTGCCGTTGCTGCCTATTCATACATGGCATTAGTTCCAATTATTTTGCCACCAATTATGAAGGTTTTGACAACGCAAAAAGAAAGAGAAATTGTAATGAGCCAACTTCGTCCTGTAAGCAAACGAGAGAAAATCATTTTTCCACTTGCAGTTATCGTAATGGTAGCTTTCTTACTCCCTGATGCAGCCCCTCTTATTGGTGCTTTAATGTTTGGTAATTTACTAAAAGAATCAGGTGTTGCAGAGCGACTTTCAAAAACTGCTCAAAATGAGTTTATCAATATTGTAACAATTTTATTAGGACTTGCCGTAGGCTCAAAGCTTGCAGCCGATAAGTTTTTACAACTTGAAACGCTTGGCATCCTTCTTCTTGGCTTACTAGCATTTGCAGTAGGTTCTGCTGGTGGCGTTTTACTTGCAAAGTTAATGAATGTTCTTTCAGGTGCAAACAACAAAATCAATCCATTAATTGGAGCCGCTGGAGTTTCCGCTGTTCCTATGGCTGCTCGCGTTGTAAACAAAGTTGGACTTGAAAGTAACCCTAATAACTTCTTACTCATGCATGCAATGGGGCCAAACGTCGCAGGCGTTATTGGATCTGCTGTTGCAGCAGGCGTTTTACTTGCAATCTTAGGCTAAAGCACGTAAAAAGAATCTGCATAAAAAAAGCAACCATAAAGGTTGCTTTTTTTATTACTCCGTAGAAAAAATATTATTCAGCACTGTTTTTTAGAATTTCTTCTTTTGCTGTAATACACAAAGCATCAATAAATTCATCACACACACCTTGCATTAT
>JBOFTD010000016.1:0-8954 GCA_051651885.1 Treponemataceae bacterium
CGATTGAAAAATACGGAAACGCAATTTGTGCATCTCATGCATAGAACGGAGCTTTTTGCTCACCAGAAGGGTGTTACAACGAAGGTTTTAATGCAGTATGAGCAAAAATACACCGATTTTATGCAGAAAAATGAAAAAAAAAGATATTTATCAAAAGAAATACTTCAATCTTTGCATTTTTTTTCCGATTTTATAGTGTGGTATAAGGAAAAACTTTCAAAACCCGTTGAAAAAATGGATAAAAAAATCCTTTATTCTATTTTGCCTTATATTTCATGGGTAAAAACGAAAATGAATGATAGAAAAATAGATATATCACTTGAAAAAAATCTAATAAGCATATATAATTATGTATGCTTTTGGGGAGAGATTAATGAAGAATAATTCAATGACAACGCTCGCTATTGTTTTTTTAGCAATTTTTTTATGTATCTTTGCATATATCTCTGTTTCTGTTATTTTACAAATAAAAACAGGATCGGTTGAGGCTGATCAAGAATTTACTTATGCTATTGATTCTCTTCGATCACTTGCAGGCGATCATACTTTTTTGAGTGAAAGTTATGTTGAAGGTTTGAAGTCTTTTTTAGATAAGAGTCCACGTATTGATGCGATTGTTATAGAGCAGGGGAGCGAGGTTAAATTTGCGTATCCTCTTCAGTCAAAATATATTCATTCTAATTATAATCGAGAGCCCGAAGTTGGAAGCAATTCACTTTTTGTGCGTGTTTTTGATACAAGAGTTTCAGTTAAAGATCCTTATGATACAAGAATAACGGCTCCGGTATATATTTTGCAGTCGAGAACAATTTTTCCACTTTTGAAGCGAACTTTTTTTATTGTGATAATTGTAACCCTCATTATGTTTTTTATTGCACTGTTTATTGATACTGAAAAAAAGCCTGCTGAATCAGTTGTTTATGAAGGACATGGTTCACGTAAGGTTAATCCTGTTGATACTTCATCAAAAGGACCAATAATTCAAAATATTTCATATCACTCAGGAAATCAGCCTTCAGATGCTCCAGCTCCGAGATATACAGCTGATGATCAAACATTTGTTGCGGCAGGATCAACGGTTACTTATGATCCAATGGGATTACGATCGGTAAATACTGGTGCAGGAAAAAACACTTATTTTGAGGCAACTCTTGATTCTGAGTTAATGCGTTCTATTTCAAATGAACAGGATTTAACGCTTGTGTTGATTCAGGTGAATAATGTTGAGCATTCCCACCCTTGTGCAAAGCAAATTGGAAATATTTTAGTTAATACGTTGCATTTTGCAAATCTTTTATTTGAATATAGTAACTCAGGTTATGCCCTTTTGTTAAAAGAGATGGATTTGGATCATGCTATCAGTACCTGTGAACATCTTTATCTAGAAATTGAATCTCTTTTAGATGAAAATCAGCTTGCAACAAAAATTGCTATTGGCTTATCTAGTCGCTCAAAAAGAGGAAAACTTTCTGCAAGTCGCTTGATTTATGAGGCAAATACTGCTTTAAATAAAGCACAAGGAAATGCACAGTATCCAATCATTGCATTTAAAGTTGACACTAAAAAATATAATGAGATATATTAAAATAGAGACAATTTTTTCTCCTATATAAGTAAAGCCTTCATGTTGGTTTGTATTGCTTAGAAATATTTGCTGTTCTTAAATAATCAAAAAAAATAATTTTAAAATTTGTTTTAATAAAAAGCAGGTTTTTTATCATGTCTGTTGTGACTTAGGAGAAACTATGTCTATTCAAATTATTGTAACTGCTGTTTTATGTTTACTCAATGTGGTGATTCTTGTAAAACTTTTTTTGCAAAAACCGACTGGTGATCAAAATCATGTAATTCAAAAGTTTGAAGAGTATGAAAAACGCTTTGATAAAAATGAAGTTTTTTTGAAAGATGAGTTTTCTCGTAATCGGGATGAAAATAATAAAAATGCAAAAGACAGCCGTGAAGAAATTCAAACGACGTTTACGGGCTTTACCCAACTTTTGGAGCAAAAGCTTTCAAATATGCAAAATGCAAATACGCTTTCTGCCAAAGAGGCACGTGACGAGCTTTCAAAATCGCTTAAATCTTTTGAAGAAAAATTTAATGAGAGTATAAAGGATTTTAACGATGTGCAAAAGCAAAAATTTGATGAGCTTGGAAAGCAGCAAACTGAGTTGACCAGAGAGACAAAAGAGACGCTTGAGAAGCATCGTGATGATTTACAAGCAAGTTTTAAAGGATTTAGCGAGCTTTTGGAGCAAAAACTTTCGAATATGCAACACTCAAACACGCTTTCTGCCAAAGAGACGCGTGATGAGCTTTCAAAATCGCTTAAATCTTTTGAGGAAAAATTTGGTTTGAGCGTCAAAGACTTTAATGATGTGCAACGGCAAAAATTTGATGAGCTTGGAAAGCAGCAAACTGAGCTGACCAAGGAGACAAAAGAGACGCTTGAAAAAGTGCGGAGTGCTGTTGAGTTAAAGCTTTCTGAAATTCAAAAAGACAATAGCGAAAAGCTTGAGAAAATGCGAGAAACGGTTGACGAAAAGTTGCATAAAACGCTTGAAACTCGCTTGGGTGAGTCATTTAAAATCGTTAGTGAGCGCCTTGAGCTTGTACAAAAGGGCTTGGGCGAAATGCAAAATCTTGCAACAGGCGTTGGCGAGCTAAAAAATGTTTTGTCAAATGTGAAGACAAAGGGCGTTCTTGGCGAGTATCAGCTTGCTTCAATTTTGGAGCAGGTTTTAACGCCCAATCAGTATAGCCAAAATGTGAAAACGAAGGCTGGAAGTAATGATCATGTTGAGTTTGCGGTGATGATTCCGAATAAAAATGATTCCCAAAAGAATATTTGGTTACCGATTGATGCAAAATTTCCTTCAGAGGATTACGAGCGACTGATGAATGCGTATGATGCAAGCAGTGTTGAGCAAATTGAAAAATCGAAAAAAGAAATTGAGAAGCGAATTAAAAGCTTTGCAAAGGATATTGCAACAAAGTATATTGATCCGCCAAGTACAACTGATTTTGCCATTATGTTTTTGCCATTTGAAGGCTTATATGCTGAAGTTCTTCGTATTCCTGGCTTGTTTGAAAGCTTGCAGCGGGATTTTAAAATTACTATCACAGGGCCTACAACCATTTCAGCTTTTTTGAATAGTTTGCAAATGGGCTTTCGAACTTTGGCGGTTGAAAAGCGGACTAGTGAAATTTGGAGTTTGCTTGGGGCTGTTCGCACAGAATTTGGAAAATTTGGTGAGGTTTTGGAAAACACTCAAAAAAAACTTGCCTCTGCGAGTAAAGAAATTGAAAATGCTGGCGTACGTTCTCGGCAAATTGAGCGGAAACTCAAAGACGTGCAAGAGCTCCCTGAAACTGAAGCTACAAAATTACTCGACGCATAGGGATTTTTTTACTAAAGATTTTTTAAAAGATGACACCATTGTAGTCCTTCTCCATTGAGAGCATCCCTTACAAGGTGTTGATTGAGAACTGTAGTATAAAAATCAGGATGTAAACCACAGGTTAAAACTTTTTCAGTGCGTAAAACAGCAATGTCTTTTTCTGTAATTTTTTCTCCTGCTTTCATCTGCCGCATAAAATGAATAGAGCGATTTGTTTTATTATAATTTTCTTTTTCTGACGGTGCTAATATTTTTTTACCGTTTCCTGCAATTTTATCAATGAGATCTGAACCAAATTCTTTTTTCAAATGTAGAATAATATCTTGTGGTAAAAATAAAATTGCTTCATGAATTTTTTTAATCATTGTTAAAAAATCCTTTGGATTAAGTGCAACAGGATCGTCGAGACCGTCACCATCTTTTTCAAGGCATATATGTTTTTCAATAATTTTACTTCCGTATGCACATGAAAGCACTGGAATCAAATACGGATGGAGAGTATGATCACTGATTCCTATATTTATGTCAAAAATAGAAGATAGACTTGGGAGTATTTTAAGATTATAGTCAATTTCTGGGGCGGGGTAGCTTGTTACGCAATGCAGTAATGCTCTGTGTTTTATTTTTTTTGTGATTGAGAGGGCTTTTTCTATATCTTGTATTTTTGAAACGCCACTTGATAAAATAAGAGGCGTTTCTTTTCTGGGGAAGTTTTTTACAATATATTCTAATAAAGGAGTGTGATTTAATTCTGGACTTGCAATTTTAATCAAAGCTGGTTCTAGCGTAAGCAATTGTGCAAAACTTTTTATACCAAAAGGCGAAGCCGCAAAATCAATCTGTAACGTGTCACAAGCAATTTTACATTGCTTATAAAAAGAAAAATCAACTTCTAATTCTTTGAATCGATCATATAAGCGAATATTCCCTGTCGGGAGGTTTACAAATCCTGTATTTGGATGCAATAATTCATCTGCATAAATAATTTGAAATTTTACACAATCAGCTCCACACTTTGCAGCCGTTTCAATTAGTTTTTGAGCTTTTTGAATAGACCCCAAATGAGAGGAGCCAATTTCTGCAATAATATAAGGCTTTTTTTCAGTTACGAATGGCATATATTAGTAAACAAAAGATATTGAAAGTCCCATATTCAATTGCGGGTTTGATCCAGGTTCAAGACCAAGCTCTTTGCTATAAATTGCAAAATCTAAATTGAATGCACCAAAAGTTAGTCCCAAACCAGTATTTAAATATAAATCACTTACGCCGACACGCAATGCAAGCATTTTAAATAATTGTAACTCCGTGCCAATTGATAGATTTAATAAAGGATTTCGTTGAAAGTCATCAAAAGCATAAATCATATTTTTGTAATCTGCCATGATCATCCATGAACTAACAATTTTTCCGAGCAATTTTTGTGGCAATTTAAAACCGACTCCAATTGTCATATCTGTTGGAGTAACATATCTTGAAGAGACACCCTTGTATTTTTCTAGTCGATTTATATGCACAGGAGAATAAACATCATAGAATACAATACTTAGACTAAAAAAGTCTGCAAATTGATAAAATGTTCCTATATCAAAGCCATAGCCAACATTCATGTAAAAAGGTGTATCGGTTAAATTATTAATGCTGTTTTGTAGATTTGAAATACTTTCTGTATAAAAAAACTCTGATTGTAGTATCATCTTTGCAGATACACCGATTGACCAAAGGTGATGATTTGTTTTGATAAGTGGTATTCCGTATCCAATTTGTAATGATACTTCTTCCCCTGCTCGAATATCAGTTACATTAAGGGACGGAATTGCGGATGTTAAATAGGTATTATTTGAAATACTCCATCCAAAGCCATTAAAAATATTTCCAAAAACAAAAGGACCGGTTAAATTTACATCAAAATTTATTGTATTATATTTTTCGAGTAGTTGAGAGACCGTTTGAACTAGTGCTTCAGGATTTTCAAAATTTTTGGGAGAAAGCTTAAATAGTTCATTTAAAGGGCCTCCAGCATTAAGTGAAAGTCTTGAATAGTATGTTTGGTTTTTTAGCAAAGGTATGGCAGCTGGATTAGAAAAAAAAGAATCAAAAGACGAGGTATTTGTTACGTATGATCCGCCCATTGCTGCTTGTCGAATATTTAGAATCGGATGACGAGAAAAAAAATAGTTTTCCGCATTTAGCATCGTAGCAATAATGAGAATAAAGATTGTAAAAACAATAGGTTTTTTTATCAATTGATCTCCCGTATAATTTTTGATTTTATCAATTCATTTATATTTTTATTTGTAAAAACATAAAGTTTAATAAAATATATCATGTAAGTTTGTTTAATGCAAGTGAAACAACAAAAATCTTCCTTTTTTTATTCTCTTGTGAATGAGATATTTTTATAAATAAAACGGAAGTAATAATCTATAAACTTTATTATTTAACTATTTTGAGTTGACAAATAGTTAAATTTTGCTATAATTAAATGATTTTGTTGTATAATTTTATTCTTACTATCATTTAGCGAGAATAAATATTTTTAGTCTTTGAAGGAGGAATGTATGCCTATATTTAAAGAATATCTTAGTGATGGAAAAAAGTGCAATGTTACGTTTGAAATCTCTGCTGAAATGGCACAGGGAGCTGAAAAAGTTTTTTTAGCGGGAGATTTTAATAGTTGGAGTAGCATTGAAAATCCAATGAAAAAACTGAAAAATGGATCTTTTTCTGCAAAACTTAAACTAAAAGTAGGACAAGAATATCAATTTCGTTATTTACTTGATGGAAAACGCTGGGAAAATGATTGGGAGGCAGATAAATATATTCCTGCTCCTTTTTCAAATACCGATAATTCTGTCGTAATTGTATAGCTTTTATCTTAAAAAGCCCGTTGTTAAAAATACAGCGGGTTTTTTAATTTTATTTATTATGGCGTTTTCTTTTATAAAACTATGATTAGCCTACACTACCATTATCAATTTTTTTTGTCATAATTTGTTTGCCATCTGCAACAAGATTGAATTCGTTTATTTTAACAACTTTGTTTACGCATGATATAGGAACAGAGAAAAAAGTCTCAGCGTCAAGGCTTTCAGCTTTCACCGCAGCAGGATCTGTTCCTTCAAGAATTACAGGAGTTCCAGGTTTTGCCCAGTCGCACTCAAGCACATCACAAATCTCATTTCCTTCACTATCAGTTATTTCTGCGGCTAAAAGCATTCCCCTGCTTTCAATACCACGCATTTTTCTCGGTTTTAAATTATCAACAATAATAATTGATTTTTCAAACAATTCCTCTTCTTTATAAAAAGGAACCAAGCTCGAAACGATTATGCGATCAATGCCAGATCCGTCATCTAAATTAATGACATACAATTTTTCTGCATCAGCGTGTTTTTCAATTTTAATGATTTTTGCAACTTTGAGTGCTATTTTTTCATTAAAAACGGCTATGGGGTCAATTTTTATCTCTTCTTTTTTTTTTTCCATTTTATGTTCCTTTTTTGGTGATTTTTGTTTTAATTTTTTTTCAGCTCGCTCTGTTTGAGTCCCCGCATATTGAGTACGATATTCATCAACTTTTTTTACATCAAGTGGCTTAAAAATAATTTCAGTGTAAACTATTTTTTCTAGCCCCTGTGTTTTTCCAAGGTCGCTCCAAGTAAAAGCGTCTTCATTCTTTTTTTGAGTGATATTGTTATCAACAATCGTTCTGTCAAAAAAGGACATCACTTTTTGAGCGTAAAATGGCACAAAAGGATGCACCATAATCATTAAATCTTTTATCACGTAGCAAAGATCACGAATAAGAGAAGCAGCTTTTTCTGGGTTTGTATCTTTTGTTTTCCATGGCTCGCCATCTTGAAAAGCCTTATTTGCAATAGACGAAATCTCAAAAACAGTGTGAAAAGCTTCTTTTAGATCCGCCCACTCAAAATACTGAGTCATTTTTTCTTCAGCTGCTTTGATTTTGCTCCATAGAGCTTCATCGGCAACACCGTCAGGAATAATGCCGTCATAGTAACGCGAAACAAAAGTTGTCGTTCGATTAACTAAATTGCATAAATTGCCAACAAATTCGCTGTTAAGTTTTTCTTGAAAATCCTTCCAAACAAACTGAGTATCAGACTTTTCTGGACGATTATAAAAAATATAGAAACGCCACATATCTGCTGGAATTCCCGATTCTTTTGCATCGCTTCCAAAAACGCCAACACCTTTAGACTTGCTAAATTTTCCGCCCTCATAATTCAAGTATTCTGAGCTCGACATGTGAAAAAGCTTTGTCCAATTTTTGCCACTTCCAATCAAAGTTGAAGGAAAAATTACGGTATGAAAAGGAATATTATCTTTGCCAATAAACTGAAAAAGTTCAACTTTTTTGTCATTTTCTTGTGGAAGCCACCAGTTTTTCCAGTCAAATTCGTAGTCCGTACCGCAACTAATATCAGAGAGCTCTTTTGTTATAGAAATATAGCCAATTGGTGCATCAAACCATACATAAAAAACCTTGTTTTCAAAGCCTTCTTTTGGAACAGGAATACCCCACTTTAAATCACGGGTAATCGCCCTTTTTTGCAAGCCATCTCGAATCCATGCATGCGTCATTTGAACTGCATTTTTTGCCCACTTTCCGTCAATGCTCGTCTGTTCCATCCACGGAGCATACTCTTTTTGAATCGCGGGTAAATCAATATAAAGATGAGTTGTTGATTTTGCTTTGGGCTCGCAGCCACAAGTTGAACAACGAGGGCTTTTAAGATCTGTTGGCTCAAGGAGTTTTCCGCAAGATTCGCATTGATCCCCGCGTGCATCCTCAGAGCCACAATGAGGGCAAAGGCCACGAACATATCGATCAGCTAAAAATCGATCGCAGGAATCGCAAAAAAGCTGCTCAATTGTTTCTTGCGTGATAAAGCCTTTTTTCTCTAAATCTAAAAACATATTTTGGACAATGTGCGTTTGTTGACTGCAAGATGTTCGCCCAAAATGGTCAAATGAAATTTCAAACCATTCGTAAATCGACTTATGAATCGCGTAATAATGATCACACAGTTCTTTGGGCGTTTTGCCTTCTTCTAAAGCCCGTGTCTCCGTCGCCGTTCCATACTCATCTGTGCCACAAACATACAGCGTTTCATAACCACGAGAGCGCGAAAAGCGTGCAAAAACATCAGCCGAGAGCACTTGAATTAAGTTTCCTAAGTGAGGAATATTATTTACATACGGTAAAGCAGAAGTAATAAGACGTTTATTCATAAACTCATTTTATTCAAAAAAATAAAAAATTACAAGTACACAAAAATGATTGATTTTTTAATGAATTTATACAAACTTTTGATAATTTTTCATCCGTAATCTTGACAAAAGGGGGCAGGGTGAGGTATTATATGTAGTAGTAATTATCTGATAGCGTAATTACCATAAGGAGTATATAATGAAAAACAAACTACAGGCAACGGCGATGATTTTTTTACTTGTGGGATTACTTTTCGGCTGTAATACTCCTTATCAGGAGGATGATAGTAAAATAGAGTTTGAAGATGGTCTTAA
>JBOFTD010000017.1:0-2670 GCA_051651885.1 Treponemataceae bacterium
AAAATAGATTCACCGCGACCCATTGCCGTAAGTCCAGTTTGCACCAGCTCTTTTATACCAAAAGGCGTCAGAAGTTTAATAAGACTCGCTATTTTTTCTTCACTTCCAGTTACCTCAATGATAAGTGCATTTGAAGCTACATCAACAATACGTGCTCGAAAAATATTCGCAATTTCAATAATAGAACTTCTTTTTTCATCGCTTGTAGAAACCTTTATTAAAGCAAGCTCACGCACTACTGTTTCTAGCATTTTACACTGAGTAATCGAAATAACTTCAATCAGCTTTGCCAGCTGCTTTTGAATTTGCTCTAAAATATATTCATCGCAATGAACAACAATAGTTATTCTTGATATATGTGCATCATGGGTCTCCCCAACCGTTAAGCTATCAATATTATATCCACGTCGACTAAATAATCCAGAAACGCGACTTAAAACACCCGCATGATTTTCAACCAAAACAGAAAGCACATATCGCATACAAACTCCTTCACGGAAGAGCAAAATACTGATAATTTTTGATAAAAAGTGTTTTCGACTGGCACTTCCTATGAAAAACTATAGCTTAATAATAAATATGTTTCAAGAGAACACGAGGCAAAAATCGGCAAGATACGAAATAAAAAATTTTTATCTTGACAAAATAAAAAAATCGACTAATAATGGATTAATTATTAATTTGCAATAATTACAAAAATAAAAAAAGAGGAAAATTATGAGTAAACATGAATTTTTAGAAGTGAGAATTCCAATTGAGAAAGATAATCCTTCAATTATGAGAGATGAAAGTCTTTGTATCAAATGCGGAAATTGTCGGCGTGTTTGTGAGCAAGAGATTGCCGTAGGGCGTTTATATGATATGAAGAGTACCGACGACAAAGCCATTTGCATTCACTGTGGGCAATGTGCAAATGTATGTCCTGTAGACTCTATCACTGAAAAATATGAATATCAGAAGGTTAAGCAAGCCCTCGCTGATCCTAAAAAAGTTGTTATCGTTAGCACCTCTCCTTCTGTGCGAGTTGCACTTGGTGAAGAATTCGGGATGAAAGCAGGCTCTTTTGTTGAAGGAAAAATGATTGCGGCGTTACGGGCTTTAGGGATACCGTATGTTCTCGATACAAACTTTGGTGCAGATTTGACTATTATGGAAGAAGCCAACGAATTAATACAGAGAGTTACAACAAAGAACAAGCCACTTCCACAATTTACAAGCTGTTGTCCCGCATGGGTAAAATTTGTGGAAACTTTTTACCCACAAATGAATATCAATGTATCAACGTCAAAAAGTCCCATTGGTATGCAAGGGCCTACAATTAAAACTTTTTTTGCCCAGCAAATGAATATCGATCCTGAATCAATTGTAAATGTTGCATTAACTCCTTGTACAGCAAAAAAATTTGAAATTCGTCGCCCCGAAATGAATGCGAGCAGCGATTATTTGGATAGCCCTAACATTCGTGATATGGATTTTGTTATTACGACACGCGAGCTTGCAAAATGGCTCAAGGAAGAAAATATTGATTTTTCTGCTTTACAAGATAGCCAATATGACACTTTAATGGGAGCGGCAAGTGGAGCGGGAATTATTTTTGGGAATACTGGCGGTGTTATGGAAGCCGCAGCACGAACAGCCGCAGCAATAATCACGGGTAAAAACCCTGAGCCAAACTTTATTAGCATGAGTGATGTGCGAGGAATGGATGGAATAAGAACAACTGAAATTACCCTCAATGGAGTGGCTTTACGCCTTGCAGTCATTCACGGAACTGATAATGCAAAGAAGGTTTTAGACGATATTCAAAAAGGCAAAATTGATTACGATTTTATTGAAGTAATGACGTGCCGTGGAGGATGTATTGGTGGAGGCGGGCAACCAAAAGTGACTATGCCTATTGATGATGAAGTGCGAAATGCACGAATTAAGGCACTTTATCAAAAAGATAACAACACAAAAGTGCGCTTTAGTCATGAAAATCCTGATATTACACGAGTATATGAACAATTCTATCAAAAGCCTTTAAGTGAACGAGCAGAAAGAATGCTCCATACAAGTTATATTGATAGAAGCAAGGATTTAGGAGTGTCTGGAATGGTTGAAAAAACTCCAGCCGAAACAAAAAAGGAACGCAAAGAAATTTCTTACCGATGTACAATTTGTGGCTATGTCCATCAAGGGGAAATGGATGATGATTTTAAATGTCCTTTATGTGCTATGGGCAAAGATAAATTTGTATTAGTAGACTAGCACTTTATTACAAAGCACATAGGGTTATATAAATCGTATGTGCTTTTTTAATCTTTAACAACCATTATCTTTCGCGTTTCATCCATATCTGGGCCAACAACACGCACGAAATACATTCCACGAGCAACGGCTCTTCCAGCATTATTTCGCCCATCCCATCTAAAGTAGCTTGTAAGATTACCTTCTAAACGACCTTTATGAAGATACTTAATAACGTTACCATCCAAAGTCATAATACTTATGTTCACAACTCCCGTACGAGAAGGTGCAACCTCAAGAATAGCCTCTTGACCTTTTCCGGGATCAATAACGTTATTAAAAACAGATACGCCGCCACGTTGCTGAATAAATTGCAATAAGCTAAATCGCCATAAATCAAAGGAAGCAATATCACTTAATGAACTTAACCGCAGGGCATAA
>JBOFTD010000018.1:0-43908 GCA_051651885.1 Treponemataceae bacterium
GAATAAATTTGTAATAGCTATTAATTGTATTTCGATTTACCTTCACAATTTTTGCTGCAGCCGTTGCGGTAATATCCTCACTAAAACATAAAACTATTTTATTGACTTTATATGTACTTAATCTACTGAATTTCATTTACTTACACCTTGTATATTTTTTAGGTGCTAGTCAATAACCTTAATTAATACGTGCTACTTGATTTTATTACAAAAAAAAACTAATATAAAAGACATTATTTTTTGGATTTTTATGGATAAAGAATTTACGCTAATCGATAGCATTGAAAGTAATAAAAAAAAACATCGCGTGTATTTATTTTTTAAACGTTTTTTTGATTTTACCGTTGCACTTTGTGCCTTTTATTTTTTTCTCCCATTATTTATTTTTCTTGCGATCTGCATTAAACTTGATTCAAAGGGAAAAGTTTTTTACTCACAAATACGAATCGGAAAACAAGGGCGTATATTTAAAATTTACAAATTTCGTACTATGGTGCATAACTCTGATGAGGTATTTAAAAATTTTACTCCCGCACAAAAAGAAGAATTTGCAAAAAAATTTAAATTAGAAAATGATCCTCGCATTACTCATATTGGAAATTTTTTGCGGAAAACAAGCTTAGATGAGTTGCCGCAATTATGGAATGTCGTCAAAGGAGACATGAGCCTTGTGGGAAATCGCCCCATTGTACATGCAGAAGTTGAACGATACGGCAAATATTTTGATGCAATTTTTGCGTGTCGGCCGGGACTTACCGGATATTGGCAAGCAAATGGCAGAAGTGAAACAACCTATGAAAAGCGTATCGCTATGGATTTATATTACACTATTCATAAATGTTTTTCGCTCGATATTGATATTTTATTTAAAACCATTATTTACGTCATCCGCCGAAAAGGAGCGATATAACAATATTTTATGCCGTCTTTATCGAACGTTTCAGAATCCCACCGTCCCCCAATTCTAAGTGTTCATAATTTATACACGCACTTTTTTAGTGATGCAGGGACAATAAAAGCAGTCGATGGCATTAGCTTTGAAGTCCCCAAAGGCAAAACACTTGCTATTGTTGGCGAATCTGGCTGTGGCAAATCAGTAACCAGCCTTTCTATCATGGGACTAATAAAAGAAAGTCAAGGAATCATAGCAGAAGGATCGATACACCTCCATAAAGAGGGTTCTTTTATTGATCTTATCAAACTCTCAAATGAAAAACTACAAACTATTCGCGGTAAAGATATTGCGATGATATTTCAAGAGCCAATGACGAGCCTTAATCCCGTTTTTACAATTGGAAACCAGCTTGATGAAGCATTACGCATCCATAATCCCAGCCTTTCAAACGCGGAGATAAAAGCTCATACTATCGATATGCTTAAAAAAGTTGGCATACCGCGTCAAAATGAAGTATATCACGATTATCCACACCAGCTTTCTGGTGGCATGCAACAAAGAGTGATGATAGCAATGGCTCTCCAATGTCAGCCAAGCCTGATTATCGCAGACGAGCCAACCACCGCCTTAGATGTAACTATACAGGCGCAAATCCTTGATCTACTTGAACAAATCAAAACAGAATTTAACACTTCCATTATTCTTATTACGCATGATCTTGGCGTTGTTGCCCAAGTTGCAGATTACGTGCTTGTTATGTATGCGGGAAAAATTATCGAAAGTGGAAATATCTACGATATATTTAAATCGCCTCTGCACCCTTACACAAAAGGATTACTCGCTTGCCGACCACAACAAAACCAAAGCACAAAACGACTCTATTCCATACCGGGAACCGTACCAAATCCTATCAATCGGCAAAATATTTGTTCATTTAAAGATCGATGCACGCAACACATTCCCGCTTGTAATGGAGCAGTCCCAACGCTAACGACTGCAGATCATGCCGTTGCCTGCTATTTGTATACAAAGGAAATAAATGGATAAATATCAAAATATTCAGATAAATGCAACCGCAAAAGAAGGGGATTCGCTTGTTAGAGTAGAAAATCTAAAAAAATACTATCCCATAAAAAGTGGAATTTTTCGAAAGACAACAAATCATGTAAAAGCAGTTGACGACGTAAGTTTTTGCATATCAAAAGGACGCACTCTTGGACTAGTAGGAGAATCTGGTTGCGGCAAAACGACCGTAGGACGAACCATCCTCCGCTTGCAAGAAAAAACCGCAGGGCATGTTTATTTTAATAATATCGATATTTTTAATATGCCGAATGCACAGCTACGTACTCTTCGCCCTCACATGCAGTTAGTTTTTCAAGATCCGTATAGTTCGCTCAACCCACGACTTCCGGTAAGTGAAATTATCGGAGAAGCCGTTCGCGAACATCACATCGTATCAAAACAGGAGTACGCTGCATACCTAGCACAAATCGCCAAGCAGTGTGGCTTGCAAAATCACCACCTTTTGCGCTATCCTCATGAGTTTTCAGGCGGCCAACGCCAACGCATTTGCATAGCACGAGCCCTTGCCCTCAAACCACAATTTATCGTTGCAGATGAATGCGTTTCAGCTCTTGACGTATCAATACAAGCACAAATCATAAATCTTCTAATGGATTTACAAGAGCAGTATCAGCTCACCTATCTTTTTATCTCACACGATTTATCCGTTGTTGAACATATCTGTGACGAAGTAGCCGTCATGTATTTAGGAAGTATTGTAGAAAAAGCTTCAAAGCAGCAACTTTTTAACTCGCCACTTCATCCCTACACGCAAGCTCTTTTAAGTGCAGTCCCCAAAGCAGATCCTACGCATAAAAGCAAGAAAATCATCCTTAACGGAGATATCCCTTCCCCGTCGAACCCGCCTAGCGGATGCACCTTCCACACTCGCTGCCCGCAATGTATAAGTAAGTGTAAGACAACCGTGCCTCCGCTACACCAAATAAATGAACATAGCGTTAGATGTCATAGAATCGGCGATAACTCATAAAAGGAATTCAACATAATTATGAATAAAAAAAAACTATCCGATTTTGATGACAATCACACCATAGCAGATATGAACGTACAAGGGATGCCTTTTTATTACGCGGGCACAAAATTCACCAAAAAAGAAATCCGCGCAATTTTAAAAGCCCTTTTGCAAATACTTTTGCCTATCGCAGCATACTTTGCACTTGGCTACACGCTCTTCCTCGTTGCATTTAGCCTGCTTTCAAAAAGATAACACTATCATCATTGATCACCACAATTTACCAAGAAAAAACTACGTAAAATAAAATTTTTTACAAAAGTATTTTATCAATACAGCAAAAACAGTTTTCTTTTTTGAAAGAATTCGCTATACTTTTCAAATGAAAAATTATGACGTCGTAATTTGCGGTTCAGGTCCTGCAGGATTGGGAGCGGCTTTTGCATTACTAGAAAAAAAACCTACTACATCTATCTTGATTCTCGAAAAATCAACCATTTCCTCTGGCGGTTTACGCAACGACTGCAAGATGAATTTTACCTTTCCCGTTGGATTTCCGCTTGAATATTGGAACAAAGAAAATGTTGTGCCATACCTGCAAAAAACGGAGGATTTTCTAAAACCCGCTATTTTAGATAAAGAAAAAATTGATACGTACACAAAGCGAGCTGAACGAATTGGAGTTGAGCTTTTAACGATTCGTCAATCTCACTTAGGAACCGACGGTGGAATTCGCCTCATTAAAGAGCTAACAACTCGGTTAGAAGAAAAAAATGTTGAATTTGGTTTTAACGAAGCCTTAATTTCTGCCGACGAAAAAAATCACATTGCCGTCACCGATAAACGAGAGATTTCATATAAATCACTTATTGTAGCACCTGGGCGACACGGTTTTGATTTTTTACGAAAATTTATGGATGCCTTGGGCATTACTTTTAACGACAATAGCATTGACGTTGGGCTTCGCATTGAAACAAAAGAAAAAAACTATCCTATCGTTGCTGATTATTACGACCCAAAATTTATGTTCCCCGAGTCAACTCGTACTTTTTGCACCAATTCTGGCAGTGCGTATGTTGTACAAGAAAAATACACGACAAGCTCAAATCAGGTTTATTACAGCGTAAATGGCCATGCCTACTCAGGCAAGCTCAAAAACAATGGATTAGTGAATTTTGCTATGCTTCGCACCGTCTCTTTTACCGAGCCGCTTGCATCTGGGCAAGATTATGCAGAATTTTTAGCTTCCCTTGCCATGCTCACGGGCGGTGGGCATCCTATCTTGCAGCGAGTAGGAGATTTCCGCCTTGGCAAAAGAACAACCTCAGAAGGCTTAAACAAAGATTTATACGACTTTGAACCAACTTTAAAATCGGCAACCCCGGGAGATATTGCCCTTGCAATGCCTGCAAAGTTTTTGCAATCAATTTGGAAAGCTCTAAAGCGCCTTGACACAATCGTTCCGGGCGTTTTGCATCCAAGCACAATCATGTATTACCCAGAAATTAAGCTTTATGCCAATAAGCCAATTTTCAAAAATGATTTTTTTATGGCAGCAAATGATATTTATTTAATTGGCGATGGAGCAGGAACTTCACGCGGAATTACAGGAGCGTGGGCTTCTGGCGTGCGTGCCGCTCAAGGTATTTTGAAAAATACATGAGAATAACAGGCGGAACTCTTTGCGGTAGAGTTATTGATTGCCCTGATGGCATAATTCGTCCTGCAATGGATAAAATGAGGGAATCCCTTTTTAGCATTCTTGGCGACTTAAGCGAAAAATCTTTTTTAGATTTATTTGCAGGGTCGGGAATTTTATCGCTTGAAGCGGCATCCCGAGGGGCAACACAAATTACGCTTGTTGAAAAAGACAAAGGAAAAATTCCGACAATTTTTCAAAACATTGCGATTTCTCCCGTAAAGATTGAGTGCAAATTTGTTGCCGTTGAACTTTTTATCAAACGCAACAAAAAGCAATTTGATATTATTTTTTTAGATCCGCCGTTCCCCTATAAATTCCACGAAGACTTGGTTTTACAATGTGCAAAAACAAATAGTTTGACTGAAAAGGGGCAACTACTCATCCATCGTCCCTCAGAAAAAAAACTGAGTGAAAACATTGGTAATTTTCACCGCTTTGATCAACGAGTTTACGGTCGATCCATTGTCGATTTTTACAAAATCAACGATGAGATTTAAAATATTATATAGTTTTTCAGCACAAAAAAATATTTTTATTGCTGAGAATTATTTTTTGTGTAAATATATGAGGCAATTAAAACAGTTGCAGGAACGGCAAATAAAATTCCCATGCTTCCAATAACGGCTTGAACAATTTCTGATGCAATTTTTTCGGTATTAATTAAATATAAAATATTTTTATTATGAGCGGAAAACAACAACACTGTTGCAAGAGAGCTTCCAATATACGCTAAAATGAGAGTGTTCGTCATTGTACCGATTGCGTCTTTTCCGATATTCATTCCGGATTTAACTAAAACTCGAAATGACTTTCTTTCCATTGTGTCATAGATTTCTTTAAGAGCAGATGAAATTGTCATTGCAACATCCATTACCGCACCTAACGATCCAATCACAACTCCGCCCCACAAAACAGCTCTCAAATCAATGGGGTTTTCAGGATTTAGTTCCTTCAAAACAATAAAGCTTGCATCAATAATTCCTGTAAAATCAAGTAATATCGACATAAGAATTGCACATAAAGCAGATAAAACAACCCCAAAAAAATTACCAAAAATGGCAGCAAAAGTTTTTTTATTAAGTCCATTTATAATAATCAGGCTTGAAAAAATAATAAAAATACTCACGATACTTGTTAAAAAATAAATGTTATACCCTTTCAAAATTCCGGGAATATAAATTTTAAAAATTGTTATTGTCGAAAAAATAAGGGAAATATTCGTTGCAATGCCTTTTGCTTTTCCCAAAAAAACAACGCAAAGCAAAAAAATACCAATCATCCACGTTAAAATGGTTTGCCGTGAATGCCCCGAATAACGCCATACGGGCGTTCCATCAAAATCCTCTAGGTACACAAGAATAATAGAATCGCCCGGCTTAACTTCACGCTGATTAAATGGCACAAAAGAATTAATTTCTTGCTGTCCCTCAATAATTTCGCCTCGAAATTCGCCGCCTTTAATTTTTGCATAAAACTTGATGATTTTGCTTTCCATTACTTCGTCAGATCCCGAATTATCAACGCTATCAATGTTAATAATTCGCCCAGAATAAAACTTATCATCTTGCATTAAGGTACTTTGCGGATCACATACGAATATTCCAATTATCAAAAAAAGCACTGAAAGCACAATGGTTATCACATATCCGAGAGAATTCATTGTTAGTACAATTTGAATATCATCTTGCTTTGAATTCATTTTTTATTCCTTTGTTTAATTTTTCGTAAGAAAACTGTAATCTTTTTAGCCTTACGATTTTCATAACTACTCAGTCTCGCTCCCAAAAATAGGCTTTCTAAAATTATTTTTCGCTTCAAAACTATTCCATTGATACGGCGTATTAAAATTAGGATGAGGACGAATATCATCGTAGCGACCAGAGTTATTCCAATGCAAATAACCGTTATTGATTGAATCTCTAATGCCATACACTTGTTTTTCGACATAATCTTCATTATAGTGTGCTCGATCATAAGAAACATTCAAATAAAAAGCTTGCGTCCACGGACGAACGACAACTTTGTTTCGAGCAATAACCGCATTACGAAATGATCCGTAATAATAAATTCGATACGGGCGCTCTTCTGCAGGAGTTTGTGCAAAAAAATCTTGTTCAAAGTGACTTGGATAAAACATGGGCAAAATAACATCAACAAACTGTGCAAGCATTTCAACATCCTGCCCCGTTCGAGTTCCGCTGCGATAAAATCCATTTGCACCATAAATATCAATTCCGATAGGAGCCTGAATATTTTTTCGGGCATACGATAAAAAAGAAATCAAGGCACTTTCCATGTCCATATTATGCTCGCGATAAGGATACGAAGCCTGATGCAAATTAAGCCCATCAGTTGGAAAACGAATATAGTCAAATTGAATTTCATCAAAGCCTCGTGCAATCAACTCTTTTGCAATCGCTATATTATACTCCCACACTTTTTCAGAATAAGGATCAACCCAATATTCCTCATACATAAGCGGGACGCTTTTCCCTGTTTTAGTTTTTACTACCTCGTCATTCACAACTTCTTCAATTTCTTCATCAACATAGCGATTAATTCCTTGCCACGGTTTTTTTGAAGCTCTATCTTGCACCGCATATTTTCCCTCTGCATATTGATACAAAGATTTATCCTTAAAAACAACGATTCGAGCAATTAAATATTTATTGTCATCTTTCATTTTTTTTACGACTTTTTCTAAATCAACCGAGTATGAACTTTTTGATCCCATTTGAGTAACAAGCGGATCCTTCGAGGTGTAGCGCAGCAAACCTTGATCATCTTTCATGTCAATAACAGCCGAATTCAGTTTATTTTTATTCATAATCGACATAAAACGATTTAAGCCATTATCAGAAATAATCTGATTTACAGGAATGTACAATCCTGTTCGATTTTTGATGATATCAATATATTTTGATGTAATTTTTTGAGGATTTGTCAGCCACAATTCTGAAAGAAAATACTCATCTTTGCCAGAAAAAAGAACCGCACAATTTGCTTTATCTAAAATTTTTTCGTGCGTGCCTACAATATTTTTCTTTGAATATTCTTGACTTGTCAGCGTTTTTAAATCGAGTTTTGTAAAACCGCCATACGTTGTAAAAAAAAGTGCATTATTTATATAATGCAAACCGTCAACAACGGCAGCAGGATCAGCACCTTTCCACAAGAGTTTGCCAGAAATAGTTTTCCAGTCAAGCTCGTAAATACGAGGGCGAAATGTCTGTGAAACATAGATTTTCGTTGTGTTGTTTCCATTTTCATTAGGAATGGAAACCGTCAAAATATCTGAAGCCTCGTCAACAAATTTTGATGTATCCATTAACTCAAAACCGTTTTCAATATCAATCCATTCAATTTTTTTTGCATCGGGCTTGCAATAACCAAGACTATAAATTGCATGCGAAATAAACGCAACCAATTCCAACTCGCCCGTCGTTTGATTTGGAAGACTTGCAATCGCCACCGCTTTAATTCCTGCTGTACGAGAATTTGATCCTATATTTTTCCATGAATTTCCTGCGTCTTTTGAAAGAAACACCGCATCTTTTGTTGCCGTTACTAAAATATTAGGATCGCTTGGATGAGTTTCTAAGTCCTTTAAAGATTGAACATTTTCTTTAAAAGATTTCTTGCCGTTATCGTATTCTTTGATAACATTTATGGGCAAACCTTGATTACAATCAACAAATGTTATTAAATCGTTGCTCTTAAAAATTCCTTTTGAGGTTAAAATATACCAAACATTAGTTTGAATAATTTTTTTTACACTTCCTTCAGTCCAAAGAGGAATTTTTTGTTCGTTTTCTATCTTGTATAAACCGTCTTCCGTTCCCACCAGCAAAAAATTATTTGTTCCTGCAATGGCTCTTTTTTTTTCGTCGATGCTCCCTGCACTATGCAATGCAAAAAATAAAATTAACAAAGAAAATATGCAGAGATTTTTTTTATTCATGCGAGTACTATACTGAAAAAAAGGATTTTATAAAAGAGATTTTGTTATTTGTCGAGTAAAAAAAGATTTCAACGCTCCTCGTAAAAAAGATTTTTTTTATATCAATTTTTTGGGTATGCGTATTCTTTTCCATTTTTTGTAAAAATATATTTTTTTGCGGTTTGCGTAACATGCGGAGCAAAATTTTCAAGGCACGAAAGATTTATTTTTCCGCCGCCATTTGGTAAATCAAGGGCAAATTGTGGTAACGACAGGCCGCTTAATTCGTTTCGCAGATTTTCATATAAAGAAAGGGCGTCGCCAAGAGGAACACGAAAATGCGAAATTCCTTGTGCTAAATCGCACTGAAAAAGATAGCCCGCTTTTACACCAATTTTTGTAAGTGAGACGAATAGATTTTTAAGAATTTCTGTTTGATCATTTATGTCTTTTAAAAGCACTGTTTGTGACTGCAGCGGAATTCCTGCACAAAGAAGGCGATCTAAACAGGAGATCGTTTTGCTGCAAATCTCTGCGGGATGGTTAATATGTGGAATCACCCAAAGAGGTTTATTGTCCTTAAAAAATGAAACAAGTTTTTTTGAAATTCTCTCAGGAAAAAAAGTAGTCGCTCGAGTACAAATGCGAATCAGCAAATCACTTTTTGTACGGCGAAGTTTTTTGATTAAATACATAACTTTTTCATCGGAGGCAAAAAGCACATCTCCACCCGAAAGCAAAATTTCATCAATATGAGAATTTTCTGCAAGGTAAGCACAAACTTCATCTATTTCTAAATGACTTATAAATCCTTCTTTGTAGGAGAGATAATCTTTTCTAAAACAATAGCGACAGTGTGAAAAACACAATCCATTTGTTATTAAAAGTACACGGTTTTTGTACTGATGTATCAATCGAGGAAGTTTTTTATACTTATTTCCGCCAAGCGGATCTCGCAACTCGTAATCAAAAATTTCTTTTTCATGCGGGGAAGGAATCACTTGGGAGCGCAATGCGTAAAAATCCTTATAACGATTGCTGCACAAAAGATCTTTCATCAAATCTGCATAATGAGTGCTAATTGCTAACGGAAGCGACGAGGCATCATTAATAATTTTTTTTTCAGCATCACTTAGCGAAAGAAAATCCAGATTGGAAGCGGTGCGATAAATAGTTAGTTGTTTTTGCCAAAATGGAATAGGATGAAAAGTCATATTTTATAAAAATAGTGAGAATCAATATTTTCCCGTTTTTGAGATAATTACATCAACGCTCACATTTAGTAAAGTGTAGCACAAAAGTCTCTGCCTTTCAACTATTGCATTTTGCAAATCATTTTTTCTAAAATAAATGCCTGTTGGCTTTTAGAGAAGTCAAGAACCATTCAAAATATCTTTCATAGTTTTACGAAACAGCTTATCAATTTCTTGATTTACCTCTGTTTTTAATTTTAAAACAGCATCATTTACATGACAAATATCAGGAGGAGTGACAGGTTGCTCAGAAGAAAGCAATTGACTTGGCTCAAGGTTCAAAATTTGTGCCAGTTTAACCAAGGTTTTGTCGCTCACCCACGTTCTAGCTCCCTCTATATCATTGACCATTTGCATTGATAAATCAGCAAATTCGGCAAGTTTTTCTTGAGAAATGTGTAAAGCAATTCTTCCTGCCTTTATATTTTTAGATAAAATTTTACGTAACTCCAACGAATCCATAATACTAATAATAATTTAGGTGCTAGTCAAGAACCAAAATAATTTTTTGGAGGAAAATGTATGAAAAAAGCATTTATTGTAAGCATTATTGCTTGTGTGGCTTTTGTTAGTTGTTTATCAACAGGAGAAACCACTACAAAAGAGCAGTTACCAGAAGGCGTTGATAAAGTAATAGCCGTTGACTGGGATGGAAGAGTTTTAGGAGAACCGTCTGCTCCTAATTGGTTGAAGCAAATAAACAAAGGTAATGCAACCCTATTCAAAGAGGAATTTGGTGTTGATTCTAATCGCGTTTGCCGAATTTCGAAAGGAGAAGGAAAAACTCAGGCTCTTGCAGAAACATTTAGTCGAGTAAACTTTACTTATCAGCAAGCTGAAGAATTACAACAAAAGGTAATTGCGCGAGCAGGAGTGGGCATAAATAGTGCAGGCCAACGGGAAGCTTTGTTTAATGCTGCAAGTCAAACAAAGGTTGATATGACAGGTTTACGTACAGAAGCAAGTTTTTGGCAAAAAATACGCACCACCAATTCTCAAACAGGCAGTACAACAGAAAGCTTTATACATTATACAATATATTCTATGAGCAGTGAAATATGGGCTAGTATAGTGCGTAAATATCTGATGGATGTTATGGGAGATGCTAATCTTCAAACAGAAACACAAAAGACAATAGGGGGTCTTTTTAGTGAAATAAAAGATGATGAAGATAAAATTAGTGCAAAAAAACAGGCCGATGATGAAAAAGCTTATAACCTGCAAAAAAAACAACTAGAGGTTGAACGTGCTAAAGCTGCAAAAGAAGCAGCACAAGCAAAAACAGATGAGGTTATTCAAAAAATTGAATTAAAAAGAGAATCTAAAGAAGAGGCACAAGCTCGTGCAGACGCAGAGCGAGCAACTATTCTTTCAAAAATGCTTTTATAAATCGCATCCATTTATACAGAGAGAATCTGTAATAAATTCTCTCTTGTTTCTTATAACTTTGTCCTTATTTATTCATTTTGATCGAAAATATCGTTATTTTCTTTTAAATTTCACTTTAAGTCAATTTTAAGCACGAGTCTTTCTGCAAAGGATTTACTTTTTAAGAAAGTAATACTATAATTTAAAGTATAAAAATGAAAAGGAATTATTATGGAAAATTCAAAAGTTTATATGACCAACTTTCGTACAACTGCAACCGAAAATCTGCCTCAAAAATTTAAACGGCTTATTAAAAAAGCAGGAATTGACGGCATTGATTTTAATGGAAAATTTGTGGCAATAAAAATGCACTTTGGCGAAGAAGGCAACCTCGCTTTTTTGCGACCAAATTACGCTCGTGCGGTTGTTGATGTCGTAAAACAGTTAGGAGGCAAGCCCTTTTTAACCGACTGCAACACACTGTACGTTGGCAGGCGAAAAAATGCCCTTGATCATCTCGATAACGCATTTTTAAATGGATTTTCGCCTTTTTCAACTGATTGTCACGTTATTATTGGTGATGGATTAAAAGGAACCGATGAAGTTAGCATTCCCATTAAAAATGGCGTTTATCTTAAAGAAGCAAAAATTGGGCGAGCAATCATGGACGCAGATATTTTTATCTCGCTCACACATTTTAAAGGTCATGAAGCTACAGGAATTGGGGCTGCTCTAAAAAATATCGGAATGGGATGTGGATCACGTGCTGGAAAAATGGCAATGCATAACGACGGAAAACCTTCTATTAACAAAGACTTATGCATTGGATGCGGTGGTTGTCAAAAAGTCTGTGCCCACAACGCCATCACTATAGAAGCAAAAAAAGCCCAAATCAATCACACAAACTGTGTTGGCTGTGGACGCTGTATCGGTGTTTGCCCAACCGATGCCGTTTTTACCAATTGGGATGAAACAAATGAAAAACTCAATGCAAAAATTGCGGAATATTCCGTTGCCGTTTTAAATGGTCGCCCGCATTTTCACATAAGTGTCGTCATGGATGTTTCACCGAACTGCGATTGCCATTCTGAAAATGATGCTCCCATCGTACCTGACGTTGGAATGTTTGCCTCTTTTGATCCTGTTGCACTTGATCAAGCCTGTGCCGATGAAGTTTTAAAAATGCCTTCGATAAAAGGAAGCGTGATGGATGAGTGTGATACAAAACATGGAAACCACTTTACAAATCTGCACCCGACCACTGATTGGGCAGGACAAATGCTCTACGCAGAAAAACTCGGGCTTGGTACGCGTAAATACGAATTGATAAAAATTTAGGACTCAAAAAAAGGAGCTGTACTAATTAAATTAAGACAGCTCTTTTTTAGGTAAGTTATAACTTTAGTTTGCAATTCTGCACGATTATAATTGTTTTGTTGTTAAATCTCCACGCACACTCTCGAATGTATAAATGCGAATGTTTTTTTGGAACACCATTAAATTAAAAAACTTATTTTTATGTAAAGGTCTTGTTACCTAATGTACTCATGCATATTTCCAAAGGTTTTCAATGCCGCTACTACGATTCTTCCCTTTTGGTGAAAAAGTTTTTTAGTAAAATTGACGTGTTGTCTTACTCTAAACATAATTACCGCTAGTTACCTATTTTTTATAAGGAGCACGACTTAAAATATCGGCTCTATCTAAATCGCCTGATTATTTTTATTAGGTATACAATATCGCAAAGTTTTGATAAGAAATTGCATACGGCTTGACAAAATTTAAATATCTGTTACAATAGCTTTATTCGAGGACCATTAGCTCAGCTGGTAGAGCAACAGACTCTTAATCTGTGGGTCGTAGGTTCGACTCCTACATGGTTCAATGTAAAATAAATCATTGTTATACAATGTTTTATAAAAATAAAACTACCCATACAAAAGGGCGTTTTCAACTTATTAAAATCAAAATGACACCTAGCCATTTTCAGTATTCAAAAAAAGTTAGCTTAAAAAATCGTTGTTTTCAGGACTTGGTGTAGGTGCAGTATTTTTTTTGTTGAGAATGTCATATAATCGTTCAAGATCTATTTGAGAAAAATAATCGATGTGAATACTTCCCTTATTTAAATCCCCTTTAATAGAAACTTTTGTGCCAAGTGTTTCAATTAAGTGCTCTTGTAATTCATTTAAATCAGCATTTTTTTCTGCTGGCACAGGTTGTTTTTTCTCTATTTTTTGAATTTTTCCACCACCATTTAAGCGACTTGCTTGTTCTTCGGCATCTCGCACAGAAATATTTGAGCCTGCAATGCGTGCAAATAGTACTCGCTGATCAGAGGGATTAATCACAGAAAGCAAGGCTCGTGCATGGCCTGCACTTAAAGCTCCATTGGTAAGCGTTGTTTGCATATCTTCTGGTAATTTGAGTAATCGTAGGGCATTTGTAACGGTGGATCGATTTTTACCTACACGTTTTGCAACTTCATCTTGGCTTAAATTCCCCATTTCAAGAATTTTTTTGTAAGCCCGTGCTTCTTCAATTGGATTTAAATTCTCACGCTGGATATTTTCGATAAGGGCGACTTCAAGCTTGCTTTTGTCCGAAAATTTTTTAACATACACAGGCACTTTTGACAGTCCCGCAAGTTTTGCCGCACGCGTTCGGCGCTCTCCTGCAATAATGTAATATCTGCCATCGCCAATTTCTTCTGCCACAATGGGCTGAATAATTCCATGCTCCCGAATAGAATTAGCAAGTTCTTGTAACGCATGCTCATCAAATTGGGTTCGCGGCTGGTGTGGATTTGGTTGTAAAAGAGAAACATCAATAAAATGATTTTCATTAGCAGATTTTTGATCCGAGTGATTTTTATTATCAATCCCGGTTAAAACGCTTGAGTCGTACTCGGTATCGTCGAGAAGAGCCCCCAGCCCTTTTCCTAATCCTTGCTTAGCCACGTTCTAATATCTCCATTGCGAGTTTTTTATAACTCATTGCACCAACGCAGTTTGTATCGTATTTGCAAATAGGAAGTCCATGTGAAGGTGCCTCTGATAAACGCACATTTCGAGGTATAATAGTTGAAAAAACTTTATCAGAAAAATATGATTGCACTTGTTGCACAACCTCATTTGCAAGTTTTGTGCGAGAATCGTACATCGTAAAAAAGATACCTCCAATACGTAAGCTCGGATTGATAGAATTTTGCACCATTTTAACTGTTTGTAAAAGTAATGAAATTCCTTCCAGTGCAAAATATTCACACTGCATAGGAATGAAAACTTCATTTGCACAAGTAAGCCCATTCAAAGTTAAAACACCCAAAGATGGTGGACAGTCAATTAAAATATAATCGTATTGATCAATGATTGGTGCGATTGCGTTTTTAAGAAAATATTCACGTTCTTTTTGATTAACTAATTCAATTGCGGCTCCTGATAAGTCGATAGAAGCTCCAATTGCATCAAGATTTTCTACACACGTTTTGCGAATAACCTCTTGCGGGGTCGCCATTTCTGCCATCAATTCATAAATTGTTTGCTTGTTTTTTGACAAGCCAATACCTGATGTCATATTTCCTTGTGAGTCAAAATCAATTAGTAGAGTTTTTTTCCCCGCTTGTGCAAAATATGCTCCAATATTTACAACTGAAGTTGTTTTGCCCACGCCACCTTTTTGGTTGACAAATACGCATACCTTTCCCATGTTACGAAGTATATCAAAAAAAATAAAAAAAGTATACGCATTGTTATTTTTTTTTATGATTTAATGGCTTTTTTTCGAAAAAAATAGGATTATAGCGTAAGATACAACTCAATTTTGAATAAATTTTTTGCGAGTATTAATTTTAGAAGCAGGATGAAAACTTTCTTGAAATCTAAAATAAAAAAAAGCCCTACCTTAAAAAAAGTAGAGCTTCAAAATATGAGTATAATGTGGAAACTATTTTATTTTATACTTTACCGTTGAAATTACGTGTCCCGATCGATAAATATCAAACCAAATTTCTTTTTTATTGCTCGTGTTAATTTGATGGTAAAATTCCTTTATCGTTGTGACTGCAGTATCATTCACTGCAACAATAACATCTCCGGGTTGAAGTCCGATAATTGCTCCCGGCGTTTTTGCTTGAATACCTAAAACAACCACGCCTTGAATTTTATCATCTTCAATTTTGAATTGTTGTTTTATATCTTCAGAAAGTGGAGAAGGAATAAATCCCGGCCATAACTTTGAATTATCCACAACAATGTCGGAGGTTCGCTCTTCAATTTTGATTTTAACATCAATTTCTTTTCCATTACGAATAACTTTAAAAGTGCTTGTCTCACCAACGGTTAATTCCCCGACAGAACGTACGAGTTGATCCACTGAACGCACTGGTTTTCCATCTAATGCAATAACATAGTCGCCCGCTTGCAATCCGCCTTTTTGAGCAGGAGAGCCTGTAAATATTTGCGACGCAAGTGCACCAGTTTTATCTCCAACTCCGAGATTTTCTTGATACTCTTTTTTTGTTTCGATGAGGGAAACGCCAATCCAGCCGTAAGTTACCTTTCCGTCTTTTATAAAGGCTTCGATAGATTTTTTTACGTTATTAATCGGAATTGCAAAACCTAATCCTTGCGATCCTCCTGATGAAGAAGCAATCCACGTATTAATTCCAATTACCTCGCCGTAAATATTGAGTAGTGGCCCACCTGAGTTTCCTTGATTGATAGCGGCATCTGTTTGAATAAAATCGCTGATATTACCAATTCCACTTCCTGCACGGCCTGTAGCACTTACGATTCCCTGTGTTACAGAAGAAAAATAGCCCAGCGGTGTTCCCATAGCAACAACAATATCGCCAGTTTGAACGCTATCAGAATCTCCAAGCGTTGCTATCGGAATCGTTTTGTCATCAGACTCAAAAGAAACAAGGGCAATATCCTTTCTCTCATCTGCTCCGACAAGTTTCCCTTTAAAGACTCTTTCGTCGTATAGTTTCACCGAAATTTCGGTGGCTTTTCCGACAACATGATTATTTGTTAAAAGGTAGAATGTATTCTTATCTCGTTTTACGATTACTCCAGATCCTGTTCCTTGTTGCTTAAACTCCCTTGTGTCGCCGCCATCTTCCCCTTGTTCTTCTGGTTGTCCAAAAAAGAAAAAGGGAAATGCATTTCTTGGAATCATTTTTTGTGTTTTTGTTTCAACGATATCAATTTCAACAACAGAAGGTAAAACATTTGTCGAAATTGCACGAAAACTTGTTTGCATTGCTTCAAGCACCGAAAGGGCATCGGCTGGAATTGTTTTACGAGGAGAATTTTCTGCAAAAGCAAGGCTTATGTTATTCCCTGATTTGTTTGAGCACGAAAACGAAAAAAATAAAAAGGATAATGCGATGAGCAGCATTACAAGAACGATTTTTTTTGACCAAAATTTCATTTTAAGAAACCTCCAAAATTACTTAATAATTTTATAATAATACAGAATATCATTTTATTTTTTAATACTATCTTTAAATAATGCTATAAAAACCATTAAAAATTTTTTGCCTACTATACTTTAAGCAAAATAATGCATATTTATAAATATATCAGAAAATTATATTTTTGTCAAAAAGCTTTTATTACTTATAATAATTGAAAAAAAACCGATTATGTAGTAACAGCTAACAATAGGTTTATTTATAGGAGATAATGATTTATGAAAAAGACACCAAAAAAAATTATGAAAATAAGAATGCTTAACATCTTTTTTTATTTTTTTATTTTTACATCACAACTTTTTGCTTTTTCTCTCCCCTCATCAGATAAGGAAACAAATCAAGCACAAGAATCGCGTAAATATATTGAAACAATTAAAAACGTTTTTAATTTGTTTGAGTCAAACTATGTTGAAGATTTTGATTTACGAAAACTTTATGAGGGTGCATTAAAAGGTATGATAGAAACTTTTGATGATCCTTACACGGTATATATGGATATGCCACAGTTACGAAATATTCAAAATACAACCGTAGGACATTTTGGTGGCGTTGGCTTAACGATTACTAAACCGATTGTTAATTCTGATGAAAAACCAGCCTTTGTTGAGGTTGTCTCGCCCATTGAAGATACACCGGGATGGAAGGCGGGAATTCTTGCAGGTGACTTGATTGTTTCTATTGATGACACTTCAACGCCAGAAATTAGTATGGATGAAGTGCTTGCAAAATTGCGTGGTCGCATTGGAGACCCTGTAAAGCTCGTTATCAAACGCGGAAAAAGCATGGAATTTCCTGTTACGTTAATTAGAGATATCATTGAAGTTCCGACGGTTAAGTCTGCAATGATTCAGGATGATATTGGTTATTTGCGTATTGCAGAGTTTACGCCAAAAACACCAGAGCGAGTGCAAAATGCTTTATCTAGTTTTGCAGAAAAAAATTATAAAGGTTTGATTATCGATCTTCGCAATAATCCGGGTGGGCTTATTACAAGCGTTGTTGCTGTTGCAGATAAATTTATTGACGAGGGAATAATTGTTTCGACAAAAGCTCGCCAGTCAAAAAATTCTAGTCAGTATAATGCAAAGCCTGCGACAACGACGGTTCAAAGAGGGCTTCCCATTGTAGTTCTGATTAATAAAGGATCAGCTAGTGCCTCAGAAATTCTTGCTGGTGCATTAAAAGATTATCATCTTGCATACCTTGTAGGCGAAAACACTTACGGAAAAGGCTCTGTGCAGCAGGTTATTCCGTTGCCAAATAGCGATGGAATTAAAATGACGATGGCTCGATATTACACGCCAAGTGATGCAAATATCGACAAAGTGGGAATTCCTCCCGATAGAGAGTCAAAGATCATTGAGTTAACCGAAGAAGAGGAAAATATTTATCAAAGTTTGTTTGCAACGCAAGAAATCCCAAAAAAGGTGAGCGAAAATCCAAAAATGACATCAGCAGAAGTTGCACAATACGCAGAAGATTTACAAAAAAGGTATAAGCTTGATCTAAGAATGCTTCGACGCATGATAAATCTTGAAGTTTATCGCACAAAAGAGCAGCCGGTATACGACTTGGATTTTGATGTACAATTACAAGAGGCTTTGTCTGTTTTACGAAATGAATCTGTTTCAGAATTAATCCGCAAAACAAAAACGATTCATGAATTACAAGATGAAGCGGCAGAAAAACTTGCAGCTGAAAAAAAGTAAGGCTTGTGCGTCAGTTTATACTTCAAGAAAAACCTGATGAAAAAGGCTGTATCACCGTCAAAGGAAAAGATTTTAAATATTTGACGAGTGTTTTGCGCTTGAAAAAAAATGAGATTTTTGAGGCACGTCTTCTTAATGGAGATTTAAAATCAGTTGTAATATTAGAGATTCTAAAAAAAAACTGTGTTTTGAAAATAGTCGAGCAAGAAAAAAAGAAAGATTCTGCGTCACTTCAGGTATCTGCTTGTTCGATTTTAGAAAGTGATGCTTTGTTTAAGCGAAATAATGTAACTCTTGGCTATGGTAGCGAATTATGGTTGTTGCAAGCGATTACAAAGCCACAAAAAATGGATCTTATTATTCGTCAAGCGGTAGAAATCGGGGTTTCAAAAATTATTCCACTTGTGAGCGAATTTTCTTTTAAGGTGCCTGAATCTAATAGTCGCCTTGATCGCTGGAATAGAATTATTCGCGAAGCACGACAACAATCGGGATCCCCTATTGACACAACAATCGAAAATCCCCAAAATATCAAGGCAAGCTTAAATGCCGTAGAAAATTTTAGGAAAAATGAATTAGGGCAAGAAATAAATTGTTCTTGCGTTTTGATTTCTGAACAAACCGATTATCAAAATAATCTTTTTACAATCCTGAATAAAAAACCCCAATTAACTTGTCTTGCTGTTGGATGCGAAGGTGGATTTTCTGTTCAGGAAGAAAACCTTTTTTTTGATAATAATTTTCAAGCGGTGCATTTTTCAACAAATATTTTACGATCAGAAACGGCAGCAGTGTATGGCTTGGCTGTATTGCAAAATTTACTAACGGAGTTTTCCGCATGGCAAAAGAACGAATAACATTATTTAACATACCTATTGATGTATTGCCCCTTGAAGATTTTGAAATGGAAGTAATTTCGCTTTTAGACAAAGGCGGGCAAAAGCAAATTGTGTTATTATCCGTTTGGAATTTGCTTTTTGCACGAATAAATAGTGATTATGCGGCTTGCTTAAAAGAGGCTGATTTAATTTTACCCGTTTCAAAAAGTATTATTTCGGGAGCGGTATTTTTAAAAAAAACAGCACCTATTCGATATAATCCTTTTACTGCAATTATTTTGTTGCTTGGTGTTTTAGACGATCATTACAAATCTTTATATTTGCTTGGAGGCAGACGAAGCACGCTTCGTGAAGTTGAAAAAAATATTCATTCAACGTTTCCTAATTTGCAAATTGTTGGACGTTTTATTGGTCATTACCATAAACATATGGAAAAAGATGTTGTTTCGGCGATATCAAAAGCAACTCCATCTCTTGTTCTTTTAAGTGCGGGAGTTTCAGGAAAGGATAGGTGGATTCATCAACGAAAAAGTAATTTTTCATCGAGTATTTTTTTGTGGAACAAAGATATTATGGCCATTTTTGCAAAACAAAAGAAACGTGTGTCCAACAAAACTTTTGACAAAGGGCTTGAAATTTGGGAAGAGGTTTTTTTCAATCCATTAAAAGTATTTTTGATTATTCCGTTTATTTGGTATCTTTTGTCGCTTTTATGGTATAAATTGTTTAAATAATCTATTTTTTTATTGAAAGAATTAATGTATCGCCTTTTTGAATTTTATTTTTTTCAAACCAACCTTGTGGAACCTCTAATGCATAGCGAACGGGCACTGTGCTTGGAATGCCGTGTTCGCTAAGTGGCTCCATATCAAAAATATCACAGATTTTTCCGCTTGCATCGATGTATGCAATTGATAAAGGCACAAAAGTATTTTTCATCCAAAAGCTTAAAATACTATCTTGTGTAAAAACAAAAAGCATGCCCGTTCCATTTGGAATATTTTTTCGGTGCATAAACCCTTGTGCCTGCTGAGCTTTTGTTAGTGCTAACTCAACTTTTAATGCAATTGTTGAATTATCTCGTGCTCGTTGCAATTTAATGGTGGCTTTTTCCATTCCCGTTGCCTTGCTGCAGGCAAAAAAAACAAAAATCATAAGAAAACAAAAAAAGTTTTTATAAAATCGGTATATCATAGCGTCTCCAAAAAGTCTTTTCGAAGAAGATCGTTTGCTGATTTTCGTACCGTTGACTCAGACTGTAATTGATTAAAAGTTGGCACATCAACATATTTTAAGGTAAGAGGGCGCTCCAGAATAAGCATAGTTGATTCATTTTCCCATAAAATTTTTTCATTGGTTATGGAAGTTGGCTCTCCATATTTTTGGTTGAGCGTTGTAAAAATTGAAAAAAAATCCATTCTTTTTTCATTAAAATTGATCGTTATCACGTAAAGTGAATCCTCAAAAAACTGAAACCAACTGCGGCCAACAAAGGAATATCCCACCGTTTCAATGAGAATACGATTTTGTGTTGGCAACAAAGAAACATCTCTGTCGCCCCGAAAGCCAAAAATCGAATTTTCCATAAGGGCTGTTTTTGCCGCATCAAAATTCATACCCAGTGTAATGCCTTCATATCCACGAGGAAGCTCAGAGTTTTCTTCTGTTGTATCAGCACTTTGTGAAAATCCGATATACAAAAGGCACAAAAAGAGGGCGCAAAAAAAATTTTTTTGTCGATGCATATTTTTTTATCGGCATTATTTAAAAGAAAATAAACGTAAAGTACTTTCTTAAAAAACTTATATTGACTATCAGTAGTAATCACGATAAGATATTTTTTATGAGAAATGGAGTGTAAAAACTTCGTTTTAATTTATATTTATGGAGGATTACATGAAAAAAATTGTAACAATAGCAATAATTCTTTTTGTTGCAGGAATTATTTTTGCGGGGGGAGAAAAAGATTCCGACCCAACCGTGCTTAAAGTGGGAGCAAGTCCAACTCCGCATGCAGAAATGTTGAGTCTTCTTAAACAATCCTTGAAGGAAAAAGGTTTTACGCTTGAAATTATTGAATTTACCGATTATGTAACGCCGAATGAAGCTTTGCAATCGGGGCAAATTCTTGCTAATTTTTTTCAACATCTTCCCTACATGGAGACTTTTAATAAAGATCGTAAATTTAGCCTTGTTAGTGCGGGGGGAATTCATATTGAGCCTATTGCACTTTATTCAAAAAAAATAAAATCCCTTGCGAATTTGAAAGATGGTGCGGTAGTTGCTATTCCAAATGATCCAACAAATGAGGGAAGGGCATTGCTTTTACTGCAGTCGGCGGGATTAATTAAACTCAATCCAAAGGCGGGAATTACGGCAACGCCACTTGATATTATTGAAAATAAAAAAAATATAAACTTTAAGGAAATTGAAGCGGCCTCTTTATCTCGTGTGCTAAGCGATGTTGATGCTGCGGTTATTAATGGAAATTATGCAATTCCTGCAGGATTTAGTGCAAAAAAAGATGGCTTAGTTGTAGAAGGATCTGATTCACCGTATGTAAATATTGTTTCGGTAAAAGCCGGTAATGAAAACGATCCTCGTATTGTTGCACTTGTGCAGGCATTGAAAAGTGATGTTATTAAAAAATATATTGATCAAAAATATCCGAATGGAGAAGTTATCGCTGCTTTTTAATATGAAACTAAAAAAAAGCATACGTAAAGTATGCTTTTTGCAGTTCATAATTATCTAAAAACTATAAACATGTATTTGTTCTTTTTTTACTGATTTTGATTCACTGTTTTGTGTTTTATATTCTTCAATAGCAATAAAGCGACGCTCTTCATCAACAGTCACATAATACCAATGATTTAAGCCGCTTCTATCGCTGTAAAAACTTCCCGCATTTAATTCAAAAAAACTTCCCCATAGATATGATCCTCCATGATGCCAGTGCCCAGTAAAAAGCATATTAACTTTTGACTTGTCGAAAAGGTCAAATAATATTGCTCGCTCGTAAGTATTTGTCCATTTGTAATAATCAAATATATTAGCGGACTGTGCAAAAAAAGGATAATGAGTAAAAATAAATTTATCATTATTATCATTTTTAAGATTTTCTTGAAAGCTTTTCATTTGCTTGTTTCCAAGTGTGCTACTTGCGGAGTCAAGAAAGTACCATGATCGTTTAAACGTCTTTCCATCACTGTTAGGGGGCGTTTGTGTCTCAAACTTATAAAAAGTATTGCTATTGTCGATTGTTGGATATTTTTCTGTGCTTGCACGAGCTTTTTGCCAAAGTGCCCAACCTTTTTTGTAAATATCATGATTGCCAAGTACGGCCACATCAGGAATAAAATGTGTGTCTGTTTGTGTTTTTTCGCGTAATCTTTTTAGAAAATTTTCATAATCATCGTAGGCATGCTCTCTTCCGCCTTCTGCCGAATCGCCAAGCATAATGACAAAATCAGGTTTACCGCTTTTTTCGTCTGTAATTGAATCAAGAAACGCTTCAAACGGATGGGAAAATTTATTATCAAAATGCATATCAGTTACGATTAAAAATCGCCATTGTGTTGGCTCTGTCTTATTTCTCCAAGTGGTAAATGGCGGCTTGTTAAGCTGTTCTGTAACATCAACAAGTGTGCTTGCCCGCTCATCATGTGATGTACGACGGCCAAAAAAATCTTCTACGCCAAATTCACAGGAAGAGAAAATGAAAAATAAAAAAAACAGGCTAAAAAAAAGTTTTTGTTGCATTATAACTCCTATTTTAATTTGTAAATAAAAGCGACTTTACCTTGAAATCCATCAACTGTCCCTGATATGGTAATTTGATCGGCATACGTTATTTGAAAAAGGGCTGCAATAGTGATATTATTTGTTATGTCATACGAATAGCCCAGTTGCCACCACATATTAAGCCAAACTTTATATCGCATTGTGTCAAAAGTCGCAAAACGAAACATAAATTCTTGCTTTTTGAAAAAACGCACTTGCACCTCAATTTCAAAGGCAGGGAAAAACTCAAAAAGATAAATAGACGTATTGCTTAATTTTTGGGAAGTTGTTTTTGCATCAAATCCAAAGGAAATCGTTGTTTTTACTGGAACTTTTTCATTGCGCCCTCGAAAGATTGCAGAAAGATAAAAATTATTGTCAAGCTCCAAAAAAGGAATTGTATAGGAGGTGCCAAAATGCAGGGAGTATTTTAAGCCGAGTGAAAAAACTCCTATTGTAAGTGGCTCGAATAATGTTGACAAAGTAATATTTGTCGCAAATCCATCAAAAGCAATTCCCCCAAAATAAGAGAATTTTTCAGTAGAATGGCGAATTCCGATCGTACCTTCAAGTGGTACCTTCATTCCAACCCCTGAACTATAGCCAAAATCTGCAAAAAAACCATCATTCCAATATTGAACAGCAAATAGTCGTGTAGAAAATAGTATAAGTAGTGCGGTGGATTTTAAAATTTTACACATGGCGGTAATGTATCATAAAAACGTCCAATAAACCAGTATTTTGAATCAAAATTTTATACTGGCTAGCCTTGATTTTTTGTAGTTTATAATCTGATTATTCCACTGTTAAAAATTTTTAAAGAAGAATTTTTTTAGCTTGGCAAAACGGTGTCGATTGTTTTTTTTGAGAGGAGTATCATTAATAATCGATCAAAACCAAGTGCAACACCAGAACAGATCGGAAATTCGACAAAGTGCTTCCAGTAATCATTTTGTACGGCATGGCGAACACGTGCCGTTTTATTTTTTTCTGCTCCCTCTTTTTCAAAGTAAGCCTTTACATTTTGGGCATTTGTCTCTTCGGAGTAACAATTTGCAAGTTCAATCCCATTAATATACAGTTCCCAGCGTTCCTTGTAAAAAGCATTTTTATTTTGAGCAAGGCACGAAACTTGGCGTGGGTAATCCAGCAAAAAGAGGGGCTTGCCGTTTGCAAGTTTTGATAGTTGTGGTTCAACGGCATGAACAAAAATCAGCTCGTATAAATCATCCCATTGATAAGTTTCATTAAAGGATAAATTCATATTTTTTGCTAAATTTTGTAGCGGTGCAATTTCTTGAAGATCATCAAGAGCCTTGCCCGTAACTTTGTGAAAGGCTTCGTTCATAGTCATTTGTACAAAGGGTGGGCGAAGGTTTTCATAAAAATCTTGTTCCTCGTAATTTACCCGCGGCAAAAGATTTTCAATGAGATTTTCGGTAAGGGCAAGCGAGTCATGATAATTTGCATTCATCGTGTAATATTCAAGCATCGAAAACTCAGGATTATGCAACCTTCCAATCGATTCACAATTTCTAAAGCATTTTCCGAGTTGAAAAACGGATACTTTATGTTGTGCAATAATTTTTTTTATATAATATTCGGGAGACGGGAGTAAATAAAGCTCTTGTGTTTTATCTTTCCATGGAAAAACGTAGTCAGTTTTAAAAATTTCGAGGCACGTTTCGGGAATGAGATAGGGACTTAAAAGAGGAGTGTCGAGTTCAAGATAGTTTTTTTCTATAAAAAAAGTGCGAATGTTTTGTATTATTTTTGATCGAAACTGTAAAAGCTCTAAATCCATTTTTGATTTCTTTTATAGGTGTTTTTCATTCTCATCTGCAGGCAACTTTCCAATAAAATTGACTAAAACTTGATCGATTTTATAATTATCAACATCCATTACTTCAAATTGAAATCCTGCAAACTCAACGGTTGCCGCTTTTTTTGGAATTGCTTTGAGCATGAGCATTAAAAACCCTGCAAGCGTTTCATAAGAATCGGCTTCGGGGAATTCATTGATTTTAAGGACTTTAGCTACATCTTCGATAGGAGTCGTGCCATCAATAAGCCACGAAGTTTCTGATCGCTTGATAATTAAATCGTCTTGTAAAGGAGCGACAACATCACCTAAAAGAGTCGTCATAACATCACTGAGCGTAATAATTCCTACCACATGAGCGTATTCATTCAAAATGATGGCAAAATCTTCGCATTTTTCGTTAAATTTATCTAAAACTTCTGAAAGCGTGAGCGTGTTTGGAACGATGAGCATGCTTTTATTGCAAATACTTTCGATATTGGATAAGCAGTTTTTTTCTTCATTTTTCATGATATCGGTCAAAATATCTTTTGCGTCGACGTAGCCGAGTATTGAATCAAGCCTTTTTTCGCAAAGAAGATACTTTGAGTGCGGATTTTTTGCAATTTTGTCGCGGATTGTTTTTTCGTTATCTTGCACGGTAAAATAGGTAATATCGTCTCGCAATGTCATCGCCGAAGTTACCCAGCGAGTTTCAAGTTCAAAAACATTTTCAATCAAGTGGTGTTCTTTTTTGTCTACAATTCCGGCTTCAGCACCTGCATCCATAACTGCAACAATTTCCTCATAAGTCATGTTTTCACTACGCTTTAAGGGGACTCGAAAAATTTTAAGAATGCAATTTGCCATTCCATCAAAAAGTAAAATGAGAGGAGAAAAAATTTTCACCAGAAAAATCATGGGTGTAACAAGCACTAACGCTATTTTTTCAGGATAAATCATCGCGATACGTTTGGGAATTAAATCGGCAAACTCGATAATAATAGCGGTTACCAATAGAAAAGAGGCAATTGCAGAAAGTTTTTCTGCGTGCGGTGCAAAACCCAGTGTTTGAAAAAAATCAAGCTGAAAAAATTTTACTAAGGGTTTATTAAATGCCTTATCGCTGATGAGTCCTGCAAGAATTGCAACAATATTTACCACAATTTGAATTGCAGTAAAAAAGCGACCGGGTCTTTCTTGTAATTTAAGGATTTTTGCAGCATCTTTATTATTCTCTTCTACGAGGATTTGTAATTTTATTTTGCGAGCTGCAGCGAGAGACATCTCTGCCATCGAAAAAATGGCACTTAAAAAAACTAAGACCGCTAAAAATAACAAACCTGAAATCATGAATACACTGTATCATTTTAAAAAAAAATAATCAATGGGAGAAAAAACTGATCAACTTTAAATCGACAAGGGCGTTTATATATTATTTTGAACAAAGCTCATAATTTGTGGATACGTTTTGAAGATCGTCGTCGACTTCAAGTTTGTCAATTAATTTGTCACATTTTTTACTATTTCAGCGTCATAGTATTATGAATTTTAGTGATTGCGGCAGCGAGTGCGTCAGCTGCATGATCTGGGCGAGGAATTTCAGAGAGTCCCAGCAAAAGCTTAACATAGTGCTGCACATGGGACTTTTCGGCTTTCGCAGAGCCTACGACAGCTTGCTTAATTGATAGTGGCGAATATTCGCAAACGGAAAGTGCATTTTGAGCAAGACAGAGCAAAACAACGCCACGAGATTCTGCAACAGGCAAGGCACTCGTTACGTTTTTTGCAAAATACAAGGCCTCCATTCCAGCCTCAGTGGGGGAAAACTTTGCAATGACGGATGAAATAGTGTTGTAAATTTCTAAAAGGCGGATTTCATGCGGTGTTTTTGATTTTGTTTCAATGGTGCCGTGTGCTATGTGGCGATAGCGGTTGTCAATATAATCAATAACGCCCCAGCCTGTGGATGCAAGGCCAGGGTCAATGCCCAATACACGGCGGATTTTTTTTGTTTTAGTGGTGGCACTTGATTGATTCGTATTGCTCGAAGAACCAGGCAGCACCACAAAAGAATTCGGCATTATTCGCCAGTATATCCTTCAGGATATTCAACGTTTGTGTAAACATTTTGAACATCATCATCAGCTTCAAGTTTATCAGTTAATTTGTCACATTTTTTTGCCATTTCAGCATCAAGGGCTTGATACGTTGCAGGAACCATCGAAACACCTGCAGAAAGAGATTCAAAACCCTTGTCTTGCAAGGCCTCTAAGCATGTTGCAAACTCTGAGGGATCAGTTTTTACGGTGATAATTCCGTCTTCTGCAACAACGTCTTCTGCTCCATTTTCAAGGGCAACTTCCATAATTTCATCTTCGCTTACGGTTTCGCCATCGTATTCAATAACACCTTGTCGAGTAAAAAGACGAGCAACTGAGCCTGAAACGCCCATATTTCCGCCCGTTTTATTAAAAATATTTCTTACATTGCCGGCAGCACGATTTTTGTTATCTGTTAAAACTTCAACTAAAACGGCAACGCCACCGGGTCCATAACCTTCATAAACTAATTCTTCAAAAACAGCAGCACCAAGCTCGCCTGTTCCTTTTTTGATTGCACGCTCAATATTATCTTTAGGCATGTTTGCTGCACGAGCTTTAAGAATCGCTGTACGCAAGCGAGGATTTGAATCAGGATTTCCTCCACCCATTTTTGCAGAAATTGAAATTTCCTTAATAAATTTTGTAAAAAGTTGTCCTCTTTTGGCATCAGCTGCACCTTTTGCGTGCTTAATTGTTGCCCACTTACTATGTCCTGACATTGAATCTCCTGTAAATAAAATTAAGTTTTCTAACGCTCATCCTATCATTTTATAAAAACCGCGTCAAGAGAAAATTTTAGGGCAAAGAGAATCTGTCAAAAAGAAAAATGCTTTGTGTTAATTTAGTGTAGTTCTTGACAAAAAAAAATGTTTTTCTATAATTATGGATATTGTTTTTGAAAAAAATACATCGTTTTGTTAACGTTCCCGATTTTTGGGATCTATTTTTTTGTCTTAATAAAAAACAATAAATATTATTTTCAACTATCTTATAAGAGAAAAGGATTGAAGTATGAGAAAGCGTTTAGAATTTATTCTTGTTCCTGTCATTGTATTTGTAGCAGTTATTATTGCAGTAAATTGCCAAAAAACACTGTCATTGCCAGAGCCAAATGAAAATGGTGTTGTTACTGCGGACATGTGGAAATCCATCCATCCAGAAATTTATGAATCCTACATGTCGAATAAAGAAAATAGCATTGCTTTTGAGCATATTGAAGAATATCCGATGATTGGTGTTTTATATGAAGGCATGGCGTTTGATAAATATTACAAGACTGCTCGCGGGCATAATTATTCACTTGAAGATTTACAGGCATCTGGGCGCCCTCATCCGCTTGCAAATTGTTTGACTTGCAAAACTCCCGACTACACAGCATTGGTAAATCGTGATGGTGTTCAAGCGTATAAATATGATTTTAATGAAACTATGGCAAAAATGACAGAAAATGTTTCTTGCTATAATTGTCATGGCAACGATGTTTCTGTGCTTGAAGTAACTCACCAGTATACAGCTACTGCATTGGGTGAAGATTTTGCTTCGGTGCACAAGGCTATTTTAACTTGCGGACAATGCCATGTTGAATACTATTTTGATCCAGAAACACGCGAAGTTGTGCTTCCGTATAAAAACATTGCCCAAATGCATCCTGATAATATTTTAGCCTTTTACAATGATCGGGATTTTTCTGATTATACAAATCCTCGTACAAAGACACGTCAAATCAAAGTACAGCATCCAGAAATGGAAACTTTTTTGAGCGAAGGCTCTCCTCACAAGGATATGTATACGTGTGCAACATGTCACATGGGTGAAAAAACAGTGAATGGAAAGAAAATTACTTCACATAAATGGACAAGCCCGCTTGATAATCCTGAGTTGATTGCAAATAATTGCTCTCAATGCCACAAAGACTTAAAAGGATTTGTTATGGTAATTCAAGAAAAGGCCGAAGAAAAAACTTTTTCTGTGGGCTATAAGCTTGAGGACTTAACGAATCGACTTGCAATTGCGGTGAGTGAAAATGCTCTTCCTGAAAATGAGCTTGATGAAATTCGTACTCTTAATCGGACGGCACAATTTTACTGGGATTTTGTTTTTGTTGAAAACTCAGAAGGTGCTCATAACTCCAAGCTTACGCATTATTGCCTCGACAAGGCAAATGACTTAGCAGAACAAGCGTTACTTCTTTTATAGCATAATTTTCAAGAAGCTCGCTTTCTTGTGGGCTTTTTGTTTTAAGTACACTTATTGTGAAAATCAAATCCATAAAAAAAATATTAAAACTTTTTCATTCAATGCAGTTTGCAATTGCTCTTCTTATCGTGATTTGTCTTGTTTGCACTCTTGTTAGTTTTATTCCTCAAGGAAATACGCCAACGTACTATCAGAAAAACTATTCGCCGCTTGCTGCTACTCTGATTATGTTTTGTCAGCTTGATAAAGCATTTACGAGTTGGTGGTTTGCTTCTCTGGTGATTTTGCTTTGTTTTAATTTAGTTTTATGCAATATTATTCGTTTTCCGCATATTTACAAACAATTTCGAAAGCCTTTTGAACCTGAAACGATTGCTTTAAATGATCAATTTTTTCTTGGCGAAATTCCTCTTAATCAGAAAGATTCTTTTTTTGCAAAGCTTAAATGTAAAAAAATCCTACAAAAAGAAAATTATATGTATGCAGAAAAAAATAAAATTTCTGTATGGGGTGCGTGGCTTTGTCATTGTGGGATGTTAATTTTGATTGTCGGGTTTATGTACGGAACGCTTTATTCGATTGAGTCAATTGTGTACGGCGTGCAAGGAATGACGCTTGATGTTGCAAAAACGCCGTTGAAAATCACGATTGATAAATTTGATATTCAGTTACGAAGTGATTTTACGGTTAATCAATATATTTCTGATTTGACTGTTGAAAATAGGGAGACAAATGTAACGATTTCTGGGCAATCGATGGTAAATCACCCTCTCGATATTTTTGGCTACACCATTTATCAAAACTCGACTGGCTGGGCAAATGACGTGAAAGTTTGGTATAAAGATGAGCTGGTTCAGCATAAAACTGTTTATATGGGGGATACTTTTGAGTTCGATAGTATTCCGATAACGTTTGCTTTTTTTAAGTTTTTTCCTGATTTTTATGATGACGGTCATGATCATGGGCCAACATCAAAAACGCCTCTTTTGATAAATCCTAAAACGCAATTTGCTGTTTATTATGAACAAAAAATGCTTGATATGAATTATGTTGGAATGGATGAAGATATTACGCTTGATAATTACAAGGTGCAACTTTCTAATCCGCAGCAATATACTCTTTTGCAGATTAGAAAAGATCCTTCAATTTTGGTGACGGCATTTGGAAGTTTTTTAGTTATTTTTTCACTGTTTATTACTTTTTATTTAAATTTGACACAATGCGTTTTGGTTATTGGCACTGATTGTGCACGAATTTACGGCCGCTGTGCAAAACACAAAAAAATGTTTGCCGATCGCGTAGAAAAAATTATACAATTAAATAATCCTAAGGTGGAGTAAATAAATATGGATTTTACTGTTTTGGAGTTGAACTTTTTTTGGGCAAGCGTTGTTTTGTATTTTGTAGCGACGGTTGCATATTTTTTATTTTTTGTTATCAAAAAAGAATTTTTAGGACGAATTGCATATTCAATTATTTTTTCAGCGTTTTTTATTCAAACCATGGCAATTATTTTTCGATCTATTGCTGCAAAGCGATTACCATTGACAAATCAGTATGAATTTGCAACGTCTTTTGCTTGGGGAATTGTTTTATGCTTTTTTATTTTTGAGCGGCTCTATAAATTTAAGGCACTTGGAACCTTTGTTTCTCCTATTGTTTTTTTGATTATTGGGTATGCCTCGATGCAAAATAAAGCTATTCGCGAATTAATGCCAGCCTTGCAAAGCAATTGGTTAAGTTTCCATGTATCAACAGCAATTATTTCGTATGGAGCATTTGGTGTTTCCTTTGCGACCTCTATTTTATATCTGATCCGTAGTAAAATGGCGGATTCTGAGTTTAACAAAAAAAATATTCCGAGTTTAGACAAAATTGATTTAATTACGTATCGAACTGTTGCTTTGGGGTTTTTATTTTTGACACTCGTTATTGTCACTGGGGCAATTTGGGCAGAGCGTGCGTGGGGACGCTATTGGTCGTGGGATCCCAAAGAAACATGGTCTTTGGTAACATGGATTATTTACGCCCTTTATTTGCATGTGCGATTATCGCGTGGCTGGGAAGGAAAACCCGCTGCACTTTTCGCAATTATTGGCTTTTCCTGCGTTATTATTACTTATATTGGTGTAAATATATTTATGCCAAGTATTCATAGTTACGCATAAATGACTTCCTCTTTAAGAAGAGGAAGTTTTTCTTTGTACTTTTTTCTGTATTTGGAGAGTAAAGCCTTTATTTGTGAAAGGCATTTTTTATTATCAAAATTCTCCGCGTCTTTTTTTAGAACAAATCGATCATTTAAAATTGTAATAAGGCTGCCTTCTCAGAACAAAGAAGATTCTAATTTACATTTTCAAAAAAGATAACGAGGCTTGAAATATTTTTATCAACAATAATATTATTGCGAACGGTCGAGCCATCAATGCTTTCAAGTCGGATTCCATGTTGTTCAATTCTGTATAAAAAATGAACATCCTTGTCGGCGTTGTCAAACTCAAAAGTGATTACGCCATCATAAGTATTTGCAAGATTATCCTGCAAATGGAGTTTAAAGTCAACTCTACCTTTTCCCAATGCCGTTTTTGGAATTAAAGTAGGGATAAGTGCTGAGTAGCCTTCCCACAGAAAAGTTTTATCGCCAAAAAATTGCAAATCTCCATAATTCGTGCTAATAAAATAATTTCCTGCGTTTAAAATTCTGGCATACAGTTCATTACGGCGATTTTGCTCATTAGTAATTACTTTATCAATGGACTCTGTTGGATTGACAAAGGTAAATGCGATTGGCATTCCTTTTTCATCAACATATTGCACGGAAATAGTATTTTCTCCTCGTACCATAACCGTAAGAGGCGTTCCTTTCAAAGTATAAATATCTTTTTGTATTTCTTCAAATCCCTCATACGGATACGATAATACGATATCTTTTGTGGTAAGTTTTACTGTTTTTGTTGTAATTCCCATATCAAAAGAATAGTTTTTTTTCAGCTCTGTTAAATCAATACGATTATTAGTAATCATTGATTGATAAAAGTCGGGCACCCATGTTTTATCAAAAAGCTCAAGCCCTATTTCATCTTGCGAAAGTGATTCTTGTACCGCAAGCTGCTCTTTTGTTTCGTCAAAAAGATCGAGGTTGTATGAAAAACACCAGCCAGTCGCGCCCTCATTTGTTAAAATACGAAACCAATTTCCATCAAAAGTTCGCCTTCCAGACGTGATAGTTTCATGCTCCCCTTTTTTGATAATTTTTATCATCTCGTTTTTGCGAAGACGATACACTTGGCGCGAAGTATTTACGGCTTCAAAGCGTACTGGAAGGCCATCGAGCTTCGTGCGTGCATAAATATGGCGATATTCTTCCATTTGCTTGACAGTTTCTTGTGTTTTGTGTTTTGATGCTGGCGTTGAAATTTGCCATTGCGGAATTTCAAATTTTTCCTTGTTGTCCATTGTATTAACAACGTAAACCTTGTTGATATTTGACTTTATATGAACCTGTACAATATCTCCATCATAAATATTTCGCTCTGGAATTGACCATAAAACAACACTGTAGCCCAAATTGCGTGAACAAGAAGTTACCAACGCAATTAAAACAGCAATAAAAAACAAGTTTTTCATACTTCAAACGTATCACATTGTTTAAACTCAATCAAGACTTCTAAAATGAAGAATGACATCGTTCGGGCGTTTCTTTTTCAATAGTACTATTGAAAAAGTCGCTGCTTTCGCTTGAATCTTTTTTGCTTCGCACAAAAGGATATCGCTTCACCAGCTAACGCAGCATATTTTTACTTAATAAACAAATACTTGTTTTTTCTCCTTATACTCGCTATAATACGAGCGTGAAAGTCGTTTCTGAGCAAAATGAAAAAAAAGATTCTCCAAAGTCTCTTACTCCTTTGATGGTGCAATATCAAAAAATTAAGGCTGCCCATCAAGATGCGGTATTATTTTTTCGGCTCGGGGATTTTTATGAAATGTTTAACACTGATGCTCTGGAAGTTTCGCGGCTTTTACAATTAACGCTTACACACCGTGGAGGCGATCCCATGTGCGGAGTTCCTCATCATGCGGCAAAAATTTATATTTCGCGGCTTTTAAAACACGGTAAAAAAATTGCCATTTGTGAACAAGTCGGCACTCCAACGGGCAAAGGATTAACCGAGCGCAAAGTTGTTGAAGTTATCACACCCGGCTCAACGGTCGAAGACGATTATCTTGAAAATGGAACTCACAATTTTATTGCTTGCTTGTGTACGAATCTTGATGCACGTAATAAAGATTTTATTTCATTTTCATATCTTGATGTAAGCACAGCCGATTTTTTTACTTCATCATGGCATAAAAATGATTTAAATGATCATGCAACAAAAGAAATTTCACGACTTATGCCAAAAGAATTACTTGTTTCGCAAGACTTGGAAAAAGAAACATGGCTTACTCGCTTACAAGAAACTTATCCATCAATGATTGTTTCGTTCTACCAAAATTGGCATTTTAGCCAAGAATTGTCATACAAACGCCTTTTACAGCAATTTAAAACACTTAATTTAAAAAGCTTCGAATTGTTAGAAACTTCTCCCGAGATTGCTTCTGCAGGATTTTTGATTGATTATGTTTCTAAAAATCTTGGTTCAACGTTGTCTCATATTACAAGTATTTCTCGCTTCATTGATTCAAAATATATTATTTTCGATGAATCTTCTCGAAAAAATTTAGAGATTTTAACCAACCTTCGCGACGGATCGTCACAATACACCTTGTTTGAAGTGCTTGCAAAAACAATCACACCGATGGGAAATCGCTTGTTACGCTCGTGGCTTTCTGCTCCGCTGACTGATAAAAAGGCGATAGAACATAGACACACTCAGGTGAGTGAATTTTTCAACGACCGCAAACTCCTCGAGATGGTACGAAAAAACCTTTTGGGCATTTCTGACATTGAACGAATTTCGAGTCGAATTGCTATGGATCGGGCTATTGCGCGCGATTTGAATGCACTCAAAGAAAGTCTTAAAGCTTTTATTACCGTGCGAAGTTTTTTTACACTTGAGCGTGATTTTTGTCGTATTTCCCTTGATGCGGCTACAGAAATTGTTTCATTAATTGAAAATGCGATTCTTGATAGTCCTGCTAATGCTTTGAATGAAGGTGCTTTAATCAAAAGAGGATATTCTGACTATCTTGATCACTTGCATGATGTCCAAAATAATTTTTCAAGTATTTTGGATGATTATCTTGCTCAAGAAAAGGAAAAAACAGGCATTCAAAATCTAAAAGTCCGATGTAATCGAATAAACGGTTACTATATGGAAGTGAGCAAAGGCAACCTCGATGCCGTTCCGGAACACTTTATTCGTCGTCGTTCCATGATGAATGGAGATCGTTTTACGACTGATCGGCTCATAGAGCTGGAGCAAGAACTTTTAAGTGCGAGTGAAAAAATTATTGATGAAGAGCGACGCCTTTTTTTAGCAATTCGTGAACAGTTACAAACTCACATTGCGTATCTTTTTTCTGTCTCGCATGAAATCGCAGAGCTCGATGTTATTTCAAATTTTGCTTTTTGTGCCCAAACATATAGCTGGACTCTTCCTCAAATGACAACGGACGATTCTCTTGAAATTTATCAAGGCCGACACCCTGTGGTTGAATTTCATTTACCTTCGGGAGAATTTGTTCCAAATGATTTAATTCTTGCCGAGCAGCCGTTTGCATTAATAACTGGGCCAAATATGGCAGGCAAAAGTACTTATTTGCGTCAAACAGCATTGATTGTTTTGCTTGCGCAAATGGGCTCGTATGTGCCTGCAACAAAGGCGGTCATTAGCATTGTTGATCGTATTTTTTGTCGCGTTGGGGCATCTGATAATCTTGCTCGCGGTGAGTCAACTTTTTTGATTGAAATGAGTGAAACCGCTCATATTTTGCGAAAAGCATCTCGGCAAAGCCTTGTTATTATGGATGAAGTAGGGCGGGGCACGTCAACGGAGGACGGGCTTTCGATTGCATGGGCAATTTCTGAATATATTTTGAATTGTATTGGCGTTAAAACGCTATTTGCCACGCATTATCATGAATTAACTCGGCTTGTTCATGATAACATGCAACTTTTATGTTTTGAAGTTTTTGAAGAAAATGATGTCATTACTTTTTTAAAACGAGTGAAAGTAGGAGCAAGTGAAAATTCGTATGGAATTCATGTTGCAAAACTTGCAGGCCTTCCGCATAATGTTGTCCAACGTGCAAATGAGCTTTTACAAATAATTCAGAAGCAAACTTATCAACAAAAAATGCCAGTTCCACAGCAAATATTGGAAATGCAAAAAAGCGAAACCTTGGATCTTTTTAGCAATGAAGATTTACTGATTAATGAAATCCTCTCTCTTGATGTGAATAATCTTACTCCGCTTGAGGCACTGCAAAAAATTACGCACTGGAAAACATCGCTACAATAATAGAATATTGAGTAAAATCAAATTTTTGACAAACAAACTTTTTTAATTGACAAATATAGAAAAACTGCATAAGCTTTAGCAACAAACTACTTAAAGGATTTTTATGAGCAATTACATAACTCCAACAAATTACAGCCCTCAAAATGAAATTGGCGACAGTGAATTACTAGAAGAGGCTTATCGTGGAAATTTATCAAATGTCTGGTATCTCCTAACCAAGGGAGTTGATGCAAATCAGCAAAATATTGAGGGAGAAACAGCCTTAATAATTGCTTCCATAAAAGGTGATTTCGATCTAGCGAATCTACTCATTGAGGCAGGTGCTAATGTAAACCTTCCCAATGAAAATGGAGCTAGCCCTTTAATGTTTGCCGCCATGAACGGTCATTCCTATATTGTAACGTTGCTTATCGATAAAGGTGCTACTATTAATCACCAAGATGAAAACGGAGAGACAGCCCTCATGTGGGCTTCGTATAATAGACGCTTACATGTCGCAGAATTTCTTTTAGCTAACGGAGCTAATCCGCATTACCAAAATTCAAATGGATTAACAGCCTTTGACCTTGCACACGATAACGAAAAAGAAGGCATTGCTACGCTTTAAATCTTTTTTATAAGTGACAATAACAGAATTGACAAATATATACAAAAAAGCTATAAATTAAAAAGGAGGATTTTGATGGGAAAAGAGTTACAAACTCGTAATAGTACTGATGATGGGCTTGCCTTATTTGCAGCTGCTGGTGGGTTGCTTTTACAGTTTTTTGAATCTGACACACGAAGACAACAAAACAATTATGATTATTCTCTAAAGGCACAAATTGCTGAATATGAATATGAAGATAAAAAGGAAAATCGTTACCATGAACAGCGAATGGCTCAGCTTGCAAGTGAAAATCGCTTAAACGAACAAGCTCACCTTGAAAGAATGAAAGACAAAGAGCATGATCATATTGAGCGTATGAAGTTATTAGCTATTAAAGCCGAGCAAATGAAGGCTTTCATCAATGCACAGGAAAAAATTACAATAAAAAAATTAGAAATGCTTAATGATTATAAAAATACATTCACTCAGTTTTACTTCTCTCTTCTTGATAAAACGCAAACTCAAAAAGAACTTTTAGAACAAGAAAAAAGAAGACTTCGAATGCTCGAAAATCCTCCAGATGTGCAATTGGCTGATTGCACTAAACAAATTTTTGAAAAAGAAAATACAATTAAAGAAATTACACATAAACAAAAAGAAATAATGGAATCATATAATAAACAACTAAGTATTATTAACTCTGATTTTATCCAGTCAAAGAAAGGTATTTCAAATAAAAACATAAAATATATTAATTAATAAAGGATTCTTTATGCAGACTGAACAAGTAAATACAAGTATGAGAAAACTAAAAGAGTATGTTAATGACTTTCAGGTTATAAAAGAAATTGGTATAGCTCACTTACAAAATATTGAAGAAGCTTTGGATGAGCTAAAAAAAATTAAAGATATTCTTGAAGAAGATGACTCTGCAATGATAAAAAAATATCATAAATATTTTACAGCAACTTGTGCTGATAGAGCAAAAGACCTAAGCAAAACTCTTTCAACACGAATAGAAGAAATAGACTCACTATTTGAGGAGTTAAAAAATACCCATAAAGTTCTTAAAGAGAGCACAACAAAACTTTTTAATGCAATAGAAGCTAATGATATTAATCAGATTAAAGAAGCAATACAACAAGGTGCTAATATTTATGCTACAAATGAAGATGGCTATGATTCTTTAGGTGTAGCATTAGAGAATGAAAATACAGATGCAATTGCAGTATTATTGCGTGCAGGGGCTGGAAAGTATGAAAATGGATTTACCACTTTAATGGCCTGTGCTTACAGCGGGCATTTACCTGAGATAAAACTTTTACTAGAAGCAGGTGCCGATGTTAATGAAATAGATAAAAAGGGATCTACCGCTTTATGGCCAGCAATTATGGAGGGACATTTATCTGTTGTTACAGTTCTCATAGAAGCAGGTGCGGATATTAATCATCAAGATGAAAATGGATTTACAGCTTTAATATGGGCAATTGTGCAGGGACACTTATCTATTGTTAAATATCTCATAAAAGCAGGTGCTGATATTGACTCCCAAGATAAAGCAGGAGATACTGCTTTAATATTGGCGACCATGCAAGAAAACTCATCTATTGTTAAAATTCTCATAGAAGCAGGTGCAGATATTAACCTTGAAGATGAGAAAAATAATGATGCATTACAGATAGCTCTTCAAAATAAAAATGTTGGTGTGACAAAACTTTTGCTAGAAGCAGGAGCTGGAAAGTATGAAAATGGATTTACTATTTTAATGGAATGTGTAGGGGAAGGAAATTTATCTAAGATAAAACTTTTGTTAGAAGCAGGTGTCGATGTTAATGAAACAGATAATAATGGATTGACAGCCCTCATAGTTGCTGCTATGGAAGGAAATTTGCATGTTGTAAAAAATCTCATAGAAGCAGGTGCTGATATTAATCAAGCAGGCAAAAATGGATGTTCAGCCTTACTAGATGCTTCTTATGAAGGTCATTTGCCTATTGTAGAATTCCTTTTATCAAAAGGGGCTGATCCTTATAAAAAGGATAAAAATGGATTAACAGCTATTGATTACGCACACAGCAATAAAAAAGAAGCCATAGTAAATTTTTTAGCTCCTTATTATGAAGAAGCTGATAATGATGATTTTGATGATGATTTTGATGATGATTTTGATGATGATTAGACTTACTAGATAAAGTACTAGGAGATAGCTGTATTAGCAATACAGCTATAAATTTCTACCTACAAGCAATATTTTTCAATAAAGTGTGCAACGCCGTCGTCATTGTGGGATTTTTCACTGACAAAGCGAGCAATATTTTTAATGTGGTCAAGTCCATTACTCATCGCGGTGCTAAAGTGTGCGTAAGTAATCATAGATTCGTCGTTCATACCATCGCCAAAGCACATAGTTGTCTCTTGTGGCAATGAAAGAATTGTTTCTGCCAAATATTTGAGAGCCTCTCCCTTGCCCGTTTCTTTTGGCATAATTTCCAAAAAGTACGGTTTGCTCGTAAAAACAACGGCCTTGTCTCCAAAATCGGCTTTTAACTGCACTTGCAATTTCAAAAGCTCTTCAGGATCGCCAGAAATAACAAGTTTTGGCTGGCCTTTACGCAAATGAGTTTCAAAATCAGCAATAATTTTTAATTTAAGTCCGCTGAGCAAAACATCCCGCTCAATCCACTTGCTCATAAATGGTGCGTAAATTGTTGATTCATCATAACATTCACACGAAATTCCCCGCTTTGAAGATTCTTTGTACGCATGAACTATTACATCAGGGTCAACTGTGCGTGAATACAAAGGCATTCGTTTGTGAAGATCAAAAATGGAGCTGCCGTTTTGGCTAATCATGTAACGGCCAAAGGGACTTGCGGCACTTTCAAGCTGGCGAATAAAAGGAAGAATAGCGTTGTCCGTTCGCCCAGAGCAAAGCACTATGTAAATCTCCTTTTTTAGGGCTTTTTGAATCACGTCAACGGTGTATTCAGAAATACTCAAGTCTTCTTTTAAAAGCGTGTCATCCAAATCGATAGCAATAATTTTGGGCGCAATTTTTCCTTGTGGCAGTTTCATAATCCTTCCTTGTTCAGCTCAGCAGATTTTCAAGCATAGGTTTTACTCCAAGCTTTTGGCATATATTTTTGTAAACGTCAGTGTAGTTTAAAAGATGATTTTTTTCTTCACTTGAATGCGGTTTTGCATGCGTTTTAATAGCACGAATGAGCAGATTTTTTGGCGTGTGGCTCATGTCGATAAACTCCATAATTTGCACCGTGTAGCCAAACGTTTCTAATAGCTCTGATCGTAAAATATCTGTTGCAAGGCTTGCAAATCGCTCTTTAATAATTCCATGCTTTATAAATCCTTGCAAATCAGTACTTACGGATTTTTTGCTTAATTGTTGATTGATTTCACTTTGACAGCACGGAACGGCAAGAATGGCAAAAATATTATTCTTGATCGCCTTTGCAAGGGCAAAATCGGTTGCCGTATTGCACGCATGTAAGCAAATCATCAAATCGTAGGAGCAATTAAGTTCAAAATCATTAATATCCTGATGAATAAACGTAAGATTTTTGTAATTGCATTTTTTTGCAAGCTGATTGCAATTTTCAATCACATCTTTTTTAAGGTCAAGCCCGATAATTTTTACAGAAAGATTTTTTACCTCAGTCAAAAAATGATACACGGCAAAGGTCAAATAAGATTTTCCACAACCAAAATCAATTATGCTGAGTTCATTTTTTTGATTATTCAAAAGGATTTGTGGCAAAATATCGTTAAGATATTCTAAAAAGCGATTAATTTGGCGAAACTTATCACTTTGCTTTGCAAGGACTTTGCCCTCTTTATTCATAACGCCAAGTTCAACAAAAAAAGGAATCGCATTCCCCTCAGGGAGCAAATAATTTTTTGTTCGATTGTGATTGTTTTCCTTCGTACAAGCGACCTCGATCACCTTTTTTTTCATGATTCTTGTAAGACCTTTTTTATTGGTTAAAAAAAACCACTCAGTTTTATTCGTTTTTATGATACTCGACTTAAAATGAATGCCAATATTTTTTTCTAAAAACTGATGGAGCTCACTTTTTGAAAGATGTTGATGAAAAACTTGTGTTTTGCTAAAAGATTCTACAAAAAATTTTTCTTTTAGCGAAGAAATTTTTATTTTTTCAAACTGATTATTCTGTGAATGCACGGGCTTTGACAAAATGACTTGATGAATTTCTGAGTTACAAATAGTTTTAAGCTCAGAATGAATCGTTTCATTATCCAACGTTATTTTTGATACATTATTCATACAAGTTTTGTCAAAATCAGTATTCACTAAAAAATCACTTTTAGAAGCGGACGTTTTTAGAAATTCCTTTATACATGTCATTTCTAACCGATTTAACTTGCTCGTCTTTTAGGTAATCGTCAAAATCCATCATGCGATCAATAACGCCGTTCGGGGTAATTTCAATAATGCGGTTTGCAATCGATGAAATAAATTCATGGTCATGGCTGTTAAAAAGCACAATTCCTGGGAAATCAATGAGTGCCTTATTTAAACTCTCAATTGCTTCCAAGTCAAGGTGATTTGTTGGCTCATCCATGATTAAAACATTTGCTCCCGTAAGCATCATTTTTGAAAGCATACAGCGAACTTTTTCTCCACCAGAGAGGACTTTAACAGGCTTCAAAGAATCATCGCCTGAAAAAAGCATTCGTCCCAAAAAGCCACGAATATACGCTTCATCTTGCTCTGCAGAAAACTGTCGAAGCCAATCAGTTATGTGTAAATCAGTGTCAAAAAAGGCGGAGTTGTCAATTCCCAAATAGGATGTGGTAATTGTTTGTCCCCAGTAAATATCGCCTGAGTCAGCTTTTAGGTTATCAGTAATGATATCGAAAAATGCACTTTTTGCCTTATGCTCAATTCCAACAAAGGCAATTTTTTCATTTTTGTTGACCGTCAGTGTAAAATCTTTCAATAAAGCGATGCCTTCGTTGGTAAAATTAATGTTCTCAACACGCAAAATATTATTGCCAATATCACGGTCGGGCTTAAAGTTGACATACGGAAACTTTCTTGTCGTAACGTGCAATTCTTCAAGGGCAAGTTTGTCGTATACTTTTTTACGACTTGTCGCTTGCTTACTTTTTGCCGCATTGGAAGAAAACCGTAAAATAAATTCTTTTAAGTCCTTCATTTTTTCTTCACGTTTTTTTGCTTGATCTTTTGACTGGCGTTGCATAATTTTGCTCATTTGATACCAAAAATCGTAGTTTCCACTAAAAGTATTAATTTTTCCATAGTCAATATCGCAAATGCACGTACAAACAGAGTTGAGAAAATGCCTGTCATGGCTTACCACAATAACGGTGTTTGGAAAATTGATTAAAAACTCTTCAAGCCACGCAATTGATTCCAAATCCAAACCGTTTGTCGGCTCATCAAGTAAAAGGATTTCAGGATTTCCAAAAATCGCCTGTGCCAAAAGAACACGCACTTTTTGACTTTCATCCAACTCACTCATCATTCGCTCGTGGTATTCTTCTTCTAAGCCCAAGCCTGAAAGGATTTTTTCAATTTGATTTTCTGCCTCCCAGCCATCAAGATCTGCGTACTCTGCTTCAAGCTCGCTTGCTTTAATGCCATCGGCTTCGGTAAAATCTTCTTTTTCGTAAATTGCGTCTTTTGCTTTTTGGCATTCATAGAGTTTTGGATGACCCACAAGCACCGTCTCTTTTACCGAGTAGGCGTCAAAGGCAAAGTGATCCTGCTTAAGAACAGCCATTCGCTCGCCAGTGCCAATGGAAATAGTGCCAGAATCATGCTCAATTTCACCAGAAAGCACTTTCAAAAAAGTTGACTTTCCCGCTCCATTTGCACCAATTATTCCATAGCAATTCCCATGCGTAAATTTTAAATTAACATCTTTGAATAAAGGGCGATCCCCAAATTTTACACTTACATCACTTACTGTTATCAATGTATATTTCCTTACAAATTTATTTCAATTCTTACAATTGAATTCCATTATAGCAAATTTTTTCTTATTGTTGCAAGCCTTTTAGTTTAGCAACGCAATGTTTGCACATTGTAAATTTATTGATTGAAAATAATCAAAAATATAAAACAAAGAGATCTATACTTTTGGTTGAAAGTGGCTAAATTCCATGCTAAAGCTTGCACGTCCTTGACTTACGGATCGAAGGCTTGTTGAAAAGCCAAACATTTTTGACATCGGGGCTTGTGCATGAATAATTTCAATGGATTGTTTTGATTCAAGGTTGGAAATAAGTCCTCCTCGTTGAGTGATTTGGCTCATTACATCGCCTACAAATTCTTTTGGAGACAAAAGGTCGACTTTCATTACGGGTTCCAATAATTGTGGATTCGCTTTGCTGCATGCATTGTCAAAGGCTGCAACCGAGCAGGCTTCAAAAGCAAAGGGGGTAGAAGTTAGCTCGTCATATTTTAGGCTGATGAGGGTAACGAGTATGTCTGTGCAAGGGTAGCCAAACTGGATTCCTGACAAAAACGAATTTTCAATGCCATTTTTGATCGCTTCAAAAATAGTTTCAGGGATTCCGTGTGTTTTTGCAGCATTTACATAAAGGTTTCCGCCTTCTTTAGCATGATTTTCAACTTTGATAGTTAGCTGAGCGGTGTTTTCTTTGCCACCTAATACACGAGAGAATGTTTCTGTACATTCCGCTGTTTGTGAAATCGACTCTCTGTAGGTAACTTGTGGAGCTCCAATTCGAGCGATAACTTTAAAATCGTCTTTCATTCGGCGTGCAAGTACATCAAGGTGCAATTCTCCCATCCCTGAAATGATGACTTGCCCTGTTTCTGAATCTTCGCGACTTGAAAAAGTCGGATCTTCCTTAGAAAGAATTTCGAGCGTTTCTTTAAGCTTATCTCTGTCAGAAAGTGTTTCTGGTTCAATTGCCACCGAAATAACTGGTTCGGGAAAGTGCATATTTTCTAACAAAATAGGCACACCTTCGCTGCCAATTGTATCGCCTGTTTGGGCAAATTTTAATCCCACAAAAACGACAATATCGCCTGCACTAACACTGTCTACAACTTCGCTTTTATTTGCGTGCATTCGCAAAATACGATTTGCTCGCTCTTTTTTCTTTTTGCCCACATTGAAAACTTGATCGCCTGTTTTAATTTTTCCTGAATACATTCTTACGTAGCACAGCGATCCTGCATCTTTATCATATTGAATTTTGAAAACCAAGCCTAACGGAGTTGCCCCTTCAACTGCACAGGGAATTTGTATATTTTCTTCTTTTTTTGTGTGAAATCCTATTGTTTCTGGTACTTCATCTGGTGCAGGAAGAAAATCGATAACGGCATCGATGAGGGGTTGCACTCCCATATTTCGTCGAGACGCTCCACAAAAAAATGGAATAAAGCTTTGATTTATCGTTCCTTTGCGGATTTCACGTTTAAGCAAGCCAAGCGGAATATCTTCTTCCATCAAAAAAAGATCTGCAATTTCGTCACTAAAAGAAGAAAGTGTATCGATCATTTTTTCTCGCCAAATTTTAGCTTGTTCACGAAGTGCCTCGCTAATATCGCTTATAAGAAGTTTTTCTCCCTCTGTTTGTGCATCAAAGCGGATTTCCTTCATCGTTAAAAGATCAATGACTCCTTCAAAATTGCTTTCTTTTCCTATTGGAATTTGCAATGCAAGACAGGTTTTATTAAATTTTTCATACACATCATCAAGAACAG
>JBOFTD010000019.1:0-4121 GCA_051651885.1 Treponemataceae bacterium
TCACAATTTTTGCTGCAGCCGTTGCGGTAATATCCTCACTAAAACATAAAACTATTTTATTGACTTTATATGTACTTAATCTACTGAATTTCATCTACTTACACCTTATTTATTTTTTAGGTGCTAGTCAATAACCTAACAATTACAAAAAGAAGAATGGTTAAAAAATAACCTCCTCTATAAAGCAGAAAAAACAAAGGATCTAAAAAAATGGCAGTATTCATAGATGAAAAAATATGATAAAATCAAAATATGCATATCACTATTCTTTTTAGACAACGATTTTTTATAGCCTTGCTATTTTTATTAAGTGTATTTGCTTGTGCAAACGAGAGATCTGAGCTATCACAATTTGAAATTCCGCACTGCATAGCGACAAAAGGAAAACCGAGCGAAGAAGCAGCTGATCATGAAATACGCATTTTTCCTGATTTTATCCTGTGCTATCGTGAATCCTACGAGCAACCTGAATGGGTTGCCTATCAGCTCACAAAAGATGAATTGACAAAAAATGTTAATCGCTCAGATGATTTTCGCCCCGATACAAACATCACCTCTAGCTCTGCAGACCTTGACGATTATCGTGGTTCAGGTTACGATCGCGGTCATTTAGCACCAGCAGCAGATTTTTCCTTTAGCAAGGAAGCAATGAGCAACACTTTTTTTATGAGCAATATGAGCCCACAAAATCCCGCATTTAATAGAGGAATTTGGGCAAAACTTGAGGCAAAAGTGCGTACGTGGGCACATAATTTTGAATCAGTATACGTAATTACAGGCCCCATCTTAGAAAAGCCTCAATACGAAACGATTGGAATAAACGAAGTTGCCGTTCCCGATTTTTACTATAAGGTACTTTGTGCAAAAGATCCGATCAATCAAGCAATCATTATGATCGCTTTTATTTTGCCAAATGAAAAATCAAGTGATCCTTTAGAATATTTTGCCGTCAGTATTGATGAACTAGAAAAACGCACGAGTCTTGATTTTTTTCATTTATTACCGAATAAAATCGAAAAAAATTTAGAAGAAAAAATAGATTTTGAGCACTGGTTTGATATAGAAAGAGACGAACAACCCTAAATAAATCCCTTTTTTTTGCAACTTTTTTTCTAAAAAAGTGTCGCAATCCTCTTTATATAAACAGATTTTTTCTTTATACTAGTGCAAATTAAAGATAAGGAGCAAGAATGAAACAAATTCGTAAAGATTTACCATGGACATTTTTAGAAGAATGGAAGGGCAAGGTTTTTACTGGCGAATGGCCAACCTTACCTGAATTATTTACTATAACAAAAGAGCGTTTTCCTGATCGCTCCTGTTTTACCGATTTTGACCCCGAAAAAGAAACTCTTTCTTATAAAGAAGTTTATCAGCGAATACAAACGCTTTCTCAATGGATGCTTTCAAAAGGAATTCAAAAAGGTGACAGAATTGCTGTTACAGGCAAAAACTCAGGTGAATGGGCAACTGTTTATTTAGCCACACTTTTTGCAGGAGCAATTATTGTTCCCATCGATTACGGACTTCACGAAAAAGAAATAAGCGTTTTACTCGACGCCTCAAAGCCAAAGCTTTTTTTTGTTGACGAAGAAAAATATCCTGACTTCAAGCAAAAATCAAACGGCTACGAACTGTTTTCGCTTTGTAAACGCATTCCAGAAACCTATGTTTACAATCTAAAAACAAGCGAAGCTTTTACGCCAAATCCTGCAACTGAAGATGACACCGCAGCCATTTTATTTACCTCTGGCACAACGGGAACCCCCAAAGGCGTTATGCTTTCGCATAAAAATCTTGTCTCAGACTGTTTAATAACTCAAACAAATATGCTCCTGTTTGAAACCGATGTTTTTTATGCACTGTTGCCAATTCATCACTCCTATACAATGCTTGCTGTTTTTATTATGGCGCTTTCAGTTGGATCAGAAATTGTTTTTGGCAAAACCATGGCAGTTACTCGCATGCTAAAAGAATTAAAAGAAGGAAAAATCACCATGCTTTTGGGCGTTCCCTTGCTTTTTAACAAATTGCTTGCAGGAATTATGCGCGGCGTTAAAGAAAAAGGAGCCGTCGTTCATGGACTAATCAAATTCCTTTTGTGGAAATCCTACATGATCAAAAAAATACTCGGCATCAACCCTGGCAAAAAACTGTTCAAAACCATTTTGACAAAGGCAAGCATCGACTCCATTCGCGTCATGATCTCAGGTGGAGGCCCCCTTGCAGCAAGCGTTTTCAAAACATACAATTCACTCGGCATTGATTTTGTGCAAGGCTATGGATTGACAGAAACATCGCCCATTATAGCCTTAAATCCCATTGAGCATTTTAAAATCGAAAGCGTTGGAAGCTATTTTCATCCGTACATGGAAATGAAAATCCTTGATCCCGACGAAAAAGGAATTGGCGAAGTTGCGGTAAAAGGGCCCATGGTCATGCAAGGCTATTACAATATGCCAGCCGAGACAAAAGAAATCTTTACCGAAGATGGCTGGCTTAAAACAGGCGATTTAGGAAAGCTCGACAGCGAACGCTATTTGTATCTTTGTGGACGTGCAAAAAATATGATCGTAACCGAAGGCGGAAAAAACGTCTATCCTGAAGAAATTGAAAATGCCTTCCAGCTCCATTTTGCCGACATTGAACAAATCACTGTGGAAGGATATCTTATGGATGCAGCAACAAAGGCAGAAGGAATTGCAGCTCTTGTATATCCTGCCGATGAATTGCTCAAACGCCTTAACGTAATGCGAGGTGATCCTCATGCCCACGATATTGTTCAAAATGCAATTCAAAAAATTGTTGACGAAGTGAATAAAAATCAACAACCGTACGCACGTATTTCAAAGCTGATAATCCTTGATGAGCCACTTGAAATGACAACGACAAAAAAAGTTAAACGAAATTACGCAAAGTAATGTCAAACTCAAAATTATTTTCAATGATTGACAAAGCCGTCTTCGACTACAAATTTATAGAAGACGGTGACAATATTCTCATTGGGGCATCAGGCGGTAAAGACTCAACCGCCTTGTTGCATTATTTTTCATATCGCAAAAAACGCGGCACGGAAAACTTCACTTTTGCAGCCGTCCATATTGCAACCGAAATTGGCTCGCCGTTAAGCCCAGAACTCGAGAAACTCTATGATTCATGGGGAATTAGCGTAATCAAAATTCCTGTTATGGTTTTAGAGCGACTCAAAGAAGGACGCAAAATGAATTGTTGGTGGTGCTCCACGCAAAGACGAACCGAGCTGAACGAATATGCCATGGCAAACGGCTTTAATAAAATCGCACTCGGCCATCACCTTGACGACATCCTTGAAACCCTTTTGATGAACGCCCTTAACAAAGGCGAGCTTTCCACCATGCCACCACGACTTACCTACGATAAATATCCCATCACCATCATTCGCCCTCTGTGTTTTGCCGACGTTGAAACCATCATCGCTCACGGAAATGCAAATAATTTCATCAACGCCACTTGCACCTGCGACTATCAGGACAATTCTGGGCGAAAAGAGGCACGCAGCCGCCTAAGCACGCTCGCCAAAACTCCCGCCGAAAAGCACCGATTTTTTATGGCACTTCGCAACGTAAAAATGGAATACCTCACCTATCCTCCCTGTGATCTTGATAAAGCAAGAGAATAGATTTAAGAATAACGGAGAAAAGGCGGAATATTATGAAACTCATTTGCTGAATATTTGTGTAAGTTCTTTAATTTATTTTAGCCTTAAATACTCGTACCATACTTTGTATACACTCGTAATTTACTGATGAACGGTAAACTCGAGCACTTGTAAAGCGAGAGCTTGCAGCGTACGCTAACTATGCATCTAGTAAGCGTGCGCCCTTGTCCTAGTAGGCGTGCGCCCTTGCACCTAGTAGGCGTGCGCCCTTGCACCTAGTAGGCGTGCGCTTGCAGCGAGCGCTGTTGCTCATACTTGCTTTGGCATTGAAAACCTTACATGGGCTGAGCTTTACAAGCTATGCATAACGCCTTACATAGGCTGAGCTTTACAAGCTGCACATAACACCTTACATCGGCTGCGCTTGCAGCGAGCAGTGTTGTACCTAGTAGGCGTGCGCCCTTGCACCTAGTAAGCGTGCGCT
>JBOFTD010000020.1:0-1575 GCA_051651885.1 Treponemataceae bacterium
CGAATTCATATCCCAATCAAAAACAACGGCGTGCCCTGTAATGCCCGAATCTTGGATTGTATCATGTGAAAGAAACCCACGATGCGTATCAAAAAGAATAGGTGCAAAATCAACATTAAGAGAAGGAATAAGTTCAGTAGCAAGAGGAATATCCGATTCTGAACTCAAATAATCAGTGCGAATATTTTCATCATTGATTTCAAAAAGTCGGTAAATGCCCGTCGTATTTTCGATTTCAATGCCACCTTGCACAATGTTTTCGATATTAAAACCGTAATCGTTCCATTGTATACCCGCATAAATATTACTCGATGCAGGCGTTGTATTGCCTGCACTATTATATTTTTTTTGTGAAAAATTCCACTGCCCATGCACCGACGTATCAAAGCGAAGCGATTCTGTAATATCCATTTTATAACCGGCTGCCAATGAGAGCGTTCCCATTTCATACTGTGTCGAATTTTCAAGCCACGTAATACGAATTTTATCAAAAGGGCTAACGCTTGCATGTAGTCGAATCGTGCCATCAACTTGATTGTAATCAAATCCACCTTCCAAAATACCATTTCGATAAATACGAATAGTTCCCGGCACCGCATTTTGGCTAATTTCTATGCGATTTTCCTCAGAATAGGTATCGACTTGAATTATGACATCACAATCACTAGGCGTTTTATTTTGCAAATAAATTGAAGGAAAAGAACGTGCAAACGGATAGCGATGCAAGGCAGAAAAATAACCTGAGTTTTGCGCATCCTGCGCATAAACTTCAATTATCGGGTAGCGTCGTATCTGATCTTCTTGCGTAAAAACAGAATCATCGGTTAAAATTTGTGTCGTATAATCTTTAACCGCCGTCCCGCTTGTTTGATACACGACAAACGAAGTTTCAATTTTTGTAGATGACGATTTATATTTTGACAGTATCGCAAAGGGTGAAAAATACGGAGGATCTTGCAACAATAAAAAATCATCGGCCATCTGATTGAGGCGAGTAAAAAAAGCTTTGGCAGTAGGATGTGAATACTCTCGCAAAAAGGGGCGTTGGTTTTCTGCTAAATCGCTACCAAAAAGTTCTTCTGTTTGCCCTAAAAACCCTGTGCCAACGGAAAGATTGTTTGTTCGAAAAGATCCCAAATCATTTTCAATATTTGCGGTGGACGAATAAAAACTAATAAGGATTTTTCCGGTATATTTTCGGCTAAAAATAATTTGTTCCTGCACTGGCAAAATCAAAAATTCACTTGAGGTAAGCTGTTTGAATTTTCTTCCCTTTGCATCAAAAACAGGATTATCAACCTTATCTCTATCATCTACCTCAACAAAAATTGCCTTGATCGAATTAAATAAATCCCTTGAAGGCAAGGTAAAGCGCTTGCCTTGCTCAAAATCATGAGGATACAGAGTATTCGTGCTAATTTCGTTGCTACCCGAAAAGTTTTTTTCTTGCGACTGTGCATTATCATAGCGAAGCATAAAATCAGCATTCCATTTTTCACCGCCTAATTGCCCCAAAATTCCGGGAGAAATATTATCATAATTATTTTTTTGTGTACTCGATTGCACATATCTCGT
>JBOFTD010000021.1:0-2288 GCA_051651885.1 Treponemataceae bacterium
TTCCTGTTGCGTCTTCAAAATTTTCTCTAACAATGCGATTTTGACTATCATATTGCCACGATGCACGCGAAACAAAATGATCGGTATTTGATAGCTCTGGCACTGTTTGATCTTCGGTCAAGCTTACAATAATTTCAGAAAGCGGATTATTATTTTCATTAAATTCCACCTCACGATATTGTTTATTTAAATATAAAATTTCTTGTGTTTTTTGGGGATTTATATTGTCATCAAAATAACTATATGAAACTTCTTTTGCAAGCTCTATAGCCTCTTTTTTTACCCATAAAACTTCTTTTTCAAGGCGCTGCATATTGTCAAATTGTTTTTCTGCAAAACGAATATCGGATGCTTTTATAATCCCGCTAAATCCGCCATGATAACGGCTTACCTGTAAAACTTCATCTTCAAAACGGTGCATTCGCAACATTTTTTTTACATCAAAAAATGAACGTTCCTCGGGAATTGAATAGCCATACATGATATAGCATAAAATGAGAATGATAACAAAGTGTTTTTTCAAAGTTTTGAGTATTCTCATGTTACGTTGAAAAAAAATCATCCACATAGGCCTCCGCTGAAAATGGTGAAAAGTCTGAATATTTTTCGCCGCTACCAACAAAAAGAATTGGCAAATTAAATTCCTTGCCTAAGGCACAGGCAATGCCGCCTTTTGCTGTTGAGTCATATTTTGTTAAAATGATGCCATCAAGTTTTACTGCTTCGTGAAATACTTCTGCTTGTCGTAAGGCGTTTTGCCCTGTCGTGCAATCCAAAACAAGGATTTTTTTGTAACACTGATCGCTCGCTTTTGCCGCTGCAATTCTGTCGATTTTTTGCAATTCACGCAGAAGATTTTCTTTATTATGCAATCGCCCTGCCGTGTCTACCAAGACAAGCCCGCCCCCTTGTGCCGTAATCGCCTCGCAGGCATCAAAGACAACTGCACTCGGATCTGAGCCATGCTGATGTGCCACAACTCGAACCCCCAAATTTTTTGCATGAATTTGCAACTGATCAATCGCTGCTGCTCGAAAGGTATCGGCTGCGGCAATACAAATATTTTGAGCGTTTTGTGCCGCGTAATACTTTGCCATTTTTGCGATGCATGTTGTTTTTCCAACGCCATTTACACCAAGCACCATAAAAACATTTGTTTTTTCTTTCTCAGGTGTAAGAGTTGCTTCTTGTATTGTTGAAAGCATGATTGTCTTTAGCTCGTTGGTAATATCAGCCTGCTCAGTGAGTTTTTTTTCTTTGCAATTTTTTTGAAGTATTTCTATAAATTCAAAGGCTGTTTTTGCCCCTAGATCACCTTCAACGAGTAAATCCTGCAGGGCATCAAAAAAATCCTCATCAATCTTATTTGCCTGCCCAAAAATATTTTTTAGTTTTTTTGTAAAATCAATTAACGCCATAATTTCTCCTGTATTATCAATTTATTTTTCTATTCAATTTCAACATTGGGTGGCAAAACTAAAAGAATATTGTCATCACCATCATCCTCTGTTGTATTATCAGGAGCGGAATTGCTTTGTTCTTTTTCAAGATCTATTTCTTCAGTTTCTGAATTCTCCGACTGTTCCTTTTTTGATTTTTTTGAAGCTTTTTTTTCTTTTTTTGGTTTTTTGAGTTTTGCTTGCAATTTTTTCTCTTCATTTTCTGCACGCTCTGAGGGCGTCATCAGTTTTATTTCTGCGGGCAAAACTTTATTTACCTTAACTAAATAGACAATTAATTGTGCCAAAAAATTTACACCCAATGCAATGCTCACACCTGCAGATGCCCATCGAATGGTACTCCATAATTGTCTTTGTGCAGGATCCCACATGCTTTCATACGTTCCAATTGCAGTAAAAAGCAAAGGCAAAGAAAGAATTAGTGCAGAATACGAGCCATACATAACTTTGCGGCTTCGTTCAATCTGATCTTTTACACTACGATTAAGACCGACTAATTCCCCACTTAAATTTTCATTATTAACACTATCTTTAATTTCAGAAAGAAAATAAGTGCTTATGCCGTTCACATCAATAAATTCCCCCAAAACCGTGCTGCTCGGAAGAGTTCCGAGACTCTTTTGCAAATCATTTGATAAAGCGTTAAAATAAAATTGCCCTTCTGTATTAAGAGCCGTCATATTAAGTGCAATTTGCGTCTCTGGATGCAAGGTAACACTAATTTTATATGAATCATGGCCTCTAAAATTAAAAATCGTTTCTTCATTTGCATATCCATCAGAAGAAATAGTAAGAACTTTTTGCCCGGGAGTTATAATCACTGAGTTA
>JBOFTD010000022.1:0-4793 GCA_051651885.1 Treponemataceae bacterium
AAGTGACCCTGATCGTGAAGGGGAGGCGATTGCTTGGCATCTTAAAAATGTTATTTCACAAAAAACAAAGGCTCCCGTTAAACGTATTATTTTTAATGAAATCACTCCACAAGCTGTAACTGATGCGATAAAAATTCCCAGTGATATTGATGAATCAAAGGTGAATGCACAAAAAGCTCGCCGTGTTTTGGATAGACTTGTTGGTTATAATCTTTCTCCGTTATTATGGAAAAAGGTTAAAAATGGACTTTCTGCAGGTCGTGTGCAATCGGTTGCTTTGCGTTTAATTTGTGAACGGGAAAAAGAAGTTGAAAATTTTATTCCTGAGGAATATTGGTCTTTAAATGCCGACTTTTGTAAAGGAAAAACAAATTTTACGACACTTTTGGTGCAATTTAAAAATAAAAAACCTGATTTAAAAAATGAAGAAGATGTAAAAAAAATTATTGATTTGATACAATCGAGCGAATGCAAGGTTATTGCAATAAAATCGAGCGACAAAATTTCTCGCCCAAAACCTCCTTTTACTACTTCAACTTTGCAACAAATTGCAGCTAATCGTTTGGGATTTACGTCAAAAAAAACGATGCAGGTTGCACAGCAACTGTATGAAGGCATTGCAATTGGCTCAACTCGTGTAGGTTTAATCACTTACATGCGAACCGACTCTGTTCGTATTTCGCCTGTTGCAATTGAAGAAGTTCGCTCTTTTATTAAAGAACATTATCCAAAAGAATTACCAAATGAGCCAAATAAATATGAAACGGGAAAAAAGGCACAGGATGCTCATGAGGCAATTCGCCCAACGTACATAAAATATACGCCTGACTATGTCAAGGATTATTTGAGCCGTGACCAACAACGACTGTATTCAATTATTTGGGAGCGATTTGTTGCAAGTCAAATGGAGTGTGCAAAAAGTTGTACTTCGACGGTTGATATAGCTGCAGGGGATGCGGTTTTTCGTATTTCTGCAACAAAATTAGTTGAAAAAGGTTTTAATCGTGTTATAAAACTCCTTTCTTCTCGTGATGAAAAATCGTTGCAACTTCCTTCTTTGGTAATGGATGAGGTATTGCAGCCCATAAATTTTAAGCCAGACCAACATTTTACTCAAGGGCCAGCACGTTTCAGTGATGCATCGATTGTTAAAACGCTTGAAGAAAAAGGCATCGGGCGTCCATCCACGTATGCCCCAACTATTTCGGTTCTTTTAGATCGTTATTATGTTACGCGAAGCAATAAGCAGCTGGTGCCTACTCAATTAGGAAAAATTATTAGTGATATTTTGGTCGAATCTTTTCCAGAAATTATAAATGTCAATTTTACGGTTGATATTGAAAATCAACTCGATCAAGTTGAAGAAAATAAAGCTGATTGGACAAAAATTTTAGGATCGTTTTTTGCCCCTTTTAAAACTCATGTTGATGAATTGATGACTACTCTTGAAAGCGTTAAGGGACGAATGGATGAGCAAACTGATGTAGTCTGTGAGCTTTGCGGGCGTCCCATGGTTAAAAAGCTCGGGCGTTTTGGTTTTTTTCTTGCTTGCACGGGCTTTCCTGAGTGTCATAATGCTCGATCGGTGCCGATTTGCGATTGTCCTCGCCCTAATTGTAAAGGTGAAATTGTTGCTCGTAAATCAAAAGGGCGTGGTAAAGAATTTTATGGTTGCACAAATTATCCCGAGTGTGATTTTATTAGCCACTTTAAACCTATTAATATTAAATGTCCCCAGTGTGATCAGCCACTTGTTGAAAAATATGACAAAAAACACGGATCATTTAAATCTTGTATTAATCCGGAATGTAATTATTTACATACGCAAGATGATTCAACCTCGACTGATGTGGAGAATTAGTGGAAGATTGTAAGCTTGAGAGTGTCTTAAATGAATTTATTATTTATTTAACAAGCGTAAAAAATTTTTCAGAGCACTCTTTGCGTGCCTATAAAAATGATTTTTTGCTTTTTTGTACCCTTTGCGATGGACGGTTAAAGAATCTACTTGTATCTGAAATTACTCTTTTTGATTTGCACGATTGTGTTGGAGAGCTTTCTAAAAAAAAATATGCCGTGACGAGTATTAATCGATTTATTGCCTCTATTCATTCTTTTTTTTCATATTGCCATCGACTTGAGTACATAAAAATAAATCACAGTATTAATTTAAAATCACTTAAAGTACCGAAAAAAATACCACGATTTTTGTTTCCACAAGAAACTGACGATCTTTGTCAGATGCCGCAAAAGAAAACACTTTTATGGGAAGGAAGAGATTGTGCTTTATTTCATTTTATGTATTCAACTGGGTGTCGTGTTTCAGAGGTTGCAAAGCTTAAAGTGAGTGATTTGTCGACTAATTTTGAAAAGGCAATCGTTATGGGTAAGGGGAGTAAAGAGCGGAATGTTTTTATTTCGCCAAAATCTTCTGAGTATCTTCAGCTATATTTATTAGAGCGAAAAAGTTATATTAAGGCTGAAAAAGCTCATGATTTTGTTTTTATTAATCAAAAAGGCTTTCCTTTGTCGGCACGTGGCATTCATTATATTTTATCACGATATTCTGGTTTTGAAGGTACGAATCGCCCTATTTCTCCTCATGCATTGCGACATACTTTTGCTACAACGCTTTTATCTCACGGTGCGGATATTCGTATTGTGCAAGAAATGCTTGGCCATGCAAATATATCTACTACACAAAGATATACACATATTACGACTACACAATTAATTGATACTTACAATAAAACACACCCTCATAGTGGTGAAAAATATTAAACCTTGACAGTGTATTTAAAATGTTCATACTATAAAAAAAAGAGTAGCGTAAAAGTTTTCACTTTTTGGGCTACTCTTTTTATTTAGCAATACAAAATTCTTTTATGAGGAAAAAACGCCCGTTTCAAGAATCTTCAAAACCTTTGTTGGACAGCCTGTTACGCAGTCCCCACATGAATTACACAGTGCATAATCCACAACAGGAATTCCATTTGTAACAACAAGGGCTTTTTTTGTACAAGCACGCTCACACTTACCACACTTAATACAACCAACTTTACATTGCTTCATAATGCTTGCCTTATTTTCGCTTCTGTTAGAACAAAGTGCTACAGCCCCTTTTCTCTCAAGCGGTGTTCGGGTAAAAAGTTTTTGAGGGCAAGCTTTCTCACAGGCAGCACAGCCAGTACACTTATCATAATTGATATGAGGAAGCCCATCTTTTTCGATAGCGATAGCTCCAAACTGGCAAGAAGAAACACAGTCGGCAAGCCCGATGCAACCAAATTGACAAAACTTAAGTCCGTTTACAGCAATTTTTGCACCCTTGCAAGAAGGAACGCCAACGTAATCACCTTTAAGAGGAGTATGTGCCTTTGATCCTTGACAGGCAAGCACTTCAACTTTTTGCACAGCTTCAGAGACAATTCCCATAATTTTGGCTAAAGCCATCGTGCAATCAACGCCACCTGCAGTACAACCATCAACGGGAGCTTGCTCTTTTGCAACCGCAGCCGCAAAACCATCACAGCCAGGAAATCCGCAGCCACCACAGTTTGCACCAGGAAGAGCTTCGCGTAATTCTTCAACCTTAGGATCTACCTCAACATAAAAAATTTTTTTGAAAAAACCTAATAAGATTCCAAGTGAAAAGGCTAATCCAAAAGCCACTAGAATTGTGTATAAAATAGTCATTTTTTTCTCCTGTTACCCAATTAAGCCTGTAAATCCGCCGAATGCTAATGAAAGCATCGCAGCCGCAACAAAATACACAGGATTCCCTTTTAAAAATGAAGGAACGGGAGCAATTTTAAGTTTTTCTCGAATACCTGCCATTAAAAGCATAGCAACAATAAAACCTGCAGCTCCACCCATTGCATAAAAAATTGACTCAACAAAATTGTATTCTTTTTTAATGCAGTTCAGCGTTAAAGCCAAAATTGCACAGTTTGTTGTAATCAATGCAAGGTAAACGCCCATGGAACTGTATAGTGCAGGAGCCGCTTTTTTAAGATAAAACTCAACAAGCTGAACTAAACTGGCTATAACCAAAATGAACGTAAGTGTTTGCAAAAACAAAAGGTTAAGTGGTGCAAGCACAAAATAGAAAAGCGGATAGGTTACAAGCGTTGCAAGAACCATAACAAACGAGGTTGCAATTCCCATTCCGCTAGCTTTTTCAACATCGCTTGTCATTCCAATAAATGGACATAGTGCCAAAAACTGCATAAAAACAACGTTATCAACAAGCATTGACGATAAAAAGATTTTAATCAAATCACTCATGCTGAAACTCCTTTAGAAGATTTTTTTTTCTCAAGGCATGATTTTAAAAGCATATTTAAAGAAATAAATAAGCCAAAAACAAAAAATCCACCAGGAGGAGCTGAGAAAAACCCGATTGTGTATTCTTCAGGAATAATTCTCATGTCAAAAAGTGTGCCTGTTCCAACAAGCTCGCGAACAAACGAAATGCCAACCAAAACCCACGTATAGCCAATGCCCATTCCTAATGCGTCTAAAATACTGCTTGGAATGCTTTGCTTTGAGGCAAAAGATTCAACTCGTCCCATAATGATACAGTTTACAACGATCAATGGAATGAAAACACCAAGCGACTTTGACAAAGAAGGAAGGTAGGCTTGCATCAAAAGATCGACAATCGTTGTAAATGACGCAATGACAATGATAAAAATTGGAATACGAACGCCGCTTGGTATAATTTTTTTACACAAGCTGATGATAATTTCGCTCATCACAATGACAAAAATCATTGCAGCCCCCATCCCCAA
>JBOFTD010000023.1:0-3479 GCA_051651885.1 Treponemataceae bacterium
CCTCATCGCCGTTTGCAAGAAGGACTTTATCGTTTGTCAATTTTTTTTGTCGATTGCTTGCATCAGTAATTGCTTGCAAAATATCCATTTGATCTTTCTTAAATGCCGTTTCAACTGCAGTCATTGCATCAAGGGCGGCTTTAACCTGCTCTTGTGTTTTCTTAAAATCATTTGCCGTAAAAGACGCATTTGCATCGGCTAAAAGCTTCGTAATATTTTTATCCTCGCCACTATTTGCCTCAATCTGCTTTGTGGTTTTTAGCTGATTAAATTTGTTTTGTGCATCATCAAGGATTTTTTTCGTCTTTACTTGCTCATCTATAAAAGCTTTTTCCGCTTGAGACAAAGCCGTTTCTGCAGTTTTTACTTTTTCTTTAACATCCGCAAAATTATTTGCAGCCAAAGATTTATCTGCATCCGACAAGGCAGCGGTTGCCGTTTTGTCATTATTATCACCTTTTGCAAGGATTTTTTTTGTCACTAAGTCAGCCTGTTTTTTCTTGGCCTCAGCAATTAATGCACTGTGAACGGCCTTTTCTTTTTCCAAAACAGAAGAATTCACTTCTTTTGCAAGTGTTTCTGCCTTTGTAAACATTTCAATTGCAGGAGCGTAGGCATTTTCTTCAAGTGCCGTAATATCAGTGATAAGAGTTGCATCTTTTTGACGCTCGCCTGCTTGAATAAAAAGAATATTTGCCTCATCAAGTTTTGCTTTGTCCTGCCCGCTAAGATTTGCAAGACTTTTTTTTGCCTCATCAAGCTCGGCTGTTGCGTTTGCCTTTGCGATATCCGTTTTGCTACCAAAAAGAAAATGCAAAGAATCTAAAATTGCCTTATCAATTGCAACCTTTGCCTCAGGTGATTTTTCAATGCTTGGATCATAGTTCCCTTCAGATTGCAAGGCTATTACTTCTTGCGAAAGATTTTGTGCCTGTATGTAGGATTCAGTTTTCTTAAAATTTTGTGCAAAAGTTGAAGATAAAAGTCCTACGAAAAATAAAAAAATTAGTTTTTTCATTTTTTACCTCCATTTTTCATTTCTAGCTGGATTTTTTCAATTTCTGCGACAATGTCATTAAGTGTTTTCATTTTTGCTTCAATTTGTTTAACTTCTTCCAAACTTATTTCGTAGCGCTCTTTTACAAGAATGCAAAGTTCGTTCATGTCGTTTAAAACGCTTTCAAACTGCTCTAAAGCACTGTCGTAATCATTTGATTGATTGTTTGTTTTGCCCAGTTCGTATCGCTCGGTTAAAGTGGCATATTCTTCTGGGCGTGCAATTTCGGCTTTTAAAAGATTTGCCTGTGCAACTAAATCCTCAATTTTTATAATCAAATCAGCTGCATAGGCGGGCATACCAACAGAAATCGCATTTTTATAGCTTTCAATCGCTACTAAAAGCATTTCTTTTGCGTCTTTAAGCTTCTTTTTTGTCTGAATTAACGTGTCGGCTTGGGTGTAATCCTGCTCAGCCTTGTCAAAATCTTCTTGCGCATACGCAATGACGGACGGAAAGCGATTGAGTCGGTTTCGCAAAGAATTTGCCTCATCGTACTCTGCTTGCGGAATACTCACGCAAGAGAAAAGCAAAGCCATTGTTACCAAAATGATAGCAACTTTTTTCATTTAAAATCTCCTAATGGATGAATTTATACAATTTATATAGAACAGACGTGCAATTATTCGCCCAAATAGGCTTTTTTTATTGCATCATCTTTTAACAAATCTTTTGCAATGCCAGATTTTACAACAGAACCTGTTTCTAAAACATAGGCTCTGTTTGCAATTGCAAGAGCCTTAAAAGCGTTTTGCTCAACAAGCAAAATTGTCATGCCTTGTACATTAATTCGCTTTATAATAGAAAAGATTTCATCAACTAAAATTGGCGCAAGTCCCATCGATGGCTCATCAAGCAAAAGCAAGGTTGGCTTTGCCATTAAAGCCCGTCCCATAGCAAGCATTTGCTGCTCGCCACCAGAGAGTGTTCCTGCCGCCTGTTTGATTCGCTCCTTCAAACGAGGAAACATTGCATATACAGTATCCATATCGGCTTTTACTTTTTTATCATTACGAGTAAACGCTCCCATTTCAAGATTTTCTTTTACGCTCATATTTGCAAAAATGCGACGCCCCTCGGGAACGTGGATTAATCCTGCCTTTACAATGGCATCCGCATTCATGTTGGTAATATCATTGCCCTGAAAAGTGATTTTTCCGCTTGTTTTTTTAAGAATATTTGACAACGCATGCAAAGTCGTTGTTTTGCCCGCACCGTTTGAGCCAATAAGCGTGATGATTTCGCCCTCGTTGACAGTAAAATTGATGTCGCTGATTGCTTGAATTGCTCCGTAGTGAACCGTTAAATTTTCAACATTAAGCATCGATTAAAGCCTCCTCGCCTAAGTAGGCCTTGATTACGGTAGGATTTTTTTTGATATCATGCGGCAAACCTTGTGCGATAATTCTTCCATAGTCAACAACGATCAGTCGCTCACAAATTCCCATAACAAGGTTCATATCATGTTCAATCAAAAGGATTGTCAACTGAAATTCCTTACGGATAAAGCTGATTAAATTCATTAAATCTTCTGTTTCTTGCGGATTCATTCCTGCCGCTGGCTCATCGAGTAAAAGAAGCGTCGGTTTTGAAGCAATCGCTCGCACAATTTCAAGCTTTCGTTGCTCTCCATACGGAAGATTTTTTGCAAGGTCATTTTTTTTTGAATCGATTTTAAAAAGTGAAAGCAATTCTTCTGCCTGAAGCGTCATTGATTTTTCATCATGCTCAAATCGTTTTGTGCGAAAAAGCACGTCGAAAACACGAGCCTTTCTTTGGCTATGTAAAGCAATTTTTACATTATCAATAACTGATAAGTTGCTGAATAATCGAATGTTTTGAAAGGTTCTGGCAATTCCCATGGCGTTTAGCTGAAATGGTTGCTTGCCGTTTGTTTCCCTCACGTGATTTTTTTTATCCCAAAATTGAATAATTCCTTCGGTAGGAGTGTACACGCCCGAGAGCATATTAAAAATCGTTGTTTTACCTGCACCATTTGGGCCAATTAACCCGACTAACTCACCTTGCATCAAAGAGACAGAAAAATTTGCAACCGCTTTTAATCCTCCAAAGACAATTGAAATATCTTGGGCTTGTAATAAAAGATTTTTTTCACTCATTTTTTTGCCTCGCTTTTTTTAGTAATTTTTTGCACGAGCAAATTCCATGTATGCACAAAAGAAAATTCTTTGGCTCCTAAAAGTCCTTGTGGGCGGAAAAGCATAGTAAAAATAAGCACGAGTGGATACATTAACAAGCGATAATCATTTAAGAAGCGAAGGAATTCTTGCAAAAAGGTAAGCACAAAGGCTGCCAAAATCGATCACGTGATTGATCCCATTCCGCCAAGAAAGACAAAAATTAAATACTCAATACTGCGATTAAAGGACGCAACGTCTGGCTGCACAAAGCCAATGAAGGG
>JBOFTD010000024.1:0-3488 GCA_051651885.1 Treponemataceae bacterium
ATCAGTCTGTACGCACAAAGTAATGAATTCGCAGCAAACGAAGCAATGAGTCTGCACGCACAAAGTTATGATTTTCAAGCAAACGAAGTAATCAGTCTGCACGCACAAAGCTATGAATTTCAAGCAAACGAAGTAATGAGTCTGCCCAGATCCAAGTAATTGCTCTGGGGGTTTTTCTATTGGGGGGTTGCGATTTCAAGCTTTTGTATCTGGGTTATTCCACCTATGGAGCGGCAAAAGGCTGACTGCTTTTGTGTGGCGTTAAAGATATTGCTTGATATACAAATCCTTCCGTTATTGACAAATACTTCACAGGAGCTTGTATCACACACAAAGCATAGTTCAAGCGTTGGCTCAGTTATGCAAAGGGGAATCCGTACCTCTTGTGCCTCGGTCTTGTCAGTATTATGCGCACTTTTTTCAAGCTTGAGCGCTTTGTTGTCAAAGGTGAGTGTCTGGCTCATATAATCTACGACAAGGCATATTTTTTCGCTCTGGCTGGATCTAATATGCACCTCGGTTGCCGTAGCATTCGTTTTTTGAACATCAATCGTCATCGTTAGCTTATAGCACAATGGATTACTCGGTTCAATGGCAAGATCTTGGCTGTGTACGCTCATATCGTGCTGTAATTCCCTTTGTGGCAAAAAATCATCAAGGGCGCTTACTGGCTTACATAGCAAGGTATTGTTTTCATCAATGCTGAGGATGCGAGGAATGGTAAAGCCGCCCCTCCAGTTTTCACCCTTGGTTGGATGATCCTCGCTTGGTACATCCCACGAGTCAAGCCACGCAATCATAATACGTTTGCCTGTGTGGTCTTCAAAGGTTTGTGGTGCATAAAAATCACTGCCAAAGTCAATTTGGCTTGAGTTGTGCATGGTAAACGTCCCCGTGGTAAAGTCCATCGATCCGACAAAGTATACGCACCGCCTTGTTGCCATGCCAATCGGCGAAAACAGCAAGACCCACTTGCCGTCCAATTCGAATAAGTCAGGGCATTCCCACATGGCACCCCACTGACCATTAGAGCTGGCAATCTCGCTAAAAAAGCTCCACTGTAGTAAGTCACTTGATTGATACAAAAGAATACGCCCGTCTCCTGTTTCCTGCCCACCAATGGAGGCGCCAACAACCATATACCAGTGATTGCCGTGAAAAAACACCTTGGGGTCGCGAAACTCTTGGGAATATCCGTGTGGGGGTAAAGCAATGAGCGGATTTAACGGATGCTTTTGAAAGTGAATGCCATCAGTACTAGTTGCCAAACACTGCGTTTGTATTGACTTGCCGTCCTGTATAATACAGCCTGTGTAAAAAAGGTAGAGAGTGCCGTCTTTTTCAACGGCACTGCCAGAAAAACAGCCGCCCCTTTCGTGACTGTCATACGGCTCACTTGGTGCAAGCGCAAGGGGAAGCTCCTGCCAATGGAGTAAGTCGCTACTGTGAGCATGCCCCCAGTGCATTGACGCCCATACTGGAGCAAAGGGATTGTGCTGGTAGAACAGGTGGTATTTGCCCCTAAAATAGATTAAGCCATTAGGATCGTTAAGCCAGCCTGCAGGGGCAGTGTAATGATAGGTTTGACGATGAACAGCAGGATGTGCCGACTGTGCAAGCTGTGATCGCTTTTGTTGCGCATGGAGAATGTTTTTTTCGTGGTTGCTCATAGATTATCCTTATGGTGTTATTGGTGCATAATTGCCACCGTGTTGCATTACAAGCTTTGTTGTTCAATAAAACCAAATTGCAACTTGTTGCATTCATACTTTTGTTGTTCAATAAAACCCAATTGCAACTTGTTGCATTCGTAGCTAGGGCGCACACTTGGTCGTAGTAAGGGCGCACACTTGGTCGTAGCTAGGGCGCACAACAAAACTTATTTGTAGTGCTTGTTTTATTCACGTACACGGATGAGTGTGTGAAATTGTCCTTTTTTGTATGTCTTAGAGGGTTTGCCGTTGCTGTTAAGCATGGTGCGAAGTTCAATCATATATTCTCCACTTTCAATGTCTTTTGGCACACGGGCACGAACAAAGCCTTGTTTTGAGTCTTTCATTTTCTCACATCGCACGGAGGTTACGTCTTCTATCACTAAAAACACGCCTTGTTTGGGGTCGCTCTCATCAAATTTGAGGTGGCTGCCTAAAAGCTCAAAGTACTCTCCTTTGGTAATTACCGAGTCAATCAGTTCGGTTTCGGTATCAAGGACTTGTCGAATGTAGGGGTCGGTGTTGAGTGCCGATACTTTTTCGTGCTTTACCTGCGTTAGTTTTTTTTGTAGCTCAGTACTCGGATAGATGTGCATGGTTATGCTATTTTTGTTGGGATCAAAGGGAGCTTCTATGCTTTCAAAGGTGCCACTAACGCTTAGTCGAGATTTGAATGTCTTGGTGTTAAAGGTATCTCCTTGCACGGTGATATCGCTAATAACCTCGTTGTATAACTGAAGGACTGCACTAATATCTGCTGCAGTTGCAGTTGATCCGCGTTTTACCATCATCTGAATAATCTCTTCTTCTGAGTGGGAACGAACGTCGGTTACTTGTGCCATAAACATTTTTTTGTCTTTTAAATGACTTTCTCGTAGGGTGTACTTGAGCATACAATTTCTCCTTTACTAAGCCGTATTGGCGCTTTGGTTGAATTTTTACCGCTGTAAGGTCGTAGTTTCGACATATCAATCGGTTGACATGGCTAATCTACGTATGCGTATTATGATAACTCAGTATTTTTCAGTTGTCAAGTTTTTATTTTTACCTTATTTATCTGGTCATACAAGGGGGAAGGCGTTAGTTGTTGTTAGAAGGTTTTTGATGTCGTGTAAGTCGCTAAGGCTGTCCCATAAAAAAAGGGGAGGTGTTGGAATCAGCTGGGGAAAAAGGCTTGATATCAGTTTTTGTGTGCTATGTGATGAGCTTGAAAATCGCAAGGGGAGGAGGTAGCATTCGCTTGTTTTTGAGCTAAGGGGAATTGGTTGTTTTTGGTCTTGTAAGATTAGATGGGTGTTAGGGTAGGAGCATTTAAGACGTGTGTGTAGCTCGGTGTATCCGTATAAAGAGGAGGCTTTTCCCCCATGGGCGCTAAGGATGATGCAGCTGGTATGGGGGAGGTGTTTTAGGTGTAAGTGCTCGACAATGATTTGTGCGATAGCGGGAACGTTTTTTTCTAAAAAGGGGGAGTCGATACTGATATTGTTGAGCGGTTGTAGGGCGGTTTTGACTTTTTGCCACTCGCTTCCTGAGCTAAGATAACTGGGAATGCAAAAAACGCTGTCGTAGTTTTTGCACAGATGGGGAATGTCATCGAGGGTTAAAAAAGCTTTGTTTTGCTCCTTTATGAGCTTGCATATAAAGGGAGAACAAAAAACGGTATACACATCGGTGTAGGGGTGTTTGCTTTTGCACAAAGTTTCTATGTCTGTGTAAAGAAGGTTCGTTTGGAAGATAGTTTTTGTTCCGTAATGCAAAAAGATAATGGCGTTTTTC
>JBOFTD010000025.1:0-5833 GCA_051651885.1 Treponemataceae bacterium
TCATGAATGCCTTGCGGAGGAGCGTGGGTTAAAAAAATGTCAATATATCGTTTGTAGCGAAGTTTATTGTACAACAAACGCGGAACCATTTTTAACAAAAGGAAAAACATTATTTTATCACTGTATTGATTGAGCCCTTTGTTGTATTCAAGTGAGCCAGAAGATCCTGCGATCAAAAGATTTTGTGTTTTAAGTACCTTGAATCCAGCGTAAGTTGCTCCATGACAAGATGATAAATCGCCATTTGCTTGCTCCCCATGATGATAATATTTAAACTCGGTTAAATTATGGTTTCCAAAAATAAAATAGGTTGGTTTATTTAAAGTGCTGACAATAAAATCAACATATTCCATTGGAAGGTCACCCGCACAAAGGATTAAATCGATATCTTTAAATCGCTCTTTTGCCGCATTGCTATAAACCAATGGATCAATTTGATCCGAAACACAAAGAATTCTCATACGGCAATATCTAAGTTTTCAAGAAGAAAGCGAAAGTCGGTACTATTTTTTAAGTCAATCGGCTTACTTTGTTTAAAAGATATAGCCTCTTGTGTATAGCCCGATAACGAGTAAACAACCATGCGTGATGTCCCGTCAAGAGAAAACAAGCTAAACTGATAGCGCAGTATATCGTCACTTAACGGTGCATCTTGGCGCGAAAATAAAAAACAAATTTTTTCTTCTGTATTATTATCTACTGCATTTTGCATATGCGTAGCAATAATTTTACATCCGTAGGGGGTAATCTCAAATTTTTTTGGATAGAAAACGAGCTTTTCTTGTAATATATCTAAGCAATATTGAATAAAATATTCATTTGAAAGACTGATAAAATCTTTTACTTTTTTGTTGTACTTAATTATTTGATATTCTTCTATTTTTTGTGCAACGTTTTGAAAATTTTTATCTTTTTCATAAATATTTGTCCATTGAGAAAGTGCGTGATCAAATTTTTCTAGTTTTTCATAGCAAAAACCAAGTAAATATTGAGAAAAAAGAGTTTCTTTTGAATTTTGTTTTTTCGAAGCTTCGACGGCATACTCAAATTCAACCATCGCATTTTCAATTTTATCAATTTCTAAAAAACAAAAACCTTTTTCAATATGAGCCTTTTGCTTCAATTCTTCTGAGAGAAGGGCATTGTTAAACGCTTCAAGTGCTTGTGGATATTTTTTTTCTTCTTTCAAAATTTGCCCAAGGCAATAATGAATACTCATATCTTCAGGATCAATCGTAAGTATTGTTTCAAAAGCCTGCCTTGCCTGATCAAATTTCTTAAATCGCAATAAAAGAAGTCCCATCGCTTCAAAGCTTTTTGCATGCCGTTTATCGATTTTTCCTGTTTGTTGATAATATAAGGCGGCTTGATCGTACAAACCTTTTTTTTCTAAAAGTTTGCCCACTTGAAAAAAATATTCTGCATTTTTGGGTTCGAGTTTTATGAGCATGAGAAACTCATCTAAGGCGTCATTGTATTTTTCAAGTTTCATATAAACGAGTGCAAGAATTTTATGGTACTCAATATAAAAAGACTTACTCCAGCTCAGTTTTTTTTTATCTTGTATTTGCATAATAAATTTTAATTCAATGAGTGCAAGCTCATCTTTTTGCTCGGCTAAATATAATTTTGCTAAAAGCAATCGTGCCTGATAATCTTGGGCGTCTACAAAAAGAATTTTTTTTGCTTGCTTTATCGCATCAAAAATGCGTTTTTCTTCTAGTAAGTTTTCAATTTTTGTATATTTTAAAGGGGAGATGAGTGCACGAATAATAAGAAATGTAAAAATTGGTATGCCAATTCCTGCAAGAGAAACAATTACTATAAGAAACACTCAAAATCCTCCGATAGAATATCGTTAAGGCAACGCAGATTAATTCCATTTTAATCAATTTGCGTATAATTCTAACATAGCAAGTTTTGTGCTTTGTTGAAATCTTAATTAGTTATCAAAATTTGAAAAAGCACTTACTGATTAAATATTATTTTTCAACAGTTCTTTTTAGAATATATTTTTTTCTAGGAAATGTAAAGGGATTTATCGTGAAAAGAGTTTTTATATTTTTTTTCTTTTTAATAGTAAGCAAAACTATTTTTTTTGCAACCGATTATTCTCAGGGGATTAGTTTTTTATCTGAGCGAAATTACGATAAGGCCATAGACTTTTTTTTGCCTTTTTTGTTGCAAGAAAAAATTGACCCAGAAGTTTTTATGTACGTGGGAGTTTCCTATTATCACAAAGGCAATTTTAGCGAAGCCTTGCAGATGTTTGAAAAAGGATTAGCAATTCCTTTTGTTGATAAATCAGTATTTTATTTTAATGCGGGAAATGCTTGTTTTGCTTTAGGGCAATTTGAGGCAGCCGAAGCGTATTTTACTCAAGCAATCAATTCACAGAGTAATCATTTTTCTGCCTATTTAAATCGGGGAAATACAAGAATTCGGCTCAACAAAATTACGGATGCTTTTCATGATTATGAAATTTATATCAAAAATTCAAACAATGATCAAATGAATACACAATTACGAGCGCTCATTGATAGTTTTTACGCAGAACAAGAGCGGATTGCGGCAAGCCTTTTGGTAACTGGCGCGATTATCGATGAATCGATCGAAGAGCATATTGCCGACATGGATGCAGAAATGCTTGAAAATGAAGATCCTCTTCTTGAAGAGCCCCTCGATGAAGAATCTCTTGAAAATGAAGAGTCTCTTCAAGAAGAGGATTCTATTGATCCTGCTGATGAAACTGAGAACTCTGTGGAGGAAAGTTCTATCGAGCAAATGGTTGAGCGTATTATTGAACGCATTATTGAACGTACTTTAAAAAAGGTGCTTGAAGATCCTGCTGAAATAAACGAAGAGAGCGATTTCGATCTTGAAAGCGATGTAAAAAATATTCAAATTCCAATAGATGATTTTTTAGAACTCGAGCAAATTGAAATTCCGGTAGAAGAAATTATTGAAAGTGAACCATCTTTGTAAAAGTTTATTCTTTTTCACGTGAAGGAGCACGTGCGGCACTTAAATTGTTCAAAACTTCTGCCGCATCTTCGCGCGAAACTGCAAAAAAATCTATTAAAATAGGATATTCGGTTAAAATTTTTCCCCATTGTTCGTAGCGTGACAGTTTAAAAAAATCATCAACAGAAATATCTGATTGTTCTTTTGTCATTTTATCAATCGCTTCTTTTGTTTTTTGATTATATTCTTGATAGGCGTCGTATGCAAAAAAATAAATATCTCTATTTGGCATTTTATTTATTATAAAAACCGCATCTTGTATATCGATCATTGCATATTCGGGCTGATTTTTAATGTCTTCTAAAAACTCTGAAAATATAAAATTTTCTTTTTTCGAAAAAGATTCTAAAAAGGATGACTCGACTGCATTGCGTAGTTTTTCTGCCATTGTTTCTAAATACGCATTCAAATCTTCTTGGTTTGCTATAGTATTTTTTTCTATTAGTGTAGAAAGTCCTTGTGGCTTTATGCTTATATTAGTATTAAACGAAAATGTGTACGAAAAATCATTTTGTTGTGCAAGCATTGCGTTATAGAGCTTTGCATAGGAAAGTTCTCCCTCTACATCAAAAGATTTTTTTAGTGGCGTGTGATCAAATACTCTAATTTGTGCATTTTTTGGAATGAGTGGCTCCCATCGCCAAAGAAATTCACCGCGTATAATTGCCTTTTCTAAAACGCCACTTGTTTTTGAAATAAGCACTCCATACGAATTAACCGGAACATGAAGCTGAAGATAGCCAAAATAAAAAATAGCACCCGCAGCACAAAAAAAGAATAAAAAATAAATAATTTTTTTCATATTTCCTCATAGATTAATTTTTTTTATTGAGTATACTGATGTAGCAGTATACTTATAAAATAAGGAAACAACAAGTGGAATTTAAAGAAAAAGAAAATCTCTTTGTTTTAGCTATTTTTTCTCGTTTAACTGTTTTTTTTCTAACTTATGGATTTATTTTATTATTTTTTTTTCTTGTTGGTAATTTTCAAAATTTTTTAGATACGACACAAATTTTAATTTTGCAATTGCTCTCATATACTTCAATTATTTTAATTATTTTTACTTTTTCTCTTGTGGTTTTACATTGCCTTTTTTCTATTTTGAAAAAAAATATTCGTTTTCTTTTGTTTTTGCCGCTTGATTTTTTTATGAGTGCAATTGGCCTTGTGTTTCTTTTTGCTTCTCGAGGAATTATTTTTATCAATAGTTTTTAAAAGAATAACAAAAATATTTAAAAATCTTTTTAATTTTTGCTCTAAAATGTATTTTCAATATCCATATTTTGTATTGTTATTCTGTCATTTGTAATGATTATTTATTCTTTAAGTGATCAAGAATCTTTAATTTGCCCTTGTAAATTTATAAATCCTTTGTTACCATTATAATTCATGAAAGTTATAACGCAGGCAAATAATTTATCTGGCTCGATTACAATTCCGGGTTCAAAGGGACATACCATACGAGCGTGTCTTTTTGCGTCATTGGCGGAGGGCGAGTCTTTAATTTACAATCCTCTGATGAGTTCAGATTGTATTGCCTTTGTTCATGCACTCGAAATGCTTGGGGCAAAAATCGAAAAACGAGAAGACTTTTGGCGAATACAGGGAGCGGGAAATAAGCTTCATTTGCCAGAAAATATTATTGATGTTGGAAATTGTGCCCCTGCAATATTTTTTTTAACGCCGATTGCCAGCATTTTTCACGGCTGGAGTGTTATTACTGGCGATAAAACAATACTTTGTCGTCCCGTGCATCACTTGCTTGATGCTCTTAATCAGCTTGGATGTCAAACGCATATTACGCGTCCAAATGTAAATGCTCCGCCGTTTATTGTGCAAGGGCCTTTGCATACGGGTGTTGTAGTAACAGAAGGCGATTCTTCTCAGCATGTTACCGGCCTTATTTGTGCGACTCTTTTGCTACTTGGCAAAACAGAAATTATTTTAAAAGATCCAAAAGAAATTGCTTTTTTGCACATGACTGAGTTATGGATTAAATCTCTAAGGCTTCCTGTGCATTTTTCAAGTGATTATAAGCGAATTACTATCGAAGGGCCGCATAAATTTTCAACATTCAATAAAATGATGCCCTCTGATTGGGAAAGCACTCTTTTTCCACTGATTGCAGCCCTCATTACGGATAGTGAAATCCGCATTAATAAAATTGATACCTCTGATAGTCAAGCAGAAGTTAAAATAATTACTATTTTGCAAGAAATGGGTGCTGATATTGAAATTATCGAAGACGATACACATGGAAAAACTGGCTATTTGATTGTTCGCGGAGGATGTAAATCACGACTTGCAAATAAGGGACAATTGCAAGGGAAAAAAATTAATTGCTCTTTTTTTCTTGATGCAGTTCCCATTCTTTCGGTGCTTGCATGTTTTGCACAAGGTGAAACTGTTCTTGAGGATATTGGGCAATGTCGAAAAAAAGAAACTGATCGTATTGAAATTATGGCAAAAGAACTCATTGAGCTCGGTGCTGATATAAAAGAAACCGTAGATGCTCTTATTATTAGGGAGTGTAAAAATTCACTTCATGGCGGCACCATAGAAAGTTATGAGGATCATCGTGTTGCTATGGCTTTAGCTGTTTTAGGGCTTGCAATAAAAGATGAGGTGCAAGTCAATGATGCACAGTCAAGCGAACTGTCTTTTCCAAACTTTTTTGAAACCATGAATCAACTGGGCTGTAATTTTACGCTCAAAGATTAGCAAATTGTAAACTTGTAACAATAGTTTTTGTACCTAGACAAAAGATTTTTTTTTCTCTATAGTATTTTGTATGGATTTATCAACA
>JBOFTD010000026.1:0-11569 GCA_051651885.1 Treponemataceae bacterium
AATTTCGCGTCCATTTTTTCGCTCTTGATCGGTATAAGAGGCGTACATTCTCGTAAAGTATGAGTCTTGGGTGTACTCAATCGGCTTTCCTTTATATTTGCCGAGCGGAGGTATTGATTGCTGACCAAAACTAGTCATAGCGGGCAAAAAAATAAAAGAGACTACCGCAAGCAATAAAATAATTATAGAGCCGACGGATATTAAAATTTTTTGTATTGATTTTTTTTCAGTATGTTTTTCTTTTGAATTCATGTTATCCTCATTATGTAAATTACGTATCAAGCATAATAGTAAAAAATAAAAATATAGTCAATCTCTTTAATCTTTTTTGATTTTTTTTGTAAATCGCAATTTTCAAATGTCAAAGTAAAATCTGGTTAAAAAAAATGTATGAGCAAAAGTAACTTTGAAAATCAAGAAAAAATGATTGCAAAAAAAAATAATCATTCTTCAAGCATTTTAAGATTTTGAATTTCTGAACCATAGCCAAAAAAAGGTGTCATGTTAAGAGGAAGTGTTGTAATATCCAACATTTGTGGATTAAATACATTCATATTTTTGCGCTGATATACAGGCATTTCAACGGCTTCTTCCATAATAATATCAAGACAGCGAAAGTATTTTTTTTGACGCTCTTCAATATCAAGCGTTTGACGTGCTTCAACAATAAGGCGATCAAGTTCCGTATTTTTTATATTATAATGATTTGAAGGCCCATTTGAGTGATAAATTTGATACATATCAGGATCAAGTGTTGCCTGCCATGCAGCCACCCACATATCCCACTGCCCATTAGTTAATCGATCAAAAAGAACATTTCCATCGGTATCATTTATATTAAGAATTCCGCCTATCTTTTCAAGTTCGTCTTTCATTTGTGTTAAAATTGGAGCAGCAGGATGATCCATCGTGCCATCGCCACTAATACCAATTTCAACTGAAAGTTGCTTTCCATCTTTTACCAACTTATTATTTATTTGTTGGTAGCCCGCCTGTTTAAAAAACGTAAGTGCTTTTTGAACATTAAAATCATAAACAGCAGGGGCTTGATCAGGATATGCCCACGAAACCTTTGACATTGGACGCTCAATAACCGAGGCAAGCTCTCCATAATAAGTTCGAACGGCAGGAGCACGATTCATTAAACTCATTAACCCTCGTCGAATATTGACATCGGAAATACGTTTTGCGTTAATGCCAATGTAGCCATAGCCTAAATTATCAATAAGGTCGTAGTGAAGATCGGCTTCCTTTGTAAGCTTAAGCATATCAGGAGTTGCACTTACATCAGATATATCAATTTTACCCAACTTTATTGCATCGAGTTTATTTGCCGCCGATGAAACTTGTATTTTAATTTTATCGATAAAGGGCTCTCCCAAATAATAATAGGAATTTTTTTCAAGAGAGACAACATTATTTTCATATTTTACAAATTTATAAGGTCCTGCACCAAAAGGATGAGCGTTTTTCGCCTTTATTTTTGATAAATCGCCTTTTTTAAAATTATTATCATAATAGGCAGCAGATACAATTTGTACCCCTCCTAAATTCCATATTGCTTTTGGATCTACTCCTTTAATGGTAATTTGCACAACTTTTTCATTAATTTTTTTTATGCCCTCAATTTCATTAACGTAAACAGTATTCGAAGAAAGATTTTTTTTAATATATTCACGCTCTAATTCTTTTTGCTTATTTTCATACGCTGACACTTTTGTGTGACTTTCAAAATACTCGCCACCTTCAATAAAAAATTCAAGACCTAGCTCATATTTTTTTGAAAGATCCTGAGCTACTTTTTGCAACGCTTCTTTTTCAGGAATAAAAGACGCCATAAAATTTGCAATCTCGCTCAGAACATTTTGATAGTTTGGATCGTCATAATAATATTCATTTACACCAAGAATAGGAGTCGTTAAAATCGTGCTTGCACCATCGTAAAAAGGGTCGCATAAAACTTTATACGTAAAAATAATATCATCAGCAGTTACAATCGTACCGTCAGAAAATTGAACTTGATCAAAAAGTTCAAAGGTATAAATGGTATATTTTTCGCCATTAATAAAAATTTCTTCTGGTTGGCGATACTTTGTAATACCATCAGTGGGAACGCCATTTCGATCATTAGTAATAAGAGAAGCGTTAACCAAGCCAACGACTTGTGAATCATATCCACTCGTAGAAAAAAAAGGACTAAAAACACCATTAAATTGGGCACTTCCTAAAACAAGGGTATTATAATTTTTTTGAGTACACGAACATATGAGCACAAGGCACAATACGGGAAAAATAAATTTTTTCATGATAATAAGTTTAATCAATAAATGCAATTTTGGGAAGAGGAATTGAGCGAAGATTTATCCTTAGGAATTTACCTCAGCTGAGTAATGTTTTAGTTTAATGATTGCAATTTCACACTTTTTGTGATATACTCAGCGAAAAAGCATTCTATTTTGTGCATAAGTACTATTATTCAAAGTATTTTATTCAAAATGGAAAACCAATGTTTTTACAAGGATTACATATGATTGGTGTATTTTTAAATCAAAAAAAGACAAATGCGATAAAATATATTTTCTCAGCTCTTCATGCACTACAACATCGCGGACAATATGGAACGGGATTTGCCTATTACACCGACAAAAAAATATTTCAACAAAAAAATATCGCCCCGCTTGCACATATTTTTGCAAGCCTTTCTGCAAAATCGATTAAAACACATATCGCCATTGGCAAGACCCTACAATATGACAAAGATATACAAAAAGAAGATTTGCAACCCTTTGTCAGTCATTTTAAACTTGGAAGCATTGCCGTTGTTTTTAGCGGTGGCCTTGAAAACGAGCAAGATCTTATCGACAGCCTCGTAAATAACAATTGCGTTTTTTCCTCATTTTCGCAAGCAGAAATAATTGTCCACTTGATTGCACGGAGTTATAAAAAAGGATTGGAGCGTGCTATCGCCGATACCGTAAAAGCCCTCAAAGGATCATTTACATTACTGGTGATGAGCGAGGATTTTCTTATTGCCGCTAGAGACGAGAGAGGAACTGAGCCGCTGTGTTTGGGAAAAGTTGATCACGGGTGGATAGTTACAAGCGAAAGCTGTGCAATTGATGCATGCAAAGGCGAATTTGTACGAAATATTCAAGCAGGCGAAATAGTGATGATTAGTGATGAGGATATTCTTTCATTTGATTTTACCGAAAAAAAAACGCCCGCACTTTGTTCGTATGAATATATTTACTATGCACGAAGTGATTCCTGCATTGACAGTATTTTTGTGTACGAAGCACGTTTAAAGCTGGGAGCCGTTTTGGCTCGAGAACATCCAATCCCTGCAGACATTGTTTTAGGCGTCCCTGATTCTGGTCTTTGGGCAGCAATGGGATATGCACAAAGCTCCCAAATTCCCTACACAGTGGGAATTATAAAGAATTCCTATAGTGGAAGAACAAGCGAGCTGCATACTAATGATATTTACGATGACGATGAAAAAATGAAGCTCGCCAAATTCAACGTTTTAAAAAATAATGTAATCGGGAAAAAAATTATTTTGGTTGACGATTCTATTCTTCGAGGAACAACGGCAAAAACACTTATCAAAATGCTTAAAAATGCTGGAGCAAAAGAAGTTCACCTTCGCATTGCCTCCCCTCCCCTCGTACGAAGCTGCAGTTTTACCCCAAGCCTAACGATGATGTCAAATTTAATTACCGAAGACAATACGATTGAAGATATTCAGCAAGCAATTGGTGCTGATAGCCTCGCATTTTTATCACGACAAGGAATGTTAGCCGCCCTTCATAGCCTGCAAACAACTTCTTTGGGATTTTGCACAAACTGTTTTGATGGAACCCATAAGGAAGACGCATAAATGAAAGATTTTTTGCAAAAAGTAAATGCCGCAAATGGAGAAGCTGAAGATCGAATTGAAGCTTTAAAAGTGTTAATCGATCATTTAGGCGAGCTCGGATTTCCACAAGCAACTGCAGAAAACCATAATCATATTCACACGATTTATAGCTTTAGCCCGTATACGCCAACAATCGCAGCCTTTATTGCAAAAAAATCAGCCTTAAGTGCAGTAGGATCTCTCGATCATGACTCAATTAGTGCGGCAACAGAAATGAAAACGGCTTGCGATCTTCTCAATATGGGCTGCACAACGGGATTTGAAGCACGCGTTAATTTTAAAAATACGCCGTATGAAAACAAATATCTAAACAATCCGCAATCTCTGGGCATTGCGTATATGACGGTACAAGGAATTCCTTCGAGTGCTATTTCTCAAACGCGAGAGTTTTTAATCCCTTTGCAAGAAGCACGCGCAGAGCGAAACCGCAAAATGGTTGACGCCTTTAATCAATTACTGACAAAACAATATGGCAAAGATATTTTACCCATTCTATCATACGATGAAGATGTTTTATCGCTTAGCAAAGCAAATGAAGATGGCAGCGTTACAGAGCGCCATATTTTATGTGCCATTGCGATAAAACTTTCAAAAAGTTATCCTTCGATAACAAAGCTGCTTTCTATACTAAAAGAGCGATTAAAAATCGCACTATCTTTAGAAAGCGAGGCATTTTTGTCTGATTCAAACAATCCTCATTTTATTTATGATTTGATCGATGTGCTAAAAAAAAGTTTTCTTTCTCAGTTTTTTATTCAGCCAAATGAATATGAATGTTTACCCGTCGAAAAACTCACCTGTTTTGCACATTCAATTGGAGCAATTCCGAGCTATATCCATAGTGATAATACAAAACAAAGCCACTCACCTGCAAAACAGAAAGCAAATCTTGAAAATTTTTTGTTAGTCTTAAAAGAGTTAGGATTTTTAGCAATAACGTTTAATCCGATTGCCACGTCAAAAGATCATCTCCTGCAAGTGCAACAACTTTGCAGAAAATATGAATTTATGGAAATTGCGGGAATTGATATTTACAATGCACGCCAAAGTTTTAATTCGCCTGAGTTAAAACGGGCAGAATTTAATCATTTAATCGATGCGACATGGGCACTTATTGCACATGAAAAACTAAGCTCGGTAAATCGTGATTATGGGTTATTCGCAATGAATAATCCTTTGATTACACAAAAACTCGAACAACGGATAAAAATCTATGCAGATGTAGGCAAAAATCTTAGCCCAGTAGGCACACTCAGCACTGATAAAGCCTTGTCTCACTTGTCAAAAAAACTCAATCCGCTCGAACAATCATAGCATGAAAAAAATTCTTTCTGTAATTCTGTGCCTTTTTATCATCACAAATATATTTTCATTTGGACAAAAAGACAATGATAAAGAAATTCTTCTTTTGAGTGCCGCTGCAAGCCTTATCAATGTAATGACTGAGTGTATAGGCGAATTTGAAAAACGTTTTCCCGACATAATGATTCGTGTAAACTACGCAGCATCAGGAATATTGCAGCAGCAAATTGCACAAGGAGCCCCCGTCGATATTTTTTTTCCAGCAGGACAACCGCACATGAATATTCTTATCGAAAAAAATCATATACAAAAAAATTCAGTACAATCTTTTATAACTAACCATCTTGTTATTGTTGGCTTACAAAAAGATTTTACACCAAACGATTTAACTTTTCTTACAAACAAAACGATCCAATCCATTGCTGTTGGAGAGTTTAAAACCGTTCCACTTGGGCAATACACAAAAGAAGTTTTTGATAATCAAAATATATACAAAATCATAGAAAGCAAACTTATATTTGCAAAAGACGCACGAGAAGTTTTAACATGGGTAGAAACCGCCAATGTGGATGCAGGCATTGTCTATAAAACAGATGCTCTTGCAAGCAAAAAAGTGCACATTCTCGCCCACATAAACCCACAATTGCATTCTCCTATCAATTATCCGATCGGCATAGCCAAAAATTCCAAGCACCAACAAAGTGCCCGTTCTTTTATTGATTTTTTATCTTCGCCAGAAAGTATCGCGATTTTTGAAAAACATGGTTTTATAATAAGGCAGCCATGAATGATTTAGCTCCCTTATGGATTTCATTGCGCAGTGCAACTATTGCCTCTGTCTTTGTGCTTATATTTGGACTTCTTGCCGCACGAGTAACGCTCAGTGCAAGTAAAAAATTGAGCCTTTTTTTAGATACATTATTTACCTTTCCAATGGTTTTGCCTCCCACTGTTTTAGGATTTTTTTTTCTCGTCATATTAGGCCGCAATTCACCGATTGGGAATTTTTTATATGCATACAACATTCACATTCTTTTTACATGGGTTGCAACAGTCATTGCCGCAATCGCCGTCGCTTTTCCGCTGATGTATCGTGGAGCCAAGGGAGCATTTGAGCAAGTTAATCAAGAGCATATTTGGGCAGCACGAACACTCGGCATGAGCGAGCTCTCAATTTTTTTTAAAATTATCATACCCGAGAGCATCCCCGTGCTTTGTGCAAGCCTTGCATTGAGTTTTATGCGAGCCTTAGGAGAATTTGGCGCAACCATGATGATTGCAGGAAATATTCCACAAAAAACACAAACAATTCCCATGGCAATCTATTTTTCGGTGTCAAATGGAGATATGCGTACGGCGACCATTTGGGTTATTATTATTTGTGCCATCTCATTTCTTTCATTGATAATCATAAATCTTCTCAATAATAAAGGACGCTCATGAGTCTTTTTATCGATATCGAAAAAGCATATCCGCAATTTTATCTGAGTCTTACGCTGAGTGTTGCAAATGGAGAGATACTCGGATTAATCGGAAAAAGTGGCAGTGGAAAAAGCCTTACCCTTAAAAGCATTGCCGGCATTATCACTCCAGACAAGGGCATTATCAAACTTGACGACAACATTCTTTTTGATCACAGCACATCAATAAATCTTTCTGCACAAAAACGCAAAGTTGGCTATCTTTTTCAATCATACGCACTTTTCCCACACATGAGTGCAAAAAAAAATATTGCCTGTGGCATAAAAGACAAAGAAAATGCGGATTCTATTATTAAAAAGCTCGCAACCCTCTTGCATATCGAAAATCTACTCCACCACTATCCAAATCAGCTTTCGGGAGGGCAGCAACAACGCGTCGCTCTGGCTCGCCTCCTTGCCTCAAAGCCAAAAGCCTTATTGCTCGATGAAGCCTTTAGTGCAATTGACGACACGCTAAAAGAAAATTTTAAAAAAGAATTATTACCGGTTTTAAAAGATTTTGCCTGCCCCGTAATCTTTGTGTCGCACAACAAAAATGAAATAAACAATTTTTGTAGCAATACGATAGAAATTAACGCCGAAAAAAATTAATTCCCATAAAGCATTCTTTTTTACAAAATTTTTCTAACGATTTAGTTTTTTTTAATGTGTTTGCTCGTTTCTAAATCGATTTTTAAAATTCAGAACTATGTATCAATGGCATTCTTTATTTTCAATTTCGCTAATCATATCAAGTCGCTGTTGGTGTCGCCCGCCCTCAAACACACCAGATATCCATGTGTCAACAATCATTAAAGCTAGTCCTTCGCCCACAACCCGAGATCCAATTGCCAAAATATTACTGTCGTTATGCTGGCGAGAAAGCAGCGCTGAATAGGGGTCGCTACAAACCGCGGCTCTAATTCCTTTTACTTTATTTGCCGCAAGCGAAATGCCAATGCCAGTGCCACAAATTATAATGCCACGATCACATTCTTTGTCAATAATTGCATGGGCAACTTTTTCCCCATAAATCGGATATTCAGCACGATCAATTGAATAACAGCCTAAATCAACAAAATCAATTTTTTTTTCTTGAAGGTGCGTCTTTATTTTTTCTTTTAATACAAAGCCGCCATGATCACATCCTAATGCTATTTTCATAAATTCCTCACTTGGGATTATAGTTTACAAAGAAAGTTTTCGCCGATTGAACGATGTAAATCTTAATTTTCTTAAACTATTTATCGGGTTTTCTTTTTTACGCCATCACTACTTACAAAACAAAAAAAAGGTAAAATCGTTACAAAAAAAGCACCCACAGTATGTAGGTGCTTACAATTGACGAATAAAAAATTATTAGAATTTATAGCGATATGTTAAGCTGAATGCTAATGCATCAGAAAGAACAGCTGCCTTAGAAGGTTTTTCTGCACCTTCATATCCATATCCTACTCTATCCATTAAGCCAAGGTTGTATTGAGCACGTAACCCTACAAAGTGTTTTTGTGCAATGGCATATTCTGCACCAAGGGCAAATACTAAGTCTACAACAAAACCATTATAGTATCCTTTTTCCAATTTAATTGTTTCTTTGCCATCACTATTTGAGGAAACTGCTTTTCCAGAAAGAACAATATTTAAGTTAGCACCAACACCTGCATAAATATTAAAATTTGCTACAGGTAGTTGCAAGCGTAACATAATAGGAATCATTAACTCGGTAAATTCAGAATATACCTTTAATGTCTCACTATCAGATGTATATTTCAACCCAGCCTTTGCGGTACCAAAACCTAATCCTGCTTCAAGTCCTAAAAAAGGAACAAACTCAAGTACGGCATTTACGGATACTGCAGGAGCAAACACCAATGAAGGATCGTTCGTTACCTTTACATCGCTTTCCTTCGCAAGTTTATACTCTTCACCACGAATAAAGCTTGGTCCAAGTCCACCAGCGGTAACCCCAACAGAAAAATCGATAGCAAAAGTGCTAAAACTCATGCATAGCAATGCTACGCCAATAATTAGTTTTTTTTTCATAGTACATTTCCTTTTTATAACATTAGTAAAAAAAACCAACCGCGTTATACGGCTGGTTATGACTTAAAACGAGTGATTATTTTTTTATGTAATTACCTTCCGCAAGCCAAGAAAGACTACCACTAGTGTTACCAATGGAAAAACCTGTTTTGTCACCCAAAAAAGTCGCTTTTTCTTCAACAGATTTATCAAGAGGTTTAGGTTCATCTCCCCATGAATCAGTTGTAAAGGTAAAAGTAATAGACGTATCATCTTGAGTATATGTTCCTTTATAAACACTAAATGCATCATCAACCTCTCCCTCTTTATATGCTAAATATTCAAATGTATTATCAGATTTTAAAATAAATTGTTTATACTGGCTATAAAAATTAGGAATAGTTGAATGCCAAGTACTCACCACCGTCGCTCCGCCTCCACCACTATTACTTGCATTATCACAAGACATAAACAAAACAAAAGATGTTATTAACATTATTGATACGATAAAACTTTTTTTCATAAAAGTTCCTCCATTATGTTACCCCGCAGTTACGTAGGTAACGGTGCAGTTTTTTTTAACTATACAAATTTTTGATAGTAAAAAACATGCGCTAAAATTTGACTCACTAAAGTGAGTTTCACAATGGTAAACATTACTAAGGACTATTCATTTTCATGAACGTAGCGTTAGCAATTTCACGTTTGTAAACAACTCCTTAACAAGGAGTTGTGCATTGTTCTTTACGTATTTTACGCTTCTGCGCAGTGTAGATATCAACCATCGTTGATAGTAACGTGTGTTACCCGTAAAATAAAACTCTTGCCACATAAGTGCAACTAAGCAGCACTTACATGATTTTTATAAATGAACAATACGAACTTGCTTTAAACATCTTTATTTTGGCGCCAAAAACAAAAACAATAGGTCTCGTTACGTAATCGTAAAAGACTCTCTCCTTTTCTAAGCAAAAAACAAGGAGTTTTTTATTGACATTTAATATGTGTCAATAAAAAAAAATATATCGCAAATAAAATAAAATGACAAGTACTATATGTCAAAAAAAAGTAAAAAAATCAAAAAAAATATTTTTCAGCATCAAAAAATAAAAATACTTTGACATTTAAGAAGTGTCAAAGTATTTTAGAAGCATAGTATAATTAAAAAAAGAGATTCAACGGTAAAGTATGCTCGTAAGCAGAATACTCAATTTTAATTATGTACAAAAATAAGAACGGTGAAAAAAATAATATTGCTGGTGAAATCATCAGCTACCTACGAAAAAAATCAAACATCTCGCAACGCAAACTAGCCGTTTACATGCAACTTATTGGCCTCGATCTTGATAAAAATGCCATTCAAAGAATCGAATGCGGCAAACGATTTATTACCGATATCGAAATACGAGCTTTTGCTACGGCGTTTGATGTTTCTATTGAAACACTTCTTGGGCTTCCAGAAGAACTCGATAAAACCAAAGATACTGCTTTTTTAAAACGCAAAAAAAACTCCTTATCACATGACGACGACATGATTTTATAAAAAACAGTATCAACTGAACTTAAGAGCCAAGCATTGCGTCAATTAAAGGAAGTTGCTTTCCTGATAAAAATCGAACCATTGCACCACCTGCCGTGCAGATATAACTAAAATCGCTTAATTTTGCAAATTTGCTTGCGGTAGTAACCGTGTCCCCTCCTCCAATAACGGAATAGGCAGGACTTTGTGCAATTGCATTTATGATGGATTTTGTACCAAACTCAAATAACGGATTTTCATAGACGCCTGCAGGTCCATTAGTAAAAATCACTTTTGCATTCATAATAATTTCGTTGTATTTTTCAAATGTTTTTTTACCAATATCAAGACATGGCTCGGCAATTGGCAAATCTTCTATCGAAATTTCAACACGTTGACCATCTTTTTCATACGCAACATCTAATGGAAGGTAAATTTTGCTCTTAAATTGACTTAAAAGATCTTTTGCTTGATCAACAAAAACAAATAAATCACGAGATTTCAAAAAATCGGTATTTGCTTTTCCAATATCGATTCCTGCAGCAGCAAGCATTACATTGCCCGTAACCCCGAGTGTTAAAATAGAATCTGCCGTTCCATTTTTGAGAACGGTACTCATCATTCCAAACGCATCAGAAATTTTAGCACCACCAAGCACAAAAATAGCAGGATGTTCTGCATTGTCGCGAACAGAGCTCAAAGCTGCATACTCGTCAAAAAACTGAAAGCCCGCAAACGAAGGAAGAATTTGCTGAAAACCGGTCATGCTCGGGCAGTTTCGGTGTGCCGCTGAAAAAGCATCGTTCACATATAAATCAAAAAGAGGGGCAAGCCGACTAATAAGCCATGTATCTTTCATTTGACTAGGAAGCAATTTTACATCTTTTTCAAAAGTTGAAACTTCTTCAGTCAGATATCGTAAATTTGCCAGTAAAATACATTCTCCCTGTTTTAAATCCTTAATTTTTTTTATAGCCGTTGGGCCGCACACATCGTCAATGTAAGTTATAAGATAGCCACTTTCTTTGCTCAAGAGAAAAGCGTGTTCTTCTAAGCCCATAAGATTTTGATAATCAAGTGTATCTCCTTGATGTGCAATAATTACAACGGCAGCACCATTATCAAGCATATATTTCAAAGTTGGAGCATTTTTTTGAATACGATTAGTATTTGCAATTTTTTTTGTATCCACATCAATAGGAGAATTAATGTCAGGGCGAAATAAAACTTTTTTTCCGTGTAAATTGGTATCTTTGACAGATTTAATTTTTATGTTCATCAGTATATTCCTTTTATAAAACACCAATTAATGTAATCAGTGTGCAAAATATGAAAAAGCTCCCGTGC
>JBOFTD010000027.1:0-2191 GCA_051651885.1 Treponemataceae bacterium
CTTATTAAACCACGATGATGCATAATCTAAGGAAGCCGCTAATAATAAATTTAGAGACTTTGACTTGTAAAGTTTTTTTTCTTTGTATATACTAGATAGTGCATGAAAGGAAATACTCGTGAAAAAATCATTAAAGCAACGCTTTCTCTTTATACCGAATCAGCAATAAATGATGTTTCTATTTCCAGTATTGCAAAAAATGTAGGTATAACAAAGGCAGGCATTTACAAACATTTTTCATCAAAAGCAGACTTATTACATTGCGTAGAAGAATATTTTTTTGATCAATTATATATTTGCTGTTCACAGTTTACATTTCTTACAAACGATAACAAAGATACCTTACAAAAAATTTTTACGTTCTTTTTAGATCAGCAAGAATTGCTCTGCTATGCCGTTTATCGCCTTTGTCTATCAGAACAGTTTGAAAAAGATATTTTTTTTGCTCTTAAAAAACGCGGTCTTTCATTAATTGTAGGCGATAATGATTATAGTATGTACTTACATGATGAGTTTTTTCGAAAAAAATATCTTCAGTTTTTATATAATTTTTTTACCTCTTCAACGCTTCTTTTAACTTCAAGAAAATCTTTAAACAATGTTGATTCAGATATTTTATGTAATCGTGTAATTGATTTTGTCCTACATGGTTGGTGGATGCTCACCGATATTTTACCGTCCCGCAGAATAGAATTACAGGAGATGGCAACGATTGATTCCCTTGAAATTCCTGAACATAATAAAGTCTATGAAGCACTTGCCACATTGGTAGAAAAAGAAGGATTTTCAGGCGTTACAATCGAGCTTCTTGCAAAAGAGCTTGGTTTAGCAAAAAGTAGCCTTTACTCATATTTTACAAAAAAAAATAATGCAATTATTAATTTAGTTGTACAAGAAATTAAATTGCTTGCACAACTTCTTTATAAGCGACTGTCGAAACTTGATAATCTTTCAGAAAGAATTTATGTTCATATTTTTACCGTTTTTTCATATTTGCAAAAACATTCTTCAGTCACTCATATTTGTGGCCTTATTCGTACCATGGGGTTAAAATTATGGGATGCCTTTGAGGAAGAAGAGGGTTTGAAAAAAAATACAAAAAAAATTGAGTCACTATATAATGATATTTCGATTCCAGACTTTGGCTATAAATTATCAATTGAATCTTTTACTCTTTTAATAACAATGTTACCTATTTGTATTTTGATACATGGTAAATTTCACCATTTTTCAGTTGCTGATTTAAAAAAAAATATCGATTTTACCTATGACACAATGCGAAAAGGTATTAAAAATTAAACAGTTTTGTGCTATAACCCTGTCATGGAACAAAGTGATTGCATCTTGTTAAGAGTGGTACTTATATTGTAGAATTCTAAAAAAATTGGTATACGTGTTTCTTTAGAATTTAAAGTTAATTTTATCACTGGTTTATAGGGTAGAAAAAAAGAGAAAAATGTTTTTTTTGTCGGAATCATCATATCAGTTATTAAAAAATCTGACAGACATAATAATTGATCTTTTGGCATGGGCTTACCAGTACTTGTTCGTAAAAGAGTTGCCATTGCAGATTCACTTGCTGGAGCAAAAAAATACACCTTTTTTCCAAAAAGCAACAGCCCCCAAAGTCCTGCTTCTTTATCAATATGAATATCCAAGACTTCTAACATTTTTTCACTGGGAGAAAGAAGCTTAACTAAATGAATCTCGCTCACAGCCTCATTATATTTTTGATTCCATGCTAAAATAAATTCTTTTTGCTCATCAATCATAAGTTACAACTATAGCAAAAAAAATTAACAAAATCAAGTATCGAGCTAAACGTGAAACAGTTATGAGTTCTTGCTTTAGTGACAATAGTTTTCGATTTTGTCAGTATTTTTTTATAATGTAACAAAAATACGCATGTTCAGTATAAAAAATATCCAAGAACGTGTCGAATGCGTATCACTATCTATTTTTACATTCCTGCCTTATGCATAAATTCAAAAAATTTTTTTTCTACAAATAGATACAACAAAGAAGAAAGAAATAAATATTCAACTTAAAATTAAGATTTTATTAATTTTTATCTTGTTTTTTTGTCATTTTGCGAATATTCTACTTTTAGAGAGTACTGAATAATGCATGACTTACAATAATCAGACTGCAAACAAATAAGATTCTGCTGACACAAAAAATTTTAACAGTA
>JBOFTD010000028.1:0-1688 GCA_051651885.1 Treponemataceae bacterium
TTGAACACGCAAAAGCTCGTGGTGCAAAAATTTATGCAGAATTAATTGGCTATGGCGGATCTTCTGATGCCTATCATATCACAAGCCCAAATCCTGATGGATCAGGCGGTGCTCGTGCAATGAAGTTGGCGTTAAAAGATGCAGGAATTAAGCCTGAAGAGGTGCAATACTACAATGCACATGGAACGTCAACTCCTATTAATGATCCTGCTGAAACGCAAATGCTCAAGCTAACCTTTGGAGAGCACGCATATAAAATGAAGGTTTCTTCAACTAAAAGCATGACAGGTCATTGTTTAGGAGCTGCAGGAGCGATTGAGGCTTTGTTCTGCGTTAAAGCAATTCAAGACGGTTTTTATCCGCCAACAATCAATCTTGATGACCCAGACCTTGAAGCGGGATGTGATTTAGATTATGTGCCAAACAAGGGCGTTGTAGGAGAAATTAACTGTGCAGCCTCAGGATCGCTCGGTTTTGGTGGCCACAACGGCGTCGTGATTTTTAAGAAATATAAATAATTGAAAGGTTTGCCATAAATACCCGCGAAAAAAAGGAGAATAACAGAGAAAACAGTACGGCAACTCAATTACAAAATAAAGTCCATAATATCCCATCAAATCCCACCTTTTCTCCGTTATTCTTAAATCTATTTTCTTGCTTTATCAGCCACTACTATGTATGATATCACTAGGTATACTATAAGCACTCTGCTAGTAGTATACCTAGTGACACAAATGGTAGTGCTAGTATTGCTCTATCGGTGGGGCTTAGGGGATAACTAAAAAGACAGCCCGAAGACTGTCTTTTTAGTTATCTGTTGTTTATGCCACTGTACAAAACCACGCTTACTCTAGCAACTTATTTCTTTTTATATTCTGTATACCCAGCACTACTGGTACCTTTATTAAAATTTAACATAATATAACTGGTGTTACTTGGTGTTATGCCACTTTTTACATAGACGGTCTGTGCTGCAGTGAATAAGGATGAGATATTGTCCTCAACATTTGCAATAATCTGGCTATCAATATACACGTCTTTAAGAGCTGGGGCATTTGTAAAAGCTCTATCGCCTATTGTGTCAACTGTTGACGGAATAGTAATGCTTTCTAGTCTAGTCATATTAGCAAGGGAGAACCCTTGTATTGATTTTATGCCTTCTTTTAGTTTTATGCTCGTCAGTGTTTCAGTACCAGCACTTTCAAAAGATCCTCCTATGATTATTTGCATTGTTGATGGTACTTCAAGGCTCACTATTTTGTGATGCAAGAAAATATATGAATGAGCCGTTTCCAAGCCTTCATTAAGATGTACTGTTGTAATATTACCACCACCACTGGAATTTACTCTAAAAGCCTCTCTGCCAATAGTTTTAATATTTTTACCCATAGTAACACTGGTAAGTGTTGTATTATTTATAAATGCACTATTAGCAATTGCCGTTACGGGAATACCATGTAATTCATCAGGGACTGCAAGATTTGTTAGCGTTGTTAGTGTTCCAATACCAGTAAGGGTAAGGGTTATCGGGTCGTCTTCGCCTTCCTCTTCACGAGTTGATTTCAACTTACTTACGTTGCGTGCTTTAGATATTGGCACGTTACGTGCTTTACGTGTGATCCCTCCGTCGTCTACCTCAAGTCCCTCTAGTTTATACGAAAGTCCTGTTACCGTAAGGTCAATCGTTT
>JBOFTD010000029.1:0-8109 GCA_051651885.1 Treponemataceae bacterium
AGTAAACTCGAAGAAGTCGTCATCGAACAAAATCATGCGATCAAAAAACTGAAAACTGAAAATACTCTGATACGATCAAAAATCAACGATCTTCTTTCGTGCGAAGAGCCGATAAATAAGCCTCCGCCGCATTATTAAAGCAAATATTTTTCTCGATTTTATGCTCGCATTTGGAATTATAACTGAAAGATTTTGCAAGATTAAACAGCCTAAATTGACTTCTTTTAATAATTGCGATACAGTACGCTCATGAAAGATTTGTGGAGTTTATTTATTGTTTTTTTTAAAATAGGATCGCTAACTTTTGGTGGCGGATACGCGATGATTCCTTTTTTAGAATGCGAAGTTAGCAAAAAACGAAATTGGGTTACAAAAGAAGAATTGCTCGATTATTATGCCATTGCACAATCAACTCCCGGAATGATAGCCGTCAATGTTGCAACTTTTTTGGGCTACAAGAAAAAAAAGATTCTTGGCTCCTGCGTTGCAACACTTGGAATCGTTTTGCCCTCTCTTATTATTATTAGCATTATTGCTTCGAGCATTCAAAACTTTACGCAAACAATCGTTATACAAAAAGCTTTAAAAGGAATAAACGTTGCTGTCGCCGTTTTACTCACGCAGTCTGCAATAAAATTTACTCAAGCGTCGGTGAAAAATTTTTTTACGCTTGCAATCCTTCTTGTGTCATTCTGTGCGATTGTGATTTTTAACGTGCCTACTGTCATCCTGATTTTTTCCTCTGCATTAATGGGAATTTTTGCACAATATTATAAAATCGCTTCTCAAAAAGACAAATAATATGAATGAATTTATTCTTTTTTGCACTTTTTTTTATATTGGGCTTATTACAATTGGTGGCGGTTTAGTAGGAATTCCAACTATGCAACAACTGCTTGTAAAAGAAGGACTAATCACCAGTGAACAATTTTATGCAATGGTTGCTATTTCAGAGTCAACACCGGGTCCCATTGGCATAAATATGGCAACCTTCATTGGTTACGAATTTTACGGAATTATGGGGGCAATCCTGACAACCACTGCAAGCGTTTTGCCTTCTCTTATTATAATTATCATTATTGCAAAATATTTTGCCCAAATATCTGAAAAATCTATCGTCAAAAATATTTTTTACGGCTTAAAACCCGCGGTCAGTGGCATGATACTTGCCAGCACATGGGGCGTCTGTGCACTCACACTCATAACAATTCCCACAACAAAAACGTTCACTCTGGATGTTTTTTTTAATCCTCCGCAAATTTTTTTTTATACCACACTTCTAATTCTTGCATATCGCATAAAACTCAATCCCACATTCATTATTCTTGCAGGTGCTGTCTTTGGCATTGCTTTCCTCTAAAAAAAATGTAATTATTTTCAAAAAAAAATCTTTCTCTTTTATAGCCACGATTGCTTTAAAAATTATTTTCATATACAGTTTACTCATTTATTTTTTGCGAGGTTTGTATGAAAAGTGATGTAGTAAAAAAGGGAATCAAGAGGGCTCCTCATCGCTCTCTTTTTCGTGCAATGGGCTTTACTGACGAAGAGTTAGAGCGTCCTTTGATTGCGGTAGTGAATGCAAAAAGCGAAATTGTTCCCGGTCATACTCACTTGCAAACAATTGTGGATGCACTAAAAGCGGGTATTCGCTTAGCAGGAGGAACGCCGATTGAGTTTCCTGCAATTGGCGTGTGTGATGGCATTGCGATGGGGCATGAAGGCATGCATTACTCTCTTGCCACGCGTGAATTAATCGCTGATTCTATTGAGTGCATGGTGCTGGCTCATGCCTTTGATGGCATTGTTATGGTGCCAAATTGCGATAAGATTGTGCCTGCAATGCTGATGGCAGCAGGACGCCTTGATCTTCCAACCATTTTTTGCTCGGGGGGGCCGATGCTCGCAGGCAAACATAAGGGAAAGTCCCTTTCGCTTACAAATATGTTTGAGGCCGTCGGTTCGGTTGCGGCGGGAAAAATGACTGAGGCTGAGCTTACTGAAATGGAGCACAAGGCGTGTCCTACGTGCGGTTCTTGCTCGGGAATGTTTACCGCTAATTCTATGAATTGCGTTACCGAAGTTATGGGAATGGCTTTGTCTGGCAACGGAACAATTCCTGCCGTTTATGGCGAGCGGATTATTTTTGCTAAAAAATCTGGCATGGCGATTATGAACCTCGTGAAAAAAAATATTACGGCACGACAAATTATGAATAAAAAAGCATTTGAAAATGCTTTGACCGCTGATATGGCATTAGGCTGTAGCTCGAATACAATTTTGCATTTGCCCGCTATTGCAAATGAAGTCGACCTTAAAATTGATCTAAAAAAAATTAATGAAATTTCACAAAAAACACCAAATATTTGCAAGCTTGCTCCTGCAGGCAATCATTTTGTTGAGGACTTGCATGAGGCGGGCGGAATCTCTGCGGTACTAACGGAGCTTGCGAAAAAAAATCTTATTCACACAGACGTGCTTACGGTGAGCGGTGCGACGATAAAAGAAAATATTCAAAAAAGCGTCAATAAAAATCATGATGTTTTGAAGCCCATTGATCAGCCGTATTCTCCAACGGGAGGCCTTGCGATTTTGTTTGGAAATCTTGCTCCGAATGGCTGCGTAGTAAAGCGATCGGCGGTTGCCCCTGAAATGCTCAAGCATTCGGGGGAGGCGAAAGTTTTTAACGGCGAAAAAGATGTTTTTGATGTCTTGCAAAAAGGCGGAATTAAAGACGGCGATGTGATTGTCATTCGGTATGAAGGCCCTCGTGGTGGACCTGGAATGCGAGAAATGCTTGCGGTTACAGCAGCAATTGCAGGACAAGGGCTTGATAAATCGGTTGCCCTAATTACTGATGGACGATTTTCTGGTGCAACTCGCGGAGCATCCATTGGGCATGTCTCGCCTGAGGCGGCTGTTGGTGGCCCTATTGCGCTGGTCGAAGACGGCGATATTATCGAAATTGATATTACTAATTATACCGTCAATTTGAAAGTCGATCCTGCAGAGCTTGACAGACGCAAATCCCTTTGGAAAGAACCTGCTCCACTTAGCACAAAAGGCTATCTTTCTCGGTATGCTCGCATGGTTCAATCAGCGGATACAGGGGCAATATTGCGATAGATGTCAAAATTAATTTCTGCAAAGAATTTTTAACAAAGGCGTTATAATATTTTTGTTATAAATAATTACGAGTAGTTACAGTCGATCAAGGGCTTGTTGAACTTCTAAGTAATTGGGGCGAAGTGCAAGAGCTCTCTCAAACGCTGCCTTTGCATGCTCCTTACTCCCAGCTTGTTCGCGTGCAAGCCCAAGCCTGTACCACCACAAAGGAATATTTTTATCCAAAGTCACGGCCATTGAGTATGCAATATCAGCATGTTCAAATTTATTCATTAAACGGTAGATTTCTCCAACAAAAAAATACGCAGTCGAAACTCGATCTCCTCGCGGAAGCCCTGCAAGATATCGCTCAAAGTAGGAAAGAGCCTCTTCGTATCGTGAAAGATAAAAAAAAGACTCGCCAAGCGATTCCATTAATCGATATTCACTCGAATTTATTTTTAACCCAGAAAGAGCAAGATCAGCTGATTCTTGATAACGCTTTAAGCGAAAAAGAACCCAGCTACAAACAACGTAACTATCCATATTTCTATTATTCATCTGTATTTCATTATGCAGAATTGTATATGCTTGTTCATAAATAGCATTTGCTTCTTCTAATTTCCCTATTGATTCTAAATCACGGGCAGAGCGGTAAAGTGAAAGAGCATCTATTTTTTGTGCAAATAATTGTGAAGATAGCAATGATAAAAGTAAAAAAATCGTTATTTTCATAAAATCACTATACCAAAATATGCATTCTCTTTCAAGTGAGTTTTAATAAAGTTTATTCATTGACATAAAATAGAAAATTTTATAGGATTACATCTATCGCCCAGATGGTGGAATTGGTAGACACGCTAGTTTCAGGTACTAGTGCCGCAAGGTATGCAAGTTCAAATCTTGTTCTGGGCATAAAAAAACGCTTCAACTCGAAGCGTTTTTATTACTAAAATCTATGCGGCAACATAATCTTGCAAACGTTGCAAGCGACTTGGATGTTTTAATCGATGAATTGCCTTTTTTTCAATTTGACGAATTCGCTCTTTAGTAAGATGAAAGGTATCGCCAATCTCTTTTAAAGACATAGCTTTTTTTCCATCAAGGCCAAATCGATACTTAATAACACTCGCCTCTTTTTCTGACAAGGTTCCTAAAACATCATTAATATCATTTACCATGTTTTTGTAAACAGCAGTCATCTCGGGGTTTACAGACTTTACATCCTCAATAAAGTCACTCATTGTTGAAGTATCCCCTCCATCAGCTTTTACTGGCGAATCAAGGGAAATCATCTCGTTCGAAATTGCAAGAATTTCTTTAATATGAACGACATTCATGTTTAACATTCGAGCAATTTCCGTTATTTCTTCTTCCTCACTTTGATTTTGAGCCAAAATTTTTTTAGCCTTTTCAATTTGCACAAGTTCATTAGCTCGATTAAGGGGCAGACGAATCATACGAGATTTTTCGCAAATTGATTTCAAAATCGACTGTCGAATCCACCATACCGCATACGAAATAAAATGATAGCCCTTTGAAACATCAAATCGATCAATCGCTATCAACAACCCAATATTTCCTTCACTAATCAAATCCGTCAAATCAAGTCCATGATTTTGATATTTTTTAGCAACATTGACAACAAATCGTAAATTAGAGCTAACCATTTTATTTTTTGCAGCTCGGTCGCCTTTTTGGGCACGATGAGCCAAATCAATCTCTTGTTCTCGCGTTAAAAGCGGGATTCTGTTAATGTCTTTTAAATACATCGAAAGCAAGTTTTGATCTTGGTTACCGCTTACTGTTTTTACCTTTTGCATAATACTCCTCCACTAAAATTAACTAAAAATATGTTTTTCACTACATAAGATATTATGCAATTTTCATGCCAATTTTCAAATAAAGCGAAAATAATTGTATTTATTTAAATATTTCAATAAATGATTCCTAAAAAGAGTAGAATTTTGATGCAAAAATCTCTTTTTTTTGGATAGTTTTTTATTTTTAATAGAAAAAAGTTTCATTTTGACACAGTTATTTTTTTTGCGTTTATACATGAGTAAAAATAACACACTCAAATCACCAAAATGAGTTTTAAAGAATTCAAAATTACAAAAACACTTGTAATAAAATTCTTCTTAGCGTAAACGCATTCTTCAATTATAAAAAGCCCAATCAATTTTAGGTAAAAAGACTGAAACCAATGCTGAGTAATACGATTTTTTTCTAGACCTTTAACGCAAATAAAAAAAGCAGCACATAATGTACTGCTTTTTTGTTCTCTAAATTATATTTTATAAAATATAATTATTTTGCCATTGCTTCGCTAATTGCTACGGCAACAGCTACTGAAGCTCCAACCATAGGATTATTTCCCATTCCAATTAAGCCCATCATTTCAACGTGAGCGGGAACAGAAGAAGATCCTGCAAATTGTGCATCAGAGTGCATTCTTCCCATTGTATCAGTCATACCGTAAGAAGCAGGCCCTGCAGCCATGTTATCTGGATGCAATGTTCGTCCTGTTCCTCCGCCTGAAGCAACAGAAAAATATTTTTTGCCTAAATCGTTGCATTCTTTTTTGTATGTTCCTGCTACAGGATGTTGGAAACGTGTAGGATTTGTTGAATTTCCTGTGATAGAAACGTCAACGCCCTCTTTATGCATGATTGCAACACCTTCACGAACATCATCTGCTCCATACACACGCACCGCAGCTTTTTCGCCATCAGAATATTTAAATTCTTTTACGATTTTCAATTCGCCTGTGTAATAATCAAATTGTGTTTGCACATACGTAAAGCCGTTAATGCGACTAATAATTTGTGCAGCATCTTTTCCAAGTCCATTAAGAATAACACGAAGTGGTGTTTTTCTTGCACGATTCGCACTTCGAGCAATCCCGATTGCACCTTCAGCGGCAGCAAAAGACTCATGTCCTGCTAAAAAACAGAAACAAGTGCTTTCATCGCTTAAAAGCATTGCAGCAAGATTTCCGTGCCCTGTACCAACTTTGCGGTCATCAGCAACAGAACCTGGAATACAAAAAGCTTGTAATCCTTCGCCCAACGTTTTTGCAATATCAACAGCATTTTTCTCGCCTTTTTTAATCGCAATTGCAGCACCTACCGTGTAAGCCCACTTTGCATTTTCAAAAGCAATTGGTTGAATACTGTCAACAAGAGTTTGCACGTCAACACCTTTGTCGTCGCAAACCTTTTTTGCATCCTCAATAGAATTAATTTCGTATTGTTTTAAAACTGGCAGAATCTGGTTGACTCTGCGTTCATAACTTTCAAATAAAGCCATCTCTAAAAGCCTCCCTTATTCGTGTCTTGGATCAATGTGTTTTGCAGCTTCCGCAAAACGTCCGTAAGATCCCTTAGCAGATTTTAATGCTTCGTTTGCATCAACACCTTTTTTAATGGCATCCATCATTTTACCTAAATTGACAAATTCATAGCCAATAATAGCTCCCTCTTTGTCAACACCAAGGCGAGTAACATAACCTTCTGCCATATCCATATAACGAGGGCCTTTTTTGAGCGTTGCAAACATTGTTCCAACTTGGCTTCGCAAACCTTTGCCCAAATCTTCAAGAGAAGCTCCAACGGGCAAACCGCCTTCACTAAAAGCAGATTGACTTCGTCCATAAACAATTTGCAAGAAAAGTTCACGCATTGCAGTATTGATTGCATCGCAAACTAAATCGCTGTTCATTGCTTCAAGCAAAGTTTTTCCAATTAAAATCTCAGAAGCCATTGCAGCAGAATGAGTCATTCCAGAACATCCAATCGTCTCAACCAAAGCCTCTTGAATAATCCCCTCTTTAATGTTTAAAGTGAGTTTACAAGCACCTTGTTGTGGTGCACACCAACCCACACCATGAGTAAAACCGGAAATATCCTTAATTTCCTTCGCCTGAACCCATTTTCCCTCTTGTGGAATGGGAGCAGGACCATGATACGCTGCTTTCGTCAATGGACACATGTGATCCACTTCAACCGAATACATCATACGACACTCCTTCTTATAATCTGATTTAGCAGAGAATTGTAATAAAAATCTGCCTAAAAGAAAAATTAAATAGCCACTGCCACCATACTAAATTTTCAAAAAAAAAACTATATATTTTAAAAAATATCGACGATTTATTTTTTTACGCAAGATATATTCAAAAAAGTGCTTCTGATTTTATAAAAAAATTGTTTCCGAGCAAGGAAAGTAATTGACTAGAAAAAATCTACATGATAGTTTATAAAAACATCATAGGGAGAAAAAATGCACGACACGACACGACACGACACGACAATATTATAACAAATTCTTAAATCTTAGTCAAATACAAAAAATAATTCTAGCTGTTTGTACTATCGGCTTTTTCTTCTCACTCATTTTTCTAATACCACAATTACGAATGCTTGTTATAACACGCATATTAGAAATTTATCGAGGCAGAGAAATAAATCGCGATTTATGGATGGTAAACTTATTAAAGCTTACATCATTAAGCTGTTTTGCTTTTCTAGGCTTCGGAGTTTTAGGGTTATTAAACTTCTCCAATACTTTTCCATTTACAAAATATATAAAATCAGACCTATCAAGCTATATAACTGTAATAAAACATAGGTTATTGACTAGCACCTAAAAAAAAATAAGGTGTAAGTAGATGAAATTCAGTAGATTAAGTACATATAAAGTCAATAAAATAGTTTTATGTTTTAGTGAGGATATTACCGCAACGGCAGCAGCAAAAATTGTGAAGGTAAATCGAAATACAATTAATAGCTATTACAAATTTGTTCGTGAAAAAATTGTTCAAAAAGCCATTGTAGAAGCAGGCAAAGAATGCGGGGAATTTGAAGTTGATGAGAGTTATTTTGGTGCACGGCGCGTGAGAGGAAAGCGAGGTCGAGGTGCTGCAGGGAAAACGCCTGTTTTTGGGTTGTTAAAAAGGGACGGAAAAGTTTTTGTGAAAATTGTTGAAAACTGCACAAAAGA
>JBOFTD010000030.1:0-3351 GCA_051651885.1 Treponemataceae bacterium
CAATCTATCATCGATAAAGTGGTCCTAAAAAAATTCACTAAGTAAAAAAAATCAATGACCAAAATAAAAAAAACTGCTATGATAATGCGTAAATGGAATTTATTGCTGTTCAAAATATTAGTAAAATTTTTTATCCAGATATTCAGGCGCTTGAGAATATATCTTTCACTATCAATGAAGGAGACTTTGTTGTTATTGGTGGCGCAAATGGATCGGGAAAAAGTGCTTTAATGAGTATTCTTGCAAATCTTGAAGAGGCAACATCAGGAAATATTGTTTTTGGCAATCAAAGATCTGAAAAAAAAAAGCCTCGTATTGGTTTAATTTTTCAAGATGCTGATGCACAAATTTTAGGCGAAACATGCGAAGAAGATATTTTATTTGGTGTAAGAAATTTAAATCTTTCAAAAATGGAACAAGAAAAAATAATTGTTGAATCATTGCAAAAAGTTGATTTACTTGAAAAACGCTTTTTTCAGGCACGATTTCTCTCTGGGGGAGAAAAACGCCGCCTCTCAGTTGCAAGCATTCTTGCCATACAAAGCGAAATAATTATTTTTGACGAACCCTTTGCTAATTTGGATTTGACAGGTATACAACAAGTATGCACTGTTCTCTCGCATTTACAAAACGAACAAAAAACAGTGATTGTTTTAACCCATGAAATTGAAAAGGTTCTTGCCCGTGCAAATAAATTTTTAATTCTCTCCAAAGGAAAACTTGTCTTTGACGGAAAACCTTGCGATGGTCTTAAACAAAACCTTGCACAATGGGGCATTCGTAATCCTTTTATTAACTATTCAAGCATAGATGATTTATGGTGGGGAGCATGACCGACACTATTTTTAGCTACCGTTCTGGAAATTCTATTATCCATAAAACAAAGGGCCTTTTAAAACTGATTTTTGTTTGCGTTGTTTCTGTTCGTCTTTTTTCAAACACTAATTTTGGAGGTTTTTCAACGCCCCTTACACGCCTTGTTTTTTACGGAATACTTTCGATCTTTTTTTTTATTTTAGCAAAAACGCCCTTCAAACACCTAAAAAAAATCAGTTTTATTCCGCTGATAGGGCTTGCAATCACTCTTATGCGGCTAGTAGTTTTTTTTCCCAATGAAAATTCTACAGAAAATATGCAAAAAATCCTTTTTTTTTATCTTGATTTTGCAGGAGGAAAAGAAGGTCTTTTATACACTGCTCGATTTTTTATTAGCATGATTTTTTCACTCGTCCTTTTTGAAACCATGTCGTTTTTACAATTAATTGATGCTATTGAAAGCCTCGAAAAAATTATTCCCCCGCTAAAAAAAACAAAATTGACGTGGATAATAAGTATTACGATTAATTTTATTCCCAAAGTTTTTACGACGTGGCAAAAAACAAATTATGCAGCGCAAGCACGTATCACAAAAAAGCAAAATATAGTGCAAAAAATTGTGTACTTTACCATGCAAATTTTTGCCATGCTTTCATGCTTGCTACAATTAGCAGAACTCACACGAAAAGCAATTGCAAATCGAATTTTTTAATAGCAAAAAGAAATGTATTACTCGAAAAAAACCTAGAAAAAGTTTTTCCACCCGAGTGAAACACCAATAGGAACAAGACTATTTGAATTATATTGATTAAATTCAACGGCTGCATAATAATCACCGCCAACATCACGAACAAAACCGATCTTAAGTTTTACTGCCATTTTTACCCGTGCAATATTAAAACTTCGCATGTCAGTAAAAACACTCGTATCAATTTCGCCAAATAGTGGAGTTGTATCAGCAAAAAATCGAACATAAAAATCTATAAAATCAAGGTAAGTCAGAACGCCATCCGCATTATTTCTTTTTTCAAAGCGATAGCCCATAAATGTTTTAAAGTTTTTGCCATCCCACCCAATCCGCCCGCGAGCATCAATACTTTGGTTTGCAAAAGTGTTTGTAAAATTACTATAAAGAGTCGTATCAGCTGAAAAATAAAAATTTCGTTTAGAAGAATGCAGGCTAAAACCTAAGTTGACACCAGCTTGATTATTGCTTGGTTGCAAAAGTAGTACCGATCCTGCAGTAACTTTTAGAAGATTGAAAAACATGTAGTCAAAATTTCCTGAAATCTTGCTATATTCAAAAGTTGGCGTGTAAACAGATATCCGTAATTGGGCATAATCATTGATAGTCTCTGTAAAATCAACAAAAACACCCATATTCACTGTATCAGCAAAATTATTGATAATAACACTTGCATCCATTTCAATAGGAAGGGCTTTGCTGAGAACAATCAAACTGAATAGAGTAAAAAATATTCTATGTTTCATAAAGCATACCTATAGCCAACGCTTATTTCATACGCCTGCGAAATATCCAAAATTTTATTCAAGCGAACCTTAAAAGCGGTATCAAGAATTCCGTTAAATAATTTAGTTCTTGCAGAGGCAGCAAGCATATAATCAACTTGTTCAAATGTTGTTGAAGGGGAAGAGACCGTCATAAAAACAGCAACTTGTAATCCATGCATAGTAATATCATCAAAAATGAGTGTCGCGGCTATTCCAAATGGATTATCCACATACAAGAGTGTAGTTGGTGTATCAAGGGGAATAGAATACACGGTAAAGTTAAATTTAAGAGGAAATTCTGCAAGCGGGGCTTCATAATAAAATCGAGGCTCAAACACAAAGTATAAATTTCTAAAAGAATAAAGTTCATCAACATGCGGATACTTTGAATAAACATAAAAATCTGCTAAACCTAATTGAAAAAACACATTTATTCCAGTTCTGTCGCCAACAACCATAGAAACACCAGTACGTAAAAGAGTATTATTAAAAGACAGCGGTGCGCTCATGGAAGAACTATCAACACGACCAAGCTCAAAACCAAAACCTAAAGAAACATCCATAACAAAATAATCATGTAAAAGAGCAGATCTAAAATCAACATTAATTTTAGTTGTATCAAGCTTGTCGCTTGCAGTGGCATAAACGGCAAATAAAGTAGGATCGTCTAATCGCAAGGTGTACGCTAAACCACCTGAAATATAAGAATCGTCAATATATCTATAAATATAATTCCCCAAAATGCCTCGATTACTCATCATAACAGGAGAATCAATTAACTCTATACCAAAATGCCTTTGCAAGAAAATACCCGACCCCAAAGGCTCGTCTTCTTTATAAATAAGAGATATATAATGATATCCCACCAAAGCAGGATCTCTAATCTTAAAAGTCAATGCAGCGGTGTCAATTCCAAAATTAGTCGAAAAATCATTTTTTGACGTCATATCAAAATAAAATGCGGTGCGTAAAAAAACAAAGTTATTAAAATTAATTTGCGTTGAAAGAAACGAATGTGAAAAA
>JBOFTD010000031.1:0-1206 GCA_051651885.1 Treponemataceae bacterium
CAAGCTTCAATCAAAGAAAGAGAGCATCCCCTTTTCATCATCGGTGCCTGTTAAAGAAAACCAAAAGCCTCCCGTCTTTGCACGAGAAAAAGCGAACGCCCTTATCAATCAAATTGGAGATGTGATGACACGCATTGAAAACGGAAAAGCTTTATTCACCGAAGAAGAGAAAGATCAGATACGATCACTCGTTGCGGGGGTGAACCTGAGTAAAGATGGGCTTAAGGAGCTTGAAGAGCTTGAAAAAGTGGTTAAAGGAGAGCTTGAATCACGCATACCAAAAACGGCGTGATAAAACGACATCAAGGGGTCGCCAGTATTTGGCGGCTCCTTTTTATTTATACAACAATTTTAAGGAGAATAAAAATGAATACGCCAACTATTATAACACGAAAAGATCATTACAAAGATTATGAGAAGTTACTGTTTTGTATCAAAGCATTAGGTAAAACTGATGATCCTTTATTTACAAGGTATCTTCATATTGAAAACTCTCGAGTAGGCAGTCGAGTAATTACAACGGATGGAAAAAGGCTTCATCTTTGCAAAACACACATGAAGCTTCCACAAGGTAACTTTATTCCAATCCTCAATAATTACACCATCACCTTAGATTCTTCTGTAGATATTCCTTTTCCCTCATGGAAAAATATCATTCCTGAAAACCCTGATTACAAAGGGGTACTTAACTTAGAAGAACTTGGTGCAGATGCTAGCATGAGCAAAGATGAGAAGTTTACTTCCGTTTATTGTCATTTGCTTTCAACCACAGGTTTTAACATAAATATCAAATATGTAAAGGATCTTCCAAAAATTAATTGGAATGTGTTTACCAAGAAGGGCAAAAATAATCTGATCATTCTTAAAAACAAAAAAGATGAAGAGTGTCAGCAAGTAATCTTTGTCCCTGTAAGAGCATCAGCATAAGAAGGAGGTTTTTATGAATAAAAGACAACAATCAAAGGCACAAAAAGCACAGGACATACTGGAGAAGCTGGTTAAAGAAATTATTACAGGAGGCGTCATCGATTATGTAAGAAGTCGAGTTACACGATTTAATGACGGGCAAAATATTCCCTGTGATGAATGGTCGCTTTTAAATCGCTTGATAACATTCTTCAATAAAACAAATGATGCTCGTGGAATCCAGCAATGGAAGGCTGTGGGGAGAACAATAAAAAAGAATGCGCGAGCCTTTCATATCTT
>JBOFTD010000032.1:0-5690 GCA_051651885.1 Treponemataceae bacterium
TATTTTTATTTCCGCCATTTCCTTGTGGCGGTTTTTTTTATACTTTCGACTGCACACGGTGAAATTTAATTGCACTATGTGTAATGATTTTATATATTCTTTTCTCCGTTATTTTCCTTTTTTTTCGCTGGCGATTACATTATTCCTTGCAAAGTATTTTTTCATATATTCAAAAAAAGATATTACGAATAAAAAATAAAATATAGATATAAAGATACGAAAAATATAAAAGGCATCATGATTGAGCAACATCCCATAATCTGCAACAATAAATGCTAGAGGCCTCCTCATCCCAACAAAGCCTCCAATACTCAAAGATCTAAACCCCCAAATATCATCAGTATATAAGAATCCCTGAGTAAAAAAAGGTAAAATTGAAATAATAAATAATCCTAGTAAAGCTAACAAATACTTAAAATCTTTTTTTAAATCTATAGTACGATATATTTTTACAAAAGAAATAAGCATTGATACAATAAAAAATAATTTTAGAAAAAAATATTTAAATCCACTTTGATAAAAAGAAAAAAATGAGACTATCAATAAAAAACTAAAATAAATACAATATTCAATACTTATTCGCTTTTTTTTGATTATATATATAAAAAGGATCAAAAACGAAACACAAAGATATAAAACTAAAAACTTATTATCAAATAAATAAACCAATGACTTCTCTTCAATCTTTTTCTTATTAAAAATTTCTGAATTTGAGACTAAAAAACCGTCATTTCCATTAGTAGTAATTTTAATTGCATCATTTTCAATTTCTATATTTTCTATTTGATTGTGGTCTGAAAAAACTTCTATAAAATCTGTATTTGTTAAAGCAATTTTTGTTCGTAATCCTTGAATTCTAAAATCTTTTATATAATAGATTCCTGCTTTATTTCCAAAATCAAAACGTAACTTTGAAACATTTCCATGACGAGGTATGTAAAAAGATATTTTTTTAAATTGTTCAGTTGGATAAATTGCTAATGTTATATTTTTTTCTTCAGTAAAACCTTCATCTGAGTTTACCATATAAAAAATTTGAGCAATATCCTGTCTATCGGTTTTTATATGATAAGAGATTTTTTTAGAAGAGGTTTGAATAAATATGAACAACACCGCTATATTAAGCCCAGCTAAAATCAATAAAAATAATTTTTTTTTCATTTATATCCCTTTATATCCCTTTTTAACAGTAGTTTTATTTTTTATATAAATATCTCTATTTCAGAAAAGGAGTATTTTTTATAATTTGCTGTCGTAGTTGATCTATATATTTCTTACACATGATAAATTCTTCATTCTTTAAGATATTATTACTTTGTGTTGCAAGTGTATTTACCTTACAATTTTTAAAGTGCATATAATCTCCAATATATTGTTTGTAAGACAGAGCATCCCAATCAGCATTATTTTTAGTAATAATTTGTAACAATAAATAGTAATCTTCCATATATTTATGATTATCAAAGTATGAAATTTTTTCTTTGTTAATTAAGTCCCTATTTATCATTAAACTATGAATAGGAGCATGATTATTTATTAAGAAATTTTTGTAATCACTTCCAAAGCTATATCTTGTTGAATAAGATTCAACGTATTCGTATACCAGGTTGTAATCAGTAGCATATACAAGTCCATAAGATACAGCTTTACCCGTTGTTATTAATCTTTTAATTAGCCAAGAATATGCAAAAGGATACATAAAGTCATCATAATCTAAAAAAGTTATATATTTATTTGATGCTGTTAAAAAGCCAACATTGAGCATTTTAGAACGTAAGTCATCATTATTTTGAGACTTATATATATTGATTTGAGGGGGATATAATGGAGACCATTCTATTTTATTTAATATCTCCGTTATTTTTTTTATTCCTGTTTCAGACACATCTTGTAACATTAACATAGGTTGAACGATACAACTAGCTTGTGTTACTAATGAAAATAATGCTCTCTCTAGAAGTTGATAATCATTATTTTTATGAAAGCGTATTACTGTTGACACAACAGGAGTTGTTCCTGTTTCAAATGATGAATGATCACAACTAAGCAGATATGACATGGCATCAATTCTGATTTTATAGGATTTAGGCTCTGTATTGGCTTTATATAGTTTGACAGGAAATAGATCAAGGTCACTTTGTGTGGAAAAACTATCTGATATAGAGACTACTCTTTCAGATCCTTTATATATTAGATTACTCATTATACATGCAAAAGGATATTTTAAAATCATTTTAAGCATTTTTTCAAAGGTATCTGGAGCAAAAATAACTAAATTTTGAACTTGCAAAATATAATCTGCATTGGCTGGATCTTCTGAATATTCTACTTTTACAATGTCCTTTAAATCTGTATATAATTCAAAATTATTTATTTTTACCGTACATTTATCAAAAATTGTAATTTTCTTAAAAGCTGCAAACATTTTTTCTTTACTTTCTGCACATACAAATTTTTTCAATGCAAGCTCATGAATTTGTATCCAAATAACAGTGCCTTCAGGGATACTCATTTCATCACCAAGCATGATTTCTTTGGTAGAAAGAACATTCTTTACTAAGGATCTTCCAACACTATTTAAGTATGCATAGCCAAATTTACTATCTGGTTCCAAATGAGCCCCTTCTGCCCACTCATTCCATGCATTTACCACAACAAACTGTTGCTCTTGTGGAAGATTGTTAACGGTATAGTCAATACATTGTTCAATCCATTTTTGAAATCTAATAGGATTTGAATTATGTACAATGTGTGCACTATCTTTATAACGTGCCGTGTTATCCCAATTGGGGACAATAGACCGATACCACGTAAAATCTTTTTTATCTTCAATTGTTTCATAATAGCTTGCTACATCATTATAGTCTAAAACGGTGCCTGTAAAGGTGTTAAAAAATGATAGAGAATTTTTTTGCTCTAAACAATTACCAGCCGTCCAATCATGGAGTACTCTTTCAACAGCAGCATCCATTCCATACGGTTTTGGCGACGTATCTGTTCTAGTAAGGCACGCAACTAAAAAAAGAGGCTCAATATTCCTTTTGTTACATTCTTCTGTCCATATATTTCTATATTCTGAAAAATTTGGAAATAATGCAGGACGATATATATATAATACAGGTCGACCTTCTACTTTTATATATCTTTTATCCATAAAAAATGGAATTAAATATTTTATAAATGCAAGAGCATCTTCCCTTGAATATTCTTGATCTAAAATTGTCTCAGCATCATTTCCATCCCACTTTTTTGTCCAGTTTTCATTTGCCCAACAAAAACAAAAGGGCATTTCAATATCTTTATTTTCGAGTAACATTTGAGCAGGTTTTTCTAAAATTAATTCTCCATTAAACCAATAATGATAAAATATTTGTCCATATACGCAAGATTTTTTCATCATAGATGCTTGTTTTCTTAAAACCTCCGGACTTGTTAAGTGATAGTATCCTAAATCTTTATGAGGGCTATGTTGTTGATAATGTCCATAAAACAAAGGGTTTGAATCGGCCACTTTAGTCCATTCAGTAAATCCCTCACCATGCCATTTATCATTGATACGATTTGTATTGAATTGAGGTAAATAATATGAAAGGATTTTTACATTTTTATACGTGCGATCATATTCTGAAAAATCTTCTTGATTTTCATAATACCCAAGTCCATCAGGATAATTTTTTCGATATATACAATAGGCCTTCTTTTTAGATTTTTGTAGAAAAATTAAAATTAATCGTTCTAAAGCATGTGCTATTGTTCCGTCAAAAGGAATTGGCTCACTAGGAAAATTGTCGTAAGTCAAAGGTAGTGTCAAGAATTTTTTTAAGTCATTACTCTTTGCCCAAAACATAGATCCTTGAGGAAAGTCAACTACAGGATAGTCTGTTATTGAGTATTGTGTATATTTTTTTAGCAACTGCTTCGCTATTTCTTTATTGTCACTCCATCCTCCACTATGTAATAAAATATTTTGATTCGGTTCATTAAAAATAATTTTTGCATCCGAACTTAGCAAATTAAAATTTTGATTAACAATAGAAATACTTCCAAGTAAACTATCTACAATATTCTCTAACCACATATTTTCACCATAATGCGGTGATTTTTTTGAATGAATATGACAAATATAATCATATTTCAATAAATTTTTCCCAAAAGTAATAATTAACGGAGCAATATCCCTTCCTTGATTCGCAACAACTTGTATAACTACAGAAGTACAACATTCTATTTTTTCTAAAAATTCTTTTTTAAGTATGTCGATTTTTTCACCATCAGAAATAGAAATAAACAATACAAAAGGAACACTGATGTTATTCAATTTTTGTATAAAATAATCCATCATATCTATATAATATAAATGCAAATGAACAGCAATTTTTTTATTTTTTATAGTATTATTAAGATTTATTTTTGTATAATAATCGTGAAAAAAAGGAACAATTCCAAGCTTCTGTCTTATTTGTAAATTTAAATCTGTTTGCTTTTCATTTATGGAAGAAAACTTATTTTCCTTGTATCCCAAATTTACAAAATGAAGCAAAGGACAAATATCTGCTTGCCTGACATCTGCGTATTCTGACAAATAAAAATTTCCATCAAAATTTTCAGAGGGATTTCGTTTTTCTTTCCAGCCCGTTTGCAAGTAGTGATCCAAAGCATCAATACCAGCATCTTTTACATCAGGGTATTCAGTGTAATAGTATTCTACATCAAAGTACTTAATTCCATCAATAAAAAAATCATTTTCGGTATATTGTTGTTTTGTACATTTTTTTTTCATACTACGTATAGCAATTTTGTTCCGTATTTTATTCTTTCCACGCCGTAAAGTTTCTTTTAAACCATTATTTTTAAGGCTTTTAAGAGTACGTTTTATTAACCGTAATAATTTTTTTAGTTTCTTCATTATTTTTTTCTCCATTAGAATTCTTAGTGGTTTTGTAATACGCCAAGATTTTGAATTTAAAAGAGCCTGCATTTTTCGATCCATCAAATCTAATTGCCCACATAAATTTGCTATAACATTCTCTTTATCAGCTATAATATTCTCTTTATCAGCTATAATATTCTCTTTATCAGCTATAATATTCTCTTTATCAGCTATAATATTCTCTTTATCAGCTATAATGTTGTAATAAGTAGCACTATCAAGTCTTTCAACTTCGATGCTTATACTCGCTATTTCAGTATTTTCAGGCGTTGCAGGTAACACTATAAAAGGGTCGTTCCCTGTACAAAAGGCATAGTAACAATCATTATATCTTACAAAAGAAATGTCATTTATAGAAATGAATTGAGAAAAATCACCAGACCAGTTATAGAGAACTTTTTCTGCTTTATCTTTAACTACAATTTTATGAAGTATAAGAGCACATGGTTTTTCACCAAAATCTATTCTAATAGTGTTTTTTTTCGACATACTCTGAGAAACAACACAGTCAACTTTATTTTTTTCTGCTTCAATTTTGATGCAATCTTCCTCTATGAATACACCATCATCAGCAAGAAAAATTTGCATTTGTACGGGAAAATCTATTTGTTCTTGATACTTAAAACTATTGAGGACAAAAGAAGTATTACATAATAATTCTTTATACCTTTGACTTAAAATATCAAGTTCTTTATTCTTTTCATTTTTATGATAAATAAAAAATAAAAATTTAAAACAAGGTAAGAAAATTTGTTCATAA
>JBOFTD010000033.1:0-6363 GCA_051651885.1 Treponemataceae bacterium
ACAGCAATTTTTGATGAAACTTTTGCCCCACCAATAATCGCAATCATCGGTTTTGCAGGATTTGACACCATCGGATCAAGGTATTTTACCTCTTTTTCCATTAAAAATCCCCCAACTTTAACGGGAACAAACTTTGCAATTGTTGCAGTAGAGGCGTGTGCTCTGTGAGCGGTGCCAAATGCATCGTTGACATAAACATCACCATACGTTGCAAGCTCTTTTGAAAGAACTTCTTGCATCGCAATATCTTTTGCAGTTTCTTCGTCATGAAAACGAGTGTTTTCAAGCATTAAAACCCCACCGTCCGCTAAGCCGTCAACAACCTCTTTTTGGTCTTTACAAGAAGGAGCAAAAGAGACTGTTTTACCAAGCTTTTCTTCAAGATATTTTGCCACAGGCTTCATTCGGTGCTTACCTTCAATGTAAGAATCCATATCAAAAGCCTTTCCAGCAGATTCAGCTTTTTCTTTTGCCTTTTTGGAATCCTTTTTTGGATCCCCTAAATGGCTCATTAAAACCAAGCTTCGTGGTTTTTGATCAAGAATATATGTAATCGTGGGAAGAGCTGCCATAATCCGAGTGTCGTCTTGTACCACGCCATCTTTCATTGGCACATTGAAATCCACACGCATAATAACACGCTTACCAGCAAGTGCTATATCTTTTACCGTTTTAATCATAATTCCTCCAAGAAATAATTGAAATTTATAAAATTATATCCAAATAAGCAAAAAAAGTAAAGAGTTTTGCCATCCCTTCCTAATCATCTAGCAGGATATTGCCGTTTCAAGGGCAAGTTCAAGCATCGTATTCAGAGAGTTTTGCCTCTCTTGGGCAGAGGTTGATTCTCCAGTGATAATATGATCAGAAACAGTGAGAATCGCAAGGGCTTTTCGATTATACTTTGCGGCAAGCGTAAAAAGCTCAGCAGCTTCCATCTCGACGCCTAAAACACCGTAGCTTGCCCATAATTTCCAAAAATTATTATCATCATAAAAAAGATCACTTGAAGTAACAGATCCAACTCGAACAGCAATTTCTTTATCACGAGCAACATGAACCGCTCGATGCAAAAGATCAAAACTTGCAGTCGGTGCAAAGTGCATACCATTAAAACGATGAGTATTAATCCCCGAATCAGTACAAGCACTCATCGCAAGAATAACATCGCGAACCTTAATATCATTATGAATTGCCCCACAAGTGCCCACCCGAATAGCATTTTGTACATTATAAAACTCAAATAATTCATTTACATAGATGGAAAGTGATGGCTGCCCCATGCCCGTCCCTTGTACAGAAACGGCCTTCCCTTTATAGTTACCCGTAAAACCCATCATCCCACGAATTTCGTTATAGCAAATAACATCTGTTAAGAAGTTTTCTGCCACATACTTTGCTCGTAAGGGATCACCCGGCAATAAAATACTTTGAGCTATCTGCCCTTCTTTAGCACCAATGTGTGTACTCATAATTTTCTCCTTAGCACGATAATTTTTTGTAAAACACATGCAAAACGATACTTTGTAATCGACAAAAAATCGCATAAATTCTTATTTTCATCTATTTTAATAACTTTGTGGTGAAATTTCTCCAGAAAGAATTGCAACTCCGGCACTCGTTCCAAGTCGTGTTGACCCAGCGTTAATCATAGCCATAGCATCATTAAACGAGCGAACACCGCCAGACGCTTTAACGCCCATATCAGAGCCGACTGTTTTTCTCATAAGAGCAATATCACTAACCGTTGCTCCTCCTGTTGAAAAACCTGTGGAAGTTTTTACAAAATCAGCTTGTGCCTTTTGTGCAATTTGGCACGCAATAATTTTTTGCTCATCCGTCAATAAACAAGTTTCAAGAATCACTTTTAAAATCTGATTTGTGCAAACATTTCTTACACCGCTAATATCATGTAAAAACGTATCGTATTGAGAGCCTTTAAGTAATCCTATATTTATAACCATATCAATTTCACTCGCACCATCTGCAATAGCCTTTTGTGCCTCAAACGCCTTTGCTTCACTTGAAGATGCCCCCAAAGGAAAGCCGACAACAGTACAAACTTTTACCGCACTATTTTTCAAAAGCGAATACGCATAGCTAACCCAAAAAGAATTTACACACACCGAGCAAAACTGATGTTCAAGAGCCTGCTCACATAAAAGCGTAATCTGCTCTTGTGTTGCATCTTGCTTAAGCAAAGTATGATCTATCTTTTGAGCTAAATCATTTTTATTAATAAGATTTTTTTCCCTATTCATAGAATTTGAATCATAGCAAGAAGATTGGTTTTACGCAAGAGTACGACAAACTAAAATAATTCAAAATCCTCTTATTTTTTGAATAGATTTTTTCCGTGCTTATCATTTTTATACTTGACATTTTTGGCGATTTTGTCTATCTTAAATCAAATTACTCTTTATAAAGGATTTATTATGTCAATTCGTATTATTGGGGTGGGCAAGGCGCTTCCTCAAAAATTAGTAAAAAATGATGAATTAGACAAATCGCTTGATACTTCTGATGAGTGGATTCGCTCTCACACGGGCATCGTTAGTCGATATATCGCAGGCGAAGATGAGTCATCAGCGTCGCTTGGAACTTTGGCGGCTGAACAAGCGTTAAAACATGCAAAAAACGATGGCTACGATATTTGTCGTCAAGATATCGGTCTTATTATCACGGCAACGGTTACCCCTGAATATCGCAGTTTTCCCACAAATGCTTGTTTGATTCAGCGTGATTTGCAAGCGGTTAATGCCGCCGCCTTTGATATTAGTGCAGCGTGCACGGGATTTATTTACGCCCTCAAATCTGCTGCAGCCCTTATGGAGTCAATGGATTACAAATATGCCGTTGTTGTGGGTGCTGAGGTCATTACAAAAATTCTTAATTGGGAAGACCGCTCAACCTGCGTTTTATTTGGCGATGGGGCGGGATCGGTTATTTTGCAAAAAACTGACAATAATGATTTTGGCATTCGCTCGACCATTTTGGGATCAGACGGAAACGGCTTTGAAAGCCTGTATTTGGACAAGCAAAATCACTTAATTCACATGGATGGCAAGTCAGTTTATTTTTTTGCGGTGGCAAAAATGGGAGAAATCCTTGAAGCCTTGTTAGAAAAAGAAAAAATTTCTATAGACGATGTCGATTTGGTCGTTTGTCATCAAGCAAATGAGCGAATTATCAAGGCCGCAACAAAACGTCTAGGCTTTTCGCAAGAAAAAATCATCATTAATATAGAAGAATATGGAAATACATCATCTGCAACCATTCCAATCACCTTAGCTGATTTATATGAGCAAGGTCGATTAAAAGCTGGAATGACAGTGCTTTTAGTAGGATTTGGTGCAGGATTAACATGGGGAGGCTGTGTAGTCAAATGGTAAAAAATATTTTTGTTTTTCCTGGTCAAGGAGCACAAGAAAATGGAATGTTAAAAGATATTTATGAAAATATTCCAGAAACAAAATCCGTTTTTGAAAGAATTTCAAGTGTTGTTGGTCAAGACATTACCAAATTATTATGGGAATCAGATGCAACGATTTTAGCTCGCAGTGATAATAGCCAGCTGGTAACTGCAACGGCAGCGGTTGTTGTCATGGAAGCATTACGCCTTAAAGGAGTTGAACCCTCTGTTGCTGCAGGATTTAGCCTTGGTGAGTGGCCAGCTTTGTATGCCAGTGGCGTGTTAACGTTCGAGGATATGTTTACGGCGGTAAAAAAGCGTGGACAAATTATGCAAGAAGTTTGTGAAAATATTGCCTCAAAAAGCGATGGAAATCCGTCTGGAATGAGTGCTATTATCGGGCTTACGACGCAGGTTATTGTTGACACGCTCAAAGATAGAGCCGATGTTTTTGCGGTTAATCAAAACAGCACCTTGCAAACCGTTATTGCAGGAACAGCTGACGGTCTTTCATGGGCAGAAGAAACTTTCAAGGCTGCAGGAGCTCGTCGTTGTATGAGACTCAAAGTTGCAGGCCCTTTTCACTCACCTTTGATGCAAGAAGCTGCGGATAAATTTGCCTCTGTTTTGGCAGACATTCCTTTTGCAGACCCTCGCATTCCCTTGTTTTCAAACGTAACAGGTGGCCAATTAACAAAGGCTTGTGATATTAAAGCAAACGCACTCAAACATATTTCAAGCTCGATTTTGTGGACAACCGAAGAAAAAGCCATTTTTGAGTATGCAAAGGGGCTTTCAGAAAACTCTTGCTCCGCTTGTAATCACGAAGGAGAATGCTCTCAAAGTGATTGGCGTGTGCTTGAAGTCGGTTATGGCACGGTTTTGGCAAAGCTTTGGAAAGACACAGAATATGCAGAAATTATTCCGTCTTTTTCATGCGGAAAATTTGATTTATTAGAAAGCATTCAAGCGTAAAGGATATAGTATGTTATTAAAAGGAAAAAATGCCCTGATAACAGGAACTTCTCGTGGTATTGGAAAAGAAATCGCACGCCGCTATCTTGAAGAAGGCTGCAATGTGTGGGGTTTTTGTACAAAGCCATCACAAGCCAAGGACGAATTGGAGCAGTGTGCAAAAGAGCATGGCGTACAATTTGTTGAAATGTATTGCGATGCAGGCAATGCCGATGATCTTACTCAAGCGGTGAAAAATGCCCTTGCACAGGCGGGATCTTTTGACGTTCTTATCAATAATGCAGGAATTACTCGAGATGGGCTTTCATTCCGAATGAAGCACGAGGACTGGGAGAGCGTTTTGCGCGTAAATCTGACGTCGGCTTTTATTACCAGCCAAATTGTTTCAAACGATATGATTAAACAAAAAAAAGGCTCGATTATCAATATGTCAAGCATTGTTGGCCTTCATGGACAAGGCGGGCAAGTCAACTATGCGGCAAGCAAGGCAGGATTAATTGGATTTTCCAAAAGTCTTGCAAAAGAAGTTGCAGGGCGAGGCATTCGAGTAAATGCTGTTGCACCAGGATTTATAGAAACCGACATGACTAATGCCGTGAACAAAGAAGCTCGTGATAAATGGATTGAAGGCATTCCTATGAAAAGAGCGGGCGTTGCTCGCGATATTGCAGACACCTGCGTTTTTCTTGGATCCGACATGTCGTTATACATTACTGCTCAAGTCATCGGTGTTGATGGTGGACTTGGAGCATAAACGTTTTTCAATCTAATTTTGAAAAATCAATTTAACTAATAATAAAATCATTTGATTTTAAAGCATTTGATTTTAAATCTTTGCTGATAGATACTTTATTAAATTACGGAGGAATATAATGAGAAGAGTAGTAGTAACAGGATTAGGCTGTATAAGTTCAGTTGGAAATACGGTTGATGAAACATGGGCATCAATTAAGGCTGGAAAAAGCGGAATTGCTCCTATCACTCATTTTGACACAACAAATTTTAAGGTCAAAATAGCAGGAGAGGTTAAAAACTTTGATCCTTCTGCTTGGATGGATAAAAAAGAAGCTCGTAAAATGGCTCGATTTACTCAGTTTGGCGTTGTTGCTTCAGCTCAAGCTCTTGCAGATGCGGGCTTAAAAAAAGAAGATTTTGACGGCGAACTCGGAGACAGAACCTCAATTTTTTTAGGAATTGGGATTGGCGGCTTTGAGGTTTTAGAAGCGGGATTTAAAAAATATTTTGAAGTTGGCTCTCAACGCATTCCGCCTCTTTCAATTCCAATGCTTATCCCTAATGAAGGGCCTGGAAATATTAGCATGATCTACAATATTCGTGGAACAAGTTTAACGCTTTCAACTGCGTGTGCTTCAGGAACTGATGCCTTAGGAGCAGCCCTTGATCAAATTAGAGCAGGACGATGTGATATTTGTCTCAGCGGTGGAACAGAATCAACTATTACAGGCTTTGGTATTGGAAGCTTTGAGGCTTTAAGTACCCTTGCTACAAGTTTTAACGACACTCCTGAAAAAGGCAGTCGTCCCTTTGATAAACGGCGCGAAGGTTTTGTAATGGGCGAAGGTGCAGGAATTTTAGTTTTAGAAGAACTTGAACATGCAAAAGCTCGTGGTGCAAAAATTTATGCAGAATTAATTGGCTATGGCGGATCTTCTGATGCCTACCATATCACAAGCCCAAATCCTGATGGATCAGGTGGTGCTCGTGCAATGAAGATGGCTCTAAAAGATGCAGGAATTAAGCCCGAAGAGGTGCAATACTACAATGCACATGGAACGTCAACTCCCATTAATGATCCAGCTGAAACTCAAATGCTCAAGCTAACCTTTGGGGATCACGCATATAAAATGAAGGTTTCTTCAACTAAAAGTATGACTGGTCATTGTTTAGGTGCTGCAGGAGCGATAGAGGCTTTGTTCTGCGTTAAAGCAATTCAAGACGGTTTTTATCCGCCAACA
>JBOFTD010000034.1:0-4149 GCA_051651885.1 Treponemataceae bacterium
TATTTTTATTTCCGCCATTTCCTTGTGGCGGTTTTTTTTATACTTTCGACTGCACACGGTGAAATTTAATTGCACTATGTGTAATGATTTTATATATTCTTTTCTCCGTTATTTTCCTTTTTTTTCGCTGGCGATTACACAAATAACGGAATCGGAACTGGTAGAGCTGGAGATATTAATATCGAGTCAATCGAAAATAATAGAGACATTGCAGGTGAAAGCCAAAGAATCGGAAGCGACATTGTCGGAATTGAAGAAAACGCTCAGCAGCTTACAGAACAGCTACACCTCATTACAGATCTTACAGAACAAACAAGAATTATTAATAAAAAAGCAAGTGAAATTATCAGCAAAATCAGAAATAGAGAACATAAAGAAAATTGAAAGACTAAAAACAATAAATAAAATATTAATTGGAGTTATTGCAAGTTTTTTAATAATATTAGCAAGTGTTTTTTTTATAAAAAAATTTATTTTATAAACTAAATAGTTGACAATATATATATTTTAATTGATACTAAAGAAGCATTCGTATGAGTGTAGAAAACAGAGGTTTTTTTAGTCCATAGCGTGGTCAGATGCTATGGGCATTTTTTTGTGTTAATTAATAATTTTATTTATTAGCTTTTCTTGTGCCGTATAAACCTCTGTAAACATTCCTATGTTCCAGTTTGTATAAACGCCCGTCATTGTATTATCCTTATGACCCATAACAGCCCTAATTTTAGCATCGGATATGTTTTCAGAAAGTAAATAAGTGTTAAAAAGTGCCTTAGCGAATGAATTGTAATTCCACGATCTTTGCAATCAATACCTATTTTTGATAAATGTTCTTTTGTATATTTTAAAATATTTCCACTTAATGGAATTTTACCGTTTTCCTCAAATAAAAAATCGCTATTATAGCTTTTAAAATTAAAAAAATCATAAGCTGTTTTACAAAAAGGGATTTTTCTTTGTTCACGTGTTTTTGTTTCGCTTAATCCGAATGCACCGTTATGAGATTTTTTTACTTCAATATATGTTTCAAAAATATCTTCTTTTTTTAATGCTAAGCATTCTCCTATTCTTAATCCAGTAATAGATAATAAAATTATAATGCTTTTTCTATTTTTTTTTAACCGCCCTATATTAATAAGGTTTTTAATCTCGTCAATAGTTAATAGTTCGATATGTTTTTTTTCTACACTCAAAACACCAATATTTTGAGTTGGAGATATTTTTATTATATTTTTTTCTATTGCTTGTTTGAAAATTATATTTAAAACTACAATTATAAGGTTTATTGATTTATTAGAATATGTTTTTTTTAACTCAAAAATAATTTTTTTGATATCACTTCTTGTTATATTTTTTATTATTTTATCTCCAATAAATGGAATGACACCATTAACTAATAACGCTCTATAAACTTTTATTGAATTTTGAGACATTCCTTTTCCGTCTATAGTTTTTTTCCATTTTAAGTAATCACAATTTTCAGTAAAAAAATCTTTTGAAAAATCTTTTACGGTTAATAAATATTCACGCTTATAAAAAATAGCGTGCTGCTGCAATAAATCATTACAGATAGCACGAGCCTTGTTTCTTTTTGATTTTAACTCTTTTTCATTTAATGGATTTAATACTTCAACTCCAGTAGAAAGACCATTTGATTGTTGACCGTTTTCATCTCTAGCTTTATAATAAAAAATATATCTTTTTTTATCTTTGTTTTTTATTGTTCGTAAATAGATTGTGAAAGGTTCTTTAATTCTCATGATTTATTTATCGGAATAACAAGTTAAAATTAATACATTTTAGTGTCATTCTAGTGTCATTTATTTTTAACAATTTATAAGTTATTGTTGTTTGGTGGTTTATATATTATTGCATTTAATCATTCCTTAACGGGCGTTTTATGCGAGTAATCGAGTCAGCAAATCCTTTTTGGTTAATCGAAATGCAAAGTCCTTGAAACTCAACAAAATTTTCTTCATTCATCTCGAGTTCTTTTGTCCAGTTTGGAATGCCACATAAAAACTCAGAAATTTTTGGAAGTGGGTCAAGACCGCCGACTGCGTGGACAAATCCCGTGCGTCCTGCATCTGTAATACTTGCAGTCCCGCCGTCTAAAATTAATTCATCCGCCGTTTGCACTCGGCCATGTGAACCAATGACGGCAGAAACTTTTCCATCCGCAAAATATGAAAAAGATTTTTTTTCTGCGGTAGCTCCTGCATGAAAATCAATGACAATATTATTTGTTTCTTTTTTGATTTTGTCAACGACAAAACGAAGCGTGTTAAAAGGATTTTCTCCATGTACACGCGTAAAATGTGAAAGTCCCACTAACGAAACGACTGCAAGTTTTTTGTCTTCTTTTCGAAGAATTCGCCAGCCACGACCGGGACTTTCTGAAATATAATTTGCTGGGCGCAAAACATTATGCATTTGTGCTAAATCATTGGTTAAATCTCGTTTATAAAAAATAAAATCGCCACCTGTAATAATATCGCATCCCAGTTTTCGTAAATACGCGGCATGATTTTTACCAAGCCCTGTACCATTTGTTGCCCCATCAGCATTTGCAATCACAAAATCAATTTTAAATTCGTTTTTCAGATCAGGCAGCATCTTTTTTACACATTGAATACCCGCTTTTCCAATTATTTCTGCGATGTAGAGTATTTTCATGAATTTAATTTCTTTCGGGTAGGGGTTGATAAATAGTTTTTCCCTCGAGAGCGATTTTTCCATCAATCATCGTAAGGTTTCCTAAAACTTGCAAAGAACGTGCTCGGTCGATAGTAACGGGTTGGTGAAAAGAAAGGGGGATTATTCCATCAATACGATTTTCAAGAGTATCATAGCCTATTACAAAATCACATTTAAATTCATTTTCATCGGCAATGACATTGGCAACCGTTCCTCGCCACACAACCCAGCAGCCCGAATAAAAAAGAGGCGTTTTTATCACTTTTTGATAGGGAAAATTTTCCTTTTCATCATTTACGAGCGACTCAAAAGAGGGAGCTGATAAATAATTTTTTAAGAGCAATGCTTTTTGTTTAATTTCAGGAATTGCATTTGAGTTCAAAATACGATTAATTTCAACTAACGCAGAATTATCACGATATTGATGAAAAAAAGTTTGTGCTTGTAAGTAAGCTTTGTTAACCTCATCCGCAGACAGCAAAAGATTGTATGTTTCAACTGAAAGATCTGCAACAACAGGTTTTGTTTTTTCGTCATTTGAAAGAGTAATATTACTTAAATCCGCTCTGTTAACAGGAGAGTTAAGATTTGGCATAAAGGCAATAATAGCAGTGGTAATTAAGGCAGCACTAAAAATAATCAATGGTAGAACAGGAATATAAATTCCCGTTGATGGGTAAAACTGCTTAATTTTTTCTTTTTGAATCCAAATGGTAAGGGTTTGATCATCGCCATGCTTACGAATAAATTGCATTGCTTTTTTTGCAATCTTGTTTTTCGGATCATACTCAAGCGTTTCAAGATAAAATTCCACAGCTTGCCCTGTGTCTCCCTTTCTTAAAAAAAGAGCGGCTTGAGCAAGAAGAAGTTTTGGACTACGCAGGCTAATTTGTCGTCCTCGTTGTAAATAGGACTGAGCTCCGCCTAAGTCGCCCATATACATGCAAGAAACAGCGAGCAAATAAAAATATTCCGAAGAATCACGAAAATCAATAATTTTAGGCTCAAGAAGTGAAAGCACTGCAGAGAATTTTTTTCGAGTAAAAAGTTTTTGTGCTTTTTGAAGAACATTATGTGCCATTGAAATTATTTTCTCCTCTTTATGCACTGTGCATTTTTTCTTTTCGTCGTTTACTTTCTGAAAAAAATAAATCGTGATTTGTATAATCATACTGATGTGCAATCATTTTTTCTTTATGCAGGGTTTGTGTATCATTAAAGTTTTGAACCATTTTAGTGTTGTAAAAATTTGCTATGTAGGGCGTAATTTTTTTCTCTAAAAAAGCTCGTCCAAGCATTGCATTACTTAAATCAGTAGGAGCATCGGCTCCACTATTTGCCGTCGTAATATAATAGGAAAAACTTTTTTCGCCTTCAGGGTCAAGATTAAAATCCTCCCAAGTAATTGCAACGGCTGAGTTTCCAATGGCCGTAAAGCTTGAAAACTTTTTA
>JBOFTD010000035.1:0-13267 GCA_051651885.1 Treponemataceae bacterium
ATATTTTGTTGTAAACCCCAATCCACGAGACTTGCAAAGCTTGGCTGAACGCTATAAGCAAAAATCGTTTATATACGCACATAAAGGCTGGGGTACAAATTTTTCAGGAAGTTTTATGCGGATCGAGTGTTTTAAAAAACGGTCGAGGAAAGATGCTAAATATACCAAAACAAATACTTCGCCTGAAATCAGAACAGACGAGGAGTTTCTCAATTATTTTAATAATTTAAAAGATTATAGATTTTTACCCTCTTTTTCTTTATTTAAACTTTTTCAGGCAGCTGATGATTTTTTACTTGCAAAATTTGGCTACGACAATATGAAGAATTTTAACTATTTAAATATTGCAAAGCTAAAAGCAAATATTAGGGAATCAATCCGTGCAGATGAAACGCCTAGCTCTCGCTGGAGAAGGCGATGCTTTCTCTTTGAAACAAATGAAGATCGAGAGAAACGAATTACACGCTTAAAAGAAACTATTTCTAAAAATATAGATGTGTTAATTGATGACGGTAGTTACTAAAAAAGCTACTTTAGCTTACGCGGTACAGCTTCAAAATTTTTATTCACATACAATTTGAATTTTCACCGAGGTTGGGTTAGGCTTTGTTACATACTCAAACGCTTCTACACTTTGGGCAAAAGAATACGTATCAGTGATAAATTGCTTTACATCAATTTTTTTCGATTCCAGTAGATTTAAAGCACGCGGATAAATATGTGCATACCGAAAGACTGTTTCTATTGTTGCTTCACGTGCTTGGGCTTTTGTAATATCAAGAGTAGTCAAACCAGATACCGGAATACCAGTATAAACAACACGGCCGCCTGGACAAAGCATATCAAAAAGACAGGCGGCAGCTTTATCATTTCCAGAAGCTTCAACAACAATATCAGCACCCCATCCATTCGTTATCTTCATTGTTTCACTAACAGCATCTTGTTGAGAAATATTTACAGGAATAACAGCCCCAAGGTTTGCTGCAATATTTAGTTTTGGCTGAAAAGTATCAGTTACAATCACTTTACTACATCCTCCAGCAAGTAAGCTCGCAACGCACATTAATCCAATAGTACCACAGCCAAGAACAACCGCTACATCACCAGGTTTAATATGGGCTTTTACTGCCGTTTGCAGTCCTATAGCTAATGGTTCAACCATAGCACCTTCTGCCAAAGAAATATTGTCAGCAAGTTTAAACGTATAATCAGCTGGATGAATAACCGTTGATCGTAAGCATCCATGAATAGGTGGAGTTGCCCAGAAACTAACTTCTCTATCTAAGTTATAAAATCCTAGTCTACTTTCTCTGCTTGAAGGATTAGGAATACCGGGCTCCATACAAACCCTATCACCTTTTTTAAACTCTGTTACCTTAGATCCAACTTCCTCAATAATACCAGATGCCTCATGACCTAAGATCATCGGTTCCTTGACAATATACTGACCAATACCTCCATGCGTATAATAATGCACATCGCTACCGCAAATACCCACATGAGAAATTTTTATTTTAACATCCCGATCTCTCATTATTTCAGGCACATCAATTTCACGAATGACTATTTTTCCTTTTTCCTCTAATACTACTGCTTTCATAATTTACCTCTCTACTCGTTATTAATTTCTTCTAAAAAAATATTTTTTTTATTTTTCCCGTATTGTTTATATTTTTAAGAAAATTATTTTACTAATTTTCTCAACCAAACATGGCCTAGAAACAAGTAAAGGCACCATCAATAACAAAGTCACCTCCAGTGGTGAATGAACTCGTATCACCAGCAAGATAAACAACAATTGATTGTAATTCTTCTGGCTTTCCTAATCGTTTTAGCGGTGAGAGCACCGTCCATTGCTCAATAAGCGGTTTTAACTTAGGCGAATTAGTTATCAACTCTGTTCCGATGTACCCTGGACTAATGCTGTTTACGCGAACATTTTTTTGAGCCCATTCAATTGCTAAAGATTTTGTTAATTGAATAACACCTGCTTTTGAAGCGTTGTAAGCACACTGTGGTTGTGAAATATTTACAATATGGGCTGACATTGATGCAGTGTTAATAATTGATCCATATCCTTGTTTTATCATGACCTTACCAGCAGCTTGTGCCGTTAAAAAAACACCCGTTAAATTGACGTCGATTACTTTTTTCCAATCAGCAAAACTCATTTCTTCTGCAGGAATATTTAAAGCAATGCCCGCATTACAAAAAGCAATGTCAATATGGCCAAAAGCTTCAAGAATAACACTGATCATGTTATCAACGCTCTCTGGATTAGTAACATCCGGTTTTATAGGAATAAATTTCTTCCCTGTTTGTGCAGCAAGTTCTTTACAAGTTACCTCTGCCTCATTCAAGTCCATATCAGCAATAGCGATATCAGCACCAGCTTCTGCAAGTGCCGTTGCAACACTCTTACCAATACCACGAGCACCACCAGTTACAAAGGCAACTTTTCCCTTTAAACTCATTTTTTCTAAAATAGTCATACTATTCTCCAAATTAATCTTTATTGTCGATTACAAATGCAAACGTTTACACGTATATTGTTGCATTAACTTTTTCATCTGTCAAGAAAAATTTTTAAACTTTAAAAGAGAAATACAGAGCTTTTATAGGAACGATATCAAACTTATAAAAAAAATCCTTGACAAATCAAAAAACTACTTGTATGTTTTTTATATGTAAACGTTTACATTTTTTTCTAAAAAGTTTATAACGTTTCTAAAAAAATATTTTTAACCTTTAACAAAGGAGTCTTTGTGAAAAATCCAATTTATACCGTAGCTTGTGATATTGGCTCATCAGGAGGGAAGTTTTTTTTAGGAACCTATAATAATGGTAAACTTTCATTAGAAGAAATACATAGATTTTCATTAGAGCCTATTGAAGTAGGGATTTATGAATATACAAACATATTGCATATATGGGGACAAATTCTCGAATGTCTGAAAAAGCTTGCTGAAAAAAAAATACAACCACATTCACTTTCCATTGATTCATGGGGAGTTGACTATGCATATCTTGCAAAAAACGGTGAATTATTGAGCCTTCCATTAAACTATCGAAATCCGCGAACACTTAACACCGATAAAAAACTGGTCTGCAAAACAGCTCTATGAATTAACAGGCAACGCTCCTATGCCATATAACACGCTTTATCAAATTTATGAAGATGTGCAAGAGCGACAGTGTATTTTAGAAAATGCTGATAGCATGCTTTTTCTTCCTGATCTGTTAGGCTATTGGCTCACGGGAGAAAAAACTGCTGAACAAACCATAGCATCGACATCGCAAATGATTGATATGCACACAGGAAAATGGGCTCAAAAATTACTTGAGGATATTAAATTCCCTCTATCAATTTTACCAGAAATAAAAAAATGTGGTACTCAAAAAGGCTTATTAAAAGAAAACATTGCAAACCTTGTCGGATTAAAACCTTTTCCCGTTATAGCAGGTGGCTCTCACGATACGGCGTCAGCTGTTGTGGCAAGTCCGCTACAAGATGAAAACTCAATTTACTTATCATGCGGCTCATGGAGCCTTTTGGGAATTGAGCGTAAAAAACCTATCATCACAAATGAAGCTCTTGAAAATGGATTTACTCATGAAGTAGGTTTTTCTGATAGCATTCGTTTTTTAAAGGGAATCAATGGTTTACGAATAATTCAGCTTTTACAAAGAAAATGGCAAGCAAATTTTGGGGTCATGATGGAAGAAGCAGAGCAGGCAGTTGACTCGCCCTTTGTTGTAGATGTAAATGATGATCGTTTTTATAATCCTCAGGATATTGAAGCGGAAATACAAAACTTTTGCATGGAGCATAAGCAGGGAACACCAAAAACTCATGGAGAGATTACCGCGTCTGTTTACAAGGGATTAGTCCATATCTATAAAAATTCAATTGAAGAGTTACAAAAAATTGCCCAATTTAAAGCAAGTTCTATCCATGTTGTTGGAGGGGGATCAAAAGATGAGCTCCTTAATCGCCTTATTGCAAAAAACATGGGTATTCCTGTTTTTACAGGGCCAGTAGAAGCATCGGCATTAGGCAACACCCTTATCCAGCTTTATAGTTTAGGGTTTTTAGCATCAGCAACTCAAATGCGTGATTTAGTTCGGACAAGTTTTGATATCAAAAAAATAGATTAGCAGAAGTAAAGCAAGATACTTTATAGCAATTATGCTATTATTTTATAGGAGGAAGATATGAGTAATAACACTCAAAAAGCACAGGAAATTATAGATGCCTGTATCAAAATGCGTGATTTAGGCTTAAACCAAGGAACAGCAGGCAATATTAGTTTGCGTGTTGATGGAGGAATGCTCATCACCCCGTCGGGAATGCCGTATGAAGTGATGAAACCGAGTGATATTGTTTTTGTAAAAAATGATGGTACGTGGGAAGAAGGACTTATTCCTTCAACAGAATGGCGTTTTCACCTTGCATTGTTACAGCATCGGCCTGAGTTTAATGCTGTTGTACATAATCATGCTCCTTATGCAACTATGGTAGCATGTTCTGGCGACGATTATTTACCAGGGATTCATTACATGGTTGCCATTGCAGGTGGAACAAAAATTCCTTGTTTGCCTTATGCAACATTCGGAACAGAGGAACTTTGTCAAATTATTCAAAAAGGAATGGAGGGTTACAAAGCTGCAATCTTAAAAAACCATGGACTTATAACTGCTGAAAAAACACTTGAAAAAGCCCTAGCTGTTGCACTTGAAGTAGAACATCTTGCACGGCTTTACATGGGATTAAAAGCGACAGGATCGTATAAAGTACTTTCTAATGAGCAAATAACCGTTGTGTTAAATAAATTTAATAACTATGGATTAAACGTTAAACATAATAAGGAATCTTAATTTGCAAAACTATCTTAGTAAATAATTTTTTTCTATGAGTTTTGCTTATAGTTAAATCTTTTGCAGTACGACTTTAAGTCGTACTGCAAAAGGATGCCTCTCCACCAGCTAACACAAATTTTATGATGACAAAGAAAATGCCGCGTTAGGGATAGAAACGGTAGCTTGCGTAACGCTCAGAGGAACAGAATTCTCTTTTTAGAAGGATATATTTTTGTCGGGTTATGCACTCAAACAAAAGGCTACAAGTTATTAGAATTTATGATAATTTTTTCAATTACGACGTTTACAAATTCGAGATTTATCCTATCTATAAAAATATCTTTATTCATTAATTATCTACTATACAGTATACACTCTTTCCATTAGTTTGCGATTATGAAAAAAAGGGAAAGAGCGTATAAAATATTTTATTTATACAGTGGTCCGTATGTTTGGCAAGCACGATAATCTTGGCTTTCTTTGTCCATGCCAAAAGAATTCCAGCATGATGGTCGGAAAATTTGTTCTTCGGGCACGTTATGCATGCAAACAGGAATACGAAGCATTGAACATAGCGAAATCAAGTCTGCTCCAATATGACCAAAGCTAATAGCGCCGTGATTTGCACCCCAATTGTTCATAACATGATAAGCACTCTTAAAAGCTCCTTCTCCTGTTACACGAGGAGTAAACCACGTGCAAGGCCACGTATAATTTGTGCGCTTCAAAATTTTGTCAGCAATTTCATCAGGCAAAGTAAAAGTCCATCCTTCAGCAATTTGAACAACAGGTCCTAAGCCCTTAACAAGGTTTAGCCGCATCATAGTAACGGGCATATCTGCACGGGTGAGAAATCGAGAAGAAAATCCTCCGCCTCTAAAATAACCTTGATCAGCAGGGCTCCACTCACTTGCTTTCAGGCAACTGTCAATATCTTTTTCTGTCATTTCCCAAAAAGGTTTAATTACTCCGTTACCTTTTTCATTTTTAACTTCACCACAAGCATCAACACATGCAGCCCCAGAATTAATAAGATGAATAAATCCACCTGCCTCTTTTGCTTTTCCTGTTAATTCAAAGCCTGTTGCTTTTTTTACAGCCTCAGGGCTCCAATAGGTGCGAACATCAGCAAAAATTTGTGCTGTATTCGTGAGTAGTTTTCCAAAAAGCATTCCAACTGCATTGAGTGTATCATTCTCTGTTGCAAGAATATAAGGCTCTCTTTTTCCTTCCCAATCAAATGATGAATTCAAAATTGACTCAGGGAAATCTGCGTTTGGATAAAAGTCAGTCCATTGTCGTTGCCCTTGAAACCCACCTGCAATAGCATTATGCCCAAGCATTTCCTCTTCGCAACCAGCTGGAAGGTTTTTATTTCCATTAAACATATCTTTTATAATAACAGCCATTTTCACAACAAATTCAAACTCTTCATCAAGTTGTTTTTGTGACTTTTTCATGTTTTCAGGAGTTTCATCATAGCCAATAGGACAGTGTTTTTTTGCCCATGCAAGAGCTTTTTCAAACTCGTCTTTATTATAAATTTCCTCAGTCATACGACGGATAATTTCAACTTCATCAACAGACTCAACACGCATACCAAGATATTTTTCAAAAAAATCTGAATCAATAATAGAGCCCGCAATTCCCATACAAATTGATCCAATTTGCAAATAAGATTTTCCCCGCATCGTTGCGGCGGCAACTGCAGCACGACCAAAACGTAGTAGTTTTTCCTTTACATCTGACGGAATTTCTGTTGATGTAGGTTCTTGAACATCATGCCCATAGATTCCAAAAGCAGGAAGTCCTTTTTGTGCATGCCCTGCAAGAACAGCAGCTAAATATACAGCGCCGGGTTTTTGAGTTCCATTAAAACCCCAAACTCCTTTGATCGTAAGCGGATCCATATCCATAGTTTCTGATCCATAACACCAACAAGGAGTTACGGTCAATGTTATATCAACACCCGCTTTTCTAAATTGTTCTGCACAAGCAGCAGCTTCAGGTACTCGACCAATCGTTGTACTTGCAATAATTACTTTGACGGGTTCTCCATTTGAATAACGCAAATTACTTGTAAGTAAATCAGCTGCTGACTTTGCCATATTCATTGTTTGTTCTTCTAACGATTTGCGTACATTGACTGTTCCACGGCGGGCATCAATGGTAGGGCGAATTCCGATAACAGGATAATCTCCTATAAGTCTGTTTTTTGCCATAATTTTCCTCCATACTATACGTATTGTTATTTCTTTACTAAGTGAGCTTTCATTCTCACCGTTTTACAAAGCATTTTAGGTTTTTTAATTCGCTCAAGGATCCTTTTTGCCGCATATTCACCCATTTCTTCCATAGGCTGTGCAATAAAATATTTACAAAAAGTTACCAAAGACGAATAATACACATCGTCAAAACTTGCCCCAATAATTTTTTTTGACTATCAAGCGGCTCCTCAGAAATTCGCTTTGCAGCTCCAAGACAAACCATTATATTAACAAAAAAATATGCATCGGGCTGTGTTTTTTGTGATAAAAAGTAGTCCATTGCCTGAAGACCACCCTCAAAACTCATTCCTGTAAATACAACCATTTCTCTATGAAAAGGCACTTTTGAATCATCCATTGAACGACTAAAACCTTTATATCGTTCCTTACATGTTTGTAATCCAATATCTCCTCCAACAAACGCTATATTTTTATGTCCATCGGCAATTAGAACCTTTACAACATCATAACTTGCCTGCTCATTATCGCACAAAACAGTATCAACATCAAAAAAAGAACACCCTCTATCTATAAATAAAAAAGGGACTTTATCTTTCACGCTTTCAAAATGCTCAGAATGTGACGTGCACGGAATGACGATAATTCCATCAACACTATGTTGTCTTAAAAAATTAAGACGTTTCAGTTCTCCTTCAACAGTCCCACCAGAGGAACATAAAAGCATTGCATAACCTTGTTTTTGCAAAACCTTTTCCATGTACTCAAAAAGTGGCATAAAAAAAAGATTCGATAACTCTGGAACTATAACACCAATAATTCGTGACTCTCCTGACTTTAAAGTTCGTGCTGCTGTGTTGATATTGTAATTTAATTTTTTAATCGCAGCTAAAACTTTTTTTTTCATCAAGAACGAAACTTTTGCATCATTATTAAGCACACGAGAAACAGTTGCAGTTGATACTCCAGCATCCAGAGCTACATCTCTTATAGTTATCACATTTTATGCCTTTTTAGAATGCTTCCTCATATCAAAATAAACAGCAATAATAATAATGGCTCCCTTCATTAAAAGCTGATAATAAGAATCAATTCCTAAATATGTCATGCCATAATTTATGATACCAAGGGTAAAAACTCCAATAAGCATTCCCCCCATTGTACCAACACCACCTGCTTGAGATATTCCTCCAACTGTTACTGCCGCAATGGCATCAAGCTCCATACCATTTCCTGTAAGGGAATTTGCAAGTCCTAAACGAGAAGCAAACAATGCTCCTGCAACACCATACATTAACCCTGCAAAAGAATAAACAAAAACTAAATTTTTCTCTACATTTATTCCAGCAACTCGAGCTGCTTGCGGATTTCCCCCAATTGCATAAAAGTTTGCTCCTAGTCGTGTATGCTGCAAAATAACCCATACGATGCAGGCTGCTATGGCAACATAAATAATCAAATTAGGAATCGGGCCAACAGAACCTTGTGCAATAACTTTATAGGAGTCTTTAACACTTCCAACAACTTTTGCTTGCGTATAAATAAGCTGCGTTCCACGAGCGAGAGAAAGTGTTCCAAGCGTTGCAATAAAAGGAGGTAACTTAGCATAAGCAACAAGAATACCATTAAAAGCACCAAATAAAATTCCAACCGACGATGCTGCAAGAAATGGCACAATAAGTGGAAAATCTTTTTGTGGAAAAACGGTTGCAAACTGTGGATCCTGAGAAAAAGAGGCTGCGACACTCGTTGTCAAACACACAACATAACCTATCGAAAGATCAATTCCTCGTGTAATAATAATAATACCAACACCGAGAGCTGCAAATGCACGAACTGATTCTGCAATTAATAAATTGCGAATAGATTCCCAATGAAGCGACCGTCCATTTGTTAGAACACCCAAAATAAACACAAGTACTACAAAAGTGATATAATTTGTGTACTTGCTAATAGTTTCCTTTGATGCGGTAAGTGATTTTATCTTTCCTGTCATAGCGTAGCCCTCTCTTTAATTAAATTGTGTTGCAAGGCACATAACAGCCTCTTGCGTTGCATTTTTTTTATCTAAAATACCTGTTAATCTTCCATTGCATAAAACAGCTATACGATGAGACATTCCAATTAACTCAGGCAGTTCAGATGAAACCATGATAATTGACTTACCTTGCTTTACAAGATCTGCCATGATTGAATAAATTTCATACTTTGCCCCAACATCAATGCCCCTTGTTGGTTCATCCATGATTAAAATATCGGGTAAAGTCATAAGCCATCGACTTATAACAACTTTTTGTTGATTTCCACCTGAAAGATTTTGAATAGGTGTTTGCATACTTGCCGTTTTTGCTTTCAGTAATTGATTTAATTCAACTGATTTTTTGTTTATTAGGGCATGCTTCAAAAAGCGAAGTTTTGAGCGAAAATTGTCCATTGCCGCAATAGCAGTGTTAGTAGTTATTGAAAGCAAAGGAAAAATACCTGTTCCACGTCTATCTTCAGTTATAAGACCAATATGATTTTTTATCGCATCACGGGGAGATCTAATAATTACTTCTTTACCATTGATAACTATTTTTCCTGCAATGACATGTCTCAAACCAAAAATTGACTCTACTAACTCAGAGCGCTGTGCACCGACCAAGCCGCCAATACCAAGAATTTCTGATCTATGTAAATCAAAACTAATATCTTGAAATGATTTAGGGTTTGCAGAACTTAAGTGCTCAATTTTCATGCACTCTCCATGAGGAGTCGCCTCAACAACGGGAAACCTTTGTGTTGTTACTCGCCCAATCATGAGATTAATCAATGTATCTTCATTTAATTCAGTTGCTTTATGCGTTGCAACAGTATTACCATCGCGCATGATAGTAATTTCATCTGATATTTGAAATATTTCATTCATGCGGTGTGAAATATAAATAATTGCAACACCCTGACTTCGTAAATCATTAATAATTTTAAATAAATGTTCAACTTCACGCTCAGACAACGATGAAGTTGGTTCATCCATTACAACAATTGAAGCACCATAAGAAACAGCTTTTGCAATTTCACACCCTTGTTGTTCAGAAATTGAAAGTGTGCTCATTTTAGCACAAGGATCTATATTCATTTCTAGTTTTTCTAAAAGACCTAAAGTGTCAGCCACCATTTTTTTGTGATCAACCAATTTATTCGCATTAAGAGGTTCGCGACCAAGCCAAATATTTTGGGCAACTGTTCTTTGCGGAACATTTGATAATTCTTGGTGAATCATTGTTATTCCAGCTTCAAGAGCTGCTTTTGCATCAGAAAAATGAACTTCTTTTCCCTTAAAAATAATTTTACCTGCATTGGGGCGATGCATCCCAAACAAGCATTTCATCAAAGTAGACTTTCCTGCTCCATTTTCACCCATCAGTGCATGTACAGTTCCAGATTTAACATTTAAAGAAACAGTATCAAGAGCAATTACACCTGGAAATTCCTTTTTTATATCAAGCATTTGTAATATGAACTCATCACCCATAACAACTCCTTTAAATCATCAATCAAAATCGTTTAGCTAAAGAATAAGATTCAAAACCACTCAGTGATTTTGAATCTATAAACCCTTTTATTCAAAGATAAAGGGGCTGTCAAACTAATTTTTTGTAATAGGTTTGAAAGGAATTAGCCAACATTGATTAATAACAGAAGCATCATTTGAAGGTGGTTCATCGGTAACCATTGTTGCAGCACTAATTCCAGCACTGGTGGTATATCCGATAGCTGTTCCATTTTTTGCAACTTCATATACAAGCTCAAAAGCTGTTTCTGATTGTGTAATCTCATCTTGTAAAACAGTTGCATACAATTTATTTGCTTTCATAGAATCTTGAGCTGCCGCTGTTCCATCAACTCCAATTACTGGTACAAGTAAATTTGTTCCATCAGAAATATCATCTTTTGTATATTTATTTGAAACAAGGGATTCAACTGCACCTAATGCCAACCATCATTTTGCGCAATAATCAAATTAAATTGACCTTTATAGACCGCAAGCCATGTATCCATTTTTTGTTGTGCATCTCCAGCTCCCCAGTTTCCCGTGTCTTCAGCAACAATATTCACGGTGTAACCGAGTTTTTTAATTTCATCCATAAACCCAATTCTTCTATTAATTTGAACAGGATGCCCTAACTGACCATTAATATAAAGAAGATCAAGAGTTTTGCCCTGCGATAATTTCTGGTGATGATGCGAGGAAAAAATTCTCACTAACTTTTAAAGCTGCTGTTGAGGGTTGAATATTAGAATAAGAAGCTGCCCCTCCTTTCGCGTGAATGAGTTTTGACATTTGCTCGGTTGAATCAGTATCTTGAGGGATAATAACAAAATACTTATAACCTTGCGTGAGCAATGTGTTAAGTTGATCAAGCTGTGTTGCAACATCACTATTACCATCAAGTAGTTTATAGTCTACTCCTGCTGCATCTGCAACTTCTTTAAGATTATCCGCATATAAACGAACAAAATCTTCATTAAGGTTTCTAATTAAAAAGCCCATTTTAATTTCACTTTCATTTTTAGGCGTACACCCTACGACTAAAAATAGCGCAAAACCTACTAAGATTGCACTCCACTTTTTCATAAAACACTCCTTCATTTTACACAACAAAATCATTTGCTGCATGAAATATTGTTTTTAGTTTGCCAAAACAAAAAACAACTTAATATTAAAAAGTTTGCAACGCAAACCCTTATCCAAATACTAGTTTTTATACGCTATGGTAAAAATTTATTCTACGGGGATAACACCCTTTTTTAAGATGATATTTCCATATTTGACTGTTTCGCCCGTGAGTACAATCGCAAAAGCTTTTTTTGATCGCTCATAAAAAGCAAAGCGGTCTATTTTTTCAACTGGTGGTGCTGAGGGATATATTTTTTCTATAACATGCCGAAACGATGCCTCAACAGAGGGATCTAGTTGATCTCCGTTAGCAGGACTCATCATCACAAGCGGATTCGGAACATAATCATCAAGGTTTATCAAGCGAAGAATTCCGCCTAAAAGAGTCGGTATCTTTAAGCCATCGCAACGAATTACTTGATCGCTACTGGAATGGGCCGGATAAAAAGCGTCTGCTAGGACAATTTCATCACCATGACCCATTTTGTGTAAAATTGCTATCAAATCCGGACTTATTACCGGAGAAACGCCAATAAGCATAGAACCTCCAAACAAATATAGATGTAAACGATTACATTTATAAAAAATCATGAATAAACATTTGACTTTTTGGGTTTTCTGTATTACCATAGAGAAAGTCGTTCAAATTAATTTTTGTAGCGATAAAAAACATGCTTATTTTGGAGGTTCTATTGTGAATGAACAAAAATTTTTTCGTTGCAAACATTGTGGTAATTTAATTGGAATGATTTATAATTCAGGAGTAAAAATCAAATGTTGTGGTGAGGACATGCAGGAACTTATTGCAAACACAACAGAGGCTGCAAATGAAAAACATATTCCTGTTGTAACACAAAACGGAAATAAAGTTACTGTTACGATTGGTGAAGTTGAACATCCAATGACAGAAGAGCATTTTATTCAATGGATATATGTTCAAACTGAAAAAGGTGGACACCGACATAATTTTAAGGCAGGTGATAAACCTGTTGCGGAATTTGAGTTGGTAAATGATAAAGTGGTAAGTGTCTTTGAATATTGCAATATTCATGGATTATGGAAAAAATAAAAATTTCCTTGCAGGCAATTTTTATTTTTTGCTTTATTCTTTTTATAATTGCTTGCAAAACACTTTCTCCTCCTGTAATAAAATTACACAAAACTTTTACCCTTTCACTAGATGGGAATCCAACAACAGGATATGCTTGGAACTTTTTAGATTTAGAAAAGCAAGATTTTGTTGAATTAATTGACAGCATATATGTCCCATACGCAAGTGAAGGCGAAAAAATTCTTGGTGGTGGAGGTACGTATTTTTTTAAATTTAAATCAATAAAACGGGGAACAGTTATTTTAAAAGCAAATTATACCAGATCATGGCAAAAAGCCGAAAATCCCAAGCAAAAAGAATTCACAGTTACCATTCAATAAGAAAATATCCATTCTAAAAGATCGAGATGCTATCAGTACATAAATTCGACTAAAAAATTCCCAAAACAGTTTGTTCAATTTTGCGTAGTTG
>JBOFTD010000036.1:0-2299 GCA_051651885.1 Treponemataceae bacterium
AAAATTAAATTAATATTCTTTCTATTAAAGAAAATATCTATAAAAAAGTCAAGGTATAAAACTTTATCTAAATTAAAATTTGATTTAGATAAAAATTCTCGAAAAAACTTCTCAGTATTGACAGCATGCAAATACTATAATACTATTTTGAAAAAGGTAAAGTATTACCTAGCAATTTGACGATACTAAAGCTATCGATTTTGTAATAGCTTTAAGTGCATAAATCACTATTTTAGTTTTGTTATAAGTAAATAGGAGTTTCTATGAGGTATATTTTTTCTATACTTATTTTAATGATAAGTTTTTCAAATTGTACTTTTGAAAAAGCAGATCTTGGTGGTTATTCTTGGAGTGACTATCAATTTAAAGCGCCGACTATTTTACCAACCGCAATTTTTTCACGCTTTGAAAACACCATTTATGATCTTTCATCGACAGTTGGCCCACGATTAAGTGGCACAGACGGTGAAAAAAAGGCAAAAAAAATAATACTGAATTCTTTTGGTTCTTTTGGCTATACCTATGAAAAAGGAACCTTAATGGAGCAACCCTTTTATGATGGTGTAAATATTATTGCTCGTAAACTCACAAGCCGGCAGGAAGCAAAATACATTATTCTCCTTACGGCATATTATGACACGGTAGCAGAATCACCGGGAGCAAAAGCAAATGCAAGTGGTGTTGCAGCTTTACTTGAAATAGCACGCATTTTTTCAAGTCTCAGTAATTTTACTAATGTCGAGGTTCGTTTTGTTGCGACCGCTGCTGGCGAGAAAAATCACCGTGGAACAAACTATTACATAAATAATTTAACATTGAATGAAAAAGCAAGACTTCTTGCTGTCTATAATTTTGATGTTTTTGCTTCAAATAAAACAGATACAGATGTAGCACTTGTTATCAGTACGTTAGGAAAGAGAGAAGGTCGTGGCTATACAAAAGGTACGGAAAAAAAACCTTCTGATAATATAATTTCAAAATCAATTAAAGGGGCTGCCACTTTACGATCCTTTCCCTATGAAATGTGGACGCCTCGTCATTATGGTGAAAGTGCACATGTGTTATTTGACAATGCACAAATTGAAGCCGGGACAATTTCGATAAGGGGAAATAAAGAAAAAAAAGGGCAACTTCCTGCTGAATATCATACTAAAAATGATATTTTTTCTGATTTTCATGTCGAAATGATTCTGCATTCTTTAGAAGTTGTTGCGACTGCCATTATTTCAATATGTCAACAAAAAGAAACTATATCTATGTAAACTTTCAGATCAGTATTTATCAAAGACTAGGCTTGACCTAGAGTGTACTCAATACTTTATAATATGAGAAATGAAAAAAATGAATAATATAAAAAATACTCTCCAGATAATCGTAATGATTCTTACCATAGGATTATTGCTCGGATGTGTAAATAATAAAAATCCTACGATTGATACAACGCGGGTAATAATTACAATGCCAGAAACATCTGAGCCTGAAGGTGGTTTTGATCCTGCTTTTGGATGGGGAGCTGGAGAGCATATTCATGAACCACTCATTCAAAGTACCTTAGTTCAGACTGATACACAAATGCAAATTATATTTGATCTTGCAGTTTCTTTATCTGTGAGCGAAGATGGCTTACTCTGGATAGTAAAGATTAGAGATGATATTCGCTTTAGTAATGGAGAAATGCTTACAGCGGAGGATGTCGCCTTTACCTATAATACGGTCAAAAATTTGAGTTTAGTTGCAGACTTTACGATGCTTGACTCTGCACGTGCCATTGATGAAACAACGATTTACTTTTATATGAATCGTCCTTTTTCTGTCTTTGCCTACACCATGGCAAATGTGGGAATTATCCCTAAAAAAAACTATAATAATCAATATGGACAACATCCAATTGGATCGGGGCGTTATTTTCTTAAACAATGGGATAAAGGACAACAAATTATTCTCGAAGCAAATCCTCTCTACTATGGGGAATTGCCTAAAATTAAAACAATTATTATTCTGTTTATGCGTGAAGAGGCTGCATTTGCCGCCGTACAAGCAGGAGTTGTCGATTTTGCCTATACCGCGCCATCCTACGGAGAATCAAGCACCAAGCAGCTACTAAAAAACTATGAACTTATAAGCTTACCAACTATTGATAACAGAGGTTTTAATTTACCCACAATTAATATAAACAAAACGATAGGTAATGAGGTAACGAGTGATAAAGCTATACGACAAGCCATAAATATTGGCATAAATCGTCAAAAAATAATAGATCTTGTTCTTTATGGATATGGAAGACCTGCGTTTAGCGTCT
>JBOFTD010000037.1:0-3695 GCA_051651885.1 Treponemataceae bacterium
GGAAGTCCTTGCGGTTTTTCTTCATTTTCGTGTAGAACCAAAAATCTTTTTTGATTTTTATCTTCATTTACAAAAATTGTTTGAATATTTTCTGGAATCAAAGAGTAGGCTGCAACAGGAATTTCATACATTGAAAGAAAAATATTTTTTTCTGCTAAGTAATCAAATTGTGCAGGGTCAACGTTGCCCCAGTTTTGAAAGCGATCAATTTCACGTGAGCTTTTTAATATTTCCTCTTCAAGGAATTTTTTTCTATTAAAAAGACCGTTAATTTCAGAAGCTTTTTCAAGGGCTTTTTCGCATGAAAGTTCTTGATCTTGTATTTTGCTACCTTTTGGTAATTTAATTTCAGATAAAACAATTCCTGCAGCTTCAATTGCAGAATAATCTGCCTTTAACTTTGTTAGTTTTTCACTATGTCCTGTAATTGGCTCAAGGTGGATAACTCCTGCTGAGCGAAGGGCTTCCAAAGAATCTTTTTTATCTTTTTCTTGCAAAATTAAAGAAACTTTCTTCATTGGAACTATCATACTGCAACCTCCGCATTTTTCTTTTCATCGGCTTCTCTATTTTTTGCATCCAAGCTTTTTTTAGAAATTTTACCACGAACAACAGCAGCGACTTGTTGATCACCCAAATAAACAGTGATTTTTTTGATATTCCCTTTTGTTTCAGGAATTTTAATTTTCTCAAATAAGTTTACTCGTTGTGTTGTAACACGCAGCTCAATTTGCAATAATCGCACTTGCTCTTCAAGAACCTCTGCTTCAAGATCCAAAGAAAGAGCTTGCTCCATCCGATCGGCTGCAAGGTCAATCCAAATGGGCGTTGAGTATAAGTCATAATCGCCACGCAAAAAATCTGCCCCTTCATAGAGAGGAATTACTACGCCGGCGATGTTTCCAATACCTTTGCGAATATTATTCACTTGTACCATTTCAGGAGTAAAAACATTTGACTCACCAAAAACCGCAATCCATTGTGAAAACTCTTCATCAAGGCGTTTTCTTCGTTGGCGAACTTCAATTGCTCGAAGCTCGATTGTCCGAATTTCGGCTTGTAATTGTTGTTTTTTTAATAAAAGTGTTGGCAAATAACGCTGATACATTTTAAGCATATCTTTTTGGCGTTTTTGCTCGTTCTTTGTTAATTTAATTGTAGGCATAAAGCTACCTCGTTATCGCAAATAATAAAGGTAAGATTATGTTTGTAATCTTACCTTCTGAGTAATTAATTTTTCCAGTATTTGTTTGTCAATTCTGACTTAATGCCTGTTTCATCTTTATTAAAACATGCAGACATAATTGCCCAACCCTTATCTAAAGCTCCTTCCAAAGGAATATTAACTGTTAGGTCCATCATTTCTTTTTCAAACATAATACCAAATTTCAACAGTTTTTCATCCCACTCGCTCATCATAAATCCCATAGATTTTTTTTCAAGGGTATCTTTGTATGATGAATAAAGACGAATCATTCCGTCCATTAACGCACGGTGATCATCACGAGTTTTACCGTTTACATTTTGTTTTAGTCGAGAAAGTGATCCAAAAGGCTCGATACGTCCACCTTTAAGATAGAACTGACCTTCAGTAATATATCCCGTATTATCAGGAACTGGATGAGTAACATCATCGCCTGGCATTGTTGTAACGGCAAGAATAGTAACTGATCCTGCTGAGTCAAAGTCTACGGCTTTTTCATAACGTGCTGCCAATTGAGAATATAAATCACCTGGATAACCACGATTTGACGGAACTTGCTCTTGAATAATTGCAATTTCTTTCATTGAATCTGCAAAGTTTGTCATATCACTTAAAAGAACCAAAACGTCTTTTCCTTGGAGCGCAAACTGCTCTGCAACTGCAAGCGACATATCAGGAACCATCAAACATTCTACGGTTGGATCGGCTGCGGTGTGAACAAACATAACGGTGCGGCTTAATGCTCCGCCTTCTTCAAGCGTGCTTTTGAAATACAAATAATCGTCATATTTTAATCCCATGCCGCCAAGTACAATAACGTCAACTTCAGCTTGCATAGCAATTCGTGCTAAAAGTTGGTTGTATGGCTCACCTGAGATAGAAAAAATCGGAAGTTTTTGAGAAACAACAAGCGTATTAAACATGTCAATCATCGGAATACCCGTTCGAATCATTCGTCGAGCCATAATACGCTTAGCAGGATTTACTGAAGGGCCACCAATTGGCACAAGATTGTCTTTAAGAACAGGGCCGTTATCACGAGGCTCTCCTGAACCATTAAATATCCTTCCCATAAGGTTTTCTGAAAAGCTTACTTGCATTTCGCGGCTCAAAAAGCGAACTTGATCACCTGTTGAAACACCACGACCGCCTGCAAAAACCTGCAAAGATACAAAATCTCCGTTAATTCGGTTTACTTCTGCAAGAGAAGTTCCAAAAGAAGTTTCAATTTCTGCAAGCTCGCCATATTTTACATCGCTTGCTCGAACGGTAATAACGCTTCCGTTTATTGATTCAATCTTATTATATACCTTTTTCATTATTCACCGTCCTTAAAAAAATTCTGAACTTCTGAAGTAATTTTACCATTTTTTGAAGCACAAATAGTATCGAGCTCTTTTTCAATCGATTTAAAATCAGATTCTTGCCATGCAGAATAATTCCAGTCAATAAATTTTTGTCTTAGCTGATTAAAAAAGCTTCGAGCCTCTGTTTTATCATTTACTTCAAAACTTGATCCAAGGATTCCTAAAAGTTTTTTGAACGTATAGGTTTGACGTTCAACGCTTACTGCCGCATCAACTTTATCAAAAGAGTTTTGTTGGAAATAAACGGCATCAAGGAAATCAGCTTTTAGATAGAAAATAAAGTCATCAAGAGAAGTACCTTCTTCACCAACAACTTTCATCATTTGCTCAACTTCTGTACCGCGTTTTAAAACTGATCGTGCATAGTCAACCCAATCTTCTCGAATAACGCTTGTATATTTTGACCAAGAATCTAAAGGATGAATAGCAGGATATTTACGAGCATCAGATCGCTCACGAGAAAGACCGTGGAAAGCTCCAACAACTTTAAGCGTTGCTTGTGTTACAGGCTCTTCAAAGTTACCACCTGCAGGAGAAACAGTTCCACCAATTGTAACAGAACCAAACTCGCCAGAGTTAAGGCGAACAATTCCCGCTCTCTCATAAAAGGATGCAATGTATGACTCTAAGTATGCAGGGAAGGCTTCCTCGCCTGGAATTTCTTCCAAACGGCCAGACATTTCACGCAATGCTTGAGCCCAACGACTGGTTGAGTCAGCAAGCAAAAGAACGTGCAATCCCATTTGGCGATAGTATTCAGCGAGTGTTACGGCTGTGTAAACAGATGCTTCACGAGAGGCAACAGGCATAGAAGAAGTGTTACAAATAATAACCGTTCTTTCCATTAAGGAGCGTCCTGTTTTAGGATCTGTCAACTCTGGAAATTCTTTAAGAACTTCTACAACTTCACCAGCGCGCTCACCACAGGCTGCAACAATTACTACATCAACGTCAGCATTACGGCTAGTTGTATGTTGTAAAACGGTCTTTCCTGCACCAAAAGGACCCGGAACACAAAACGTTCCACCTTTTGCGACAGGGAAGAATGTATCAACGAGGCGAATTTGGGTAACCATTGTTTCAACAGGCTTTAACCGCTCTGCATAGCAAGTAACTGCACGCTT
>JBOFTD010000038.1:0-2131 GCA_051651885.1 Treponemataceae bacterium
CTTTTTTTAAGCGGTTTACAGCAGAATCTTTTTATAAAATGGTAAACTCACTTGGCGGCAATGTAATTTATAATCATGCTGACTATCGCTTGATGAGCAAGAGGTCTTTAGACGCTTTGTCGAATTATCGAGAGGTAAATTTATTTTTGCGCGGAATAATTCCTATGATTGGATTTAAAACAGATATTGTGTATTATGAGCGAAGCGAACGATTTGCAGGCGAGAGTAAATATCCGTTAAAAAAAATGCTTGCTTTTGCATTTGAAGGCATAACTTCCCTTTCTACAAAGCCAATTAGAATGATAACGGCATTGGGATTTTTTATTTTTTTAGTAAGCCTTGGAATGCTCGGCTTTTTTATTTACCGCCATTTTGCTGGTCGCACGATTATTGGGTGGTCAAGCATCGCTGTTTCTGGTTGGGCAATTGGAGGACTTATCCTTTTGTCAATTGGGGTTGTTGGCGAATATATAGGTAAAATTTACATTGACACAAAAGAGCGCCCACGTTTTATTGTTGAAGAATTTATTAATAAACGTTAGCCCACTGTAAAAATATACAGTGGGCTAACGTTTATTTTCAAAAAAAGAAAAACTACGAAGTAAATTTATTCAATACGAGTGCTTAAAGAGCAAGGACATTTATGCTCTTTTGTTTTACAACTCATTTGAGTATTTATTACTAACATCAATCTCTATTCCTGTTGTTATTATTAGCTCTGCATTAATATACACTTTATTCAAAAAAGAACTTTCAGTTGAATTTGCAGGGTACCGCATGAGATAGTATGCTGAGTATTCTGGAGAAAAAATATAAAATGACTTAAATAACTCTTTCTCTACTTCATCGGTGAGTGTACTATAAGCCAATTCAAATTGTTGCGAATTTAAATAAGCAATGGCATCTTTTCGTTGTGCATTTTTAATAGTAAATATTTTTGGGTCTTTCCCCAAATCAAATAAAATTCTTTCAACAGCGGCATGTATATAAGGCTCCGTCATTGTTGGAGACATTATTCCATACGTTTGAATTTTATTACTCTCACCAATATTTTTAGGAATTTGAACACGAATAGTTTCATACCTGATAACATTTTTTATAACCCAGTTTGATAATGAATAGTAATTTGCTTGTGCAACAACTACGAATATTAAAACACTACAAACTAATTTTACAATATTTATATTAACCTTAAAATACGACAATATGATAGTAATTGAAAAGAAAAAATAAATTGTAAGTAAAAAAACTATAGGCATGGCGTAATATGTCATGTAAGAACTTTCTGGCAAAATTAAAAAAGGATAATAAGTTATTGGTATAAAAATAATTAAAATTAATACGTTTAAAATTGATTTATTTTTTTGATAATATAGTATAAATCCAATTAGAGTGATAAAAAAATAGGTCATAACAAAGACTATATTTAATACTGAGGGTGAAAAAGAGTTTGTATAAAACATATTTTTATGGATGAATAAAGAATTACCGATAAAAAGTGAAAAAAATTTATAGATAGATTGAGGTATGACAGTAGAAAAAAAGAAATTTATTTTTTGTATGACTTGGGGAATACTTAAACTAATTTGTCCTCGAGCTGTTTGTGCTAATGGAATTGAATAAAACATACTCACCATTTTTGAAAATAGCATATAGCACAATACCGATATCGCATAAAAAATAAAATATATAAAAAGTTGTTTTAAATATTTTTTATTTCCAGTCGACAGTATCATTACTGCAAATAAAGTAAAAACTATTGGTGTTGCAATTTGATAACAACAAAAAGCTGCAATTATTAATAAAAATGAAAAAGTCATAGAAATATATTTTTTAAATTTACTCGTACATATCATTGCTGAGTTAAAATAAAAATAGGAACAACAAGAAAAAAATAAAGATAGCGTTATTGGAAACACAGATGCGTAACCAATAATATCAGCTGTCAAAACACTACAACAAAGAATTACAGTAACAAAAAAAGATTTATTCTGATAAAGCAAGAGAATAGATTTAAGAATAACGAAGAAAAGGCGGGATTTTGTGGGATTTGACGGGATATATTGGGATTTATTTTGTAATTGAGTTGCATAATGTGCAATGCAAAATACATAAATCATAACTTCAAGAT
>JBOFTD010000039.1:0-5591 GCA_051651885.1 Treponemataceae bacterium
ATGAGCGTGTTGATAAGATTGTTGCTTAAAGCACGTCCCATTAAAAACTCAGCCGAAAAATAATACATTTGGCGAGTTTGCTTTTTTTCATACTCACGCCGAGTAGCCATCCAATTTTCCATAATCAACTCCATTGCTGAAGCTGCCACTGCATCATACAAGTTATGGTGCGTTGCCTGTGTGATATCCTTGCCATATTGACGTTTTAAGCGAGCGGTAACATGCTCCTTAAAATCTTTTGCGTTAAAAACCATGTATTATCTCCTATCATAAAATTGATTGAGCGAATGAGCTTATCTTATTGTATTATAGAAATGTTTTTTAATCAACCTATGAAAGAAAATGAATTTTTGTTGACGTTTTGGGTGATAAATAGTATTTTCAATTCAAGTGAAATTATCACAAAATAAAGTTTAGAAAAGAGGCTTTTTTTATGAAAAATAGTTTAAAAATTGGACTTTTGGCATTATTTCTTTTAGGTTTCGTATCTTTTTTTATGGCTTGTAATAATACGACACAAACAGATGACGTAATTCCGTTTAATGTAATTGGAACTTGGAATGGAGAAAACGATACTGGGAAGTTTCGATTTGTCTTTAAGGAAAATGATTTTGAGTACGGTGGAATTAATCCAAACAATGGAGAATTTATTGCATTTTTCAAAGGATCATATACAATAATTGACGAAAGAGTTTTGCTAACCATTAAAGAATACTTTTTCAATTACGAAGAATGGAAATCTTTCAAAACTAGTCCTCAGCAAACAATCACTGTGGTAAACAATACAATAGAAATCACTGAAGGTATTACCATTGAAATGGAAGGGGATAAAAATTTTATTTATAGAGCAACCTACATCAGAGAATAAAAAGGCAAAGCTCTGCCGCATATCCATAAAAAAAATTACTTTCTCAGCACACTTTTTTGCGTCTGAAACTCTATAGTAATCCGTTGAAAGTTATTATAGAATGGAAGAATCCGATATTTTACTCATAATCACAGAAAAATAATTCTCTGGCTCATAAAAATAAGCACCGATATGAGGAGCACCGACGACACATTCAAGCTGCACTTTACCACACGCATAGCTAAAATTTCGTTGAGCATGTTCTGGCAACACTACAGTATCAGCAAGACCATGAAAAATTATAAGCGGAATTGTTTCTAAATTATTTTTAAGTCGATTGCTTACCTTTTTTGCAGGATCGTGCTGAAAATGAAAAAATCCATTTTGAAAAAAACAAACAAGTGAGATTCCAAGTAGCAAAAAAAAGCGAAAAATACTTTGAAATCCACCGCCACTAATAATACGTTTAAACTGAAAATCAACCTGCTTTGAAAAAGAAGAAAAAGCACTATCAGAAATAAATAATATAAGATTTTTATTATGATTTTTTACCTGTTTATTTTTCAAGCCGGTATAAGTCAAAACAGCAGCACCGCCCATCGAAATGCCATGCAAAATAATTTTAGAATTTTGCCCAAATCGCTGAATTAAAAAATCAATCCACAAAACTAAATCTTGTGCATCTTTATATCCCATGCCAACAATTTTGCCCTCAGAATTTCCGTGAGCTCGACAATTTACGGCCAAAACAGAAAATCCTCGTTCATGATACTCTTGAGCTAGGTACGCCATTCCCGCTGATGAATCTCGAAAACCATGAATTAAAAGAGCGATTTTATTTTCGCCATTTTTATTAAGCCACAAATCACCAGAAAGATTCAACAAATCGCTTGATTTTACGGAAACAATTTCTAGTTGTTTTGTATGCCACTGCTCTTTAGCACTTCGAATTACAGATATAATTTTTTTATCTTGAACAGAGCTCCAAACTTTACTAAACCCTGTTGCAAGATTTTTTTCAGCATCCTTCCTTATATAAAAGGAATTAAAAATATACCAGCCACCTGCAATACCAAACAATGCGAGCCCAAACAAAATCAAAAAAACAATAATCATAAAGGGATTTTAGTTTTTGCAAAAGCAAGAGCAATAACCTCTTCCATTTTACTAACTGGATAAAAGTTGAGCCCTTTTTTCACGGCTTCAGGGATTTCATCTAAATCACGTACATTTGCCTGCGGAATAATTATATTTTTTATTTTATTTCGCTTTGCGGCAACCGACTTTTCTTTCAGCCCTCCAATTGCAAGCACTTGCCCTGTCAAAGAAAGCTCCCCTGTCATAGCAAAAGCAGGGCGAACAGTCTTTTTCCAAATTAAAGATAAAAATGCAGTTGCCATCGTAATTCCCGCTGAAGGACCATCCTTTGGCGTTGCACCTTCAGGAATATGCAAATGAATTTGATTTTTTTCAAACCAATCAGCTTTTACAAATTTATTTTTTACTAAATAATGACGAACCCACGTCATAGCAATTTCGGCTGACTCCTTCATTACATCGCCCATTTGCCCTGTTAAACTAAAAACACCCTTTCCCGGCGTGGCAATTGCCTCGATAATCAAAGTATCGCCACCCATACTTGTCCACGCAAGCCCAATCGATGTTCCATAATGATTTGCCTTCTTTAACTCATCATCATTAAAAAGAGGCTTTCCTAAAAAACTAGCCATTTTTTCTTCAGTTAAAACGATTTTTTTCGAAACAAGATCTTCAAATTTCACGCTATCTTGTGAATCAAGCATCTCGTCAGTTAAAAGTAGTTCAGTCACATATTTTCGATGAATTTTATCAAGGTTTTTCTCTAAATTACGCACACCCGCTTCCCGTGCATAGGAATTTGCAATTTTTAGCAAAAGTTCATTCGAATACTGTACTTGATTTTTCTTTAAACCATTTTTTGTAAGGCTTTTTGGTATCAAATATTTTTTTGCAATTTCAACTTTTTCCCGATCAATATAACCCGAAAGTTTTATTACCTCAGCTCTATCAAGCAAGGGCATTGGAATTTCATCAAGCATATTTGCGGTCAAAATGAAGGTAATATTTGAAATATCAAAGGGTAAATCCAAATAATAATCCCTGAAAGAAACATTCTGCTCAGGGTCAAGCACTTCGAGCAAAGCACTTGAAGGGTCACCTTGATAACTCATTCCCATTTTATCAACTTCATCAATCATAAAAATAGGCGATTTAGACTTAACAATTTTTAAGCCTTGAATGATTTTTCCTGCCATCGCTCCAATATACGTACGACGATGCCCCTTAATCTCCGCCTCATCACGCATTCCGCCCACAGAAAAACGAAAAAAAGGCTTATTCATCGCATGTGCAATCGATCGACCAATGCTCGTTTTTCCAACACCGGGAGGCCCAACGAGTAAAATAATAGAGCCCTTATTATCTTTTTTTAATTTTCGAACAGCAAGATACTCAATTATCCGTTTTTTTACATCATCTAACCCATAATGCTCAGATTCCAAAACTTTTTTTGCCTTGTGTAAATCATAATCTTCGGTTTCTGGCTCTTCCCATGGAAGACTCACAATTGTTTCTAAGTAATTGCGAGTAACAATAAATTCACTCGAATTAGGTTCCATCAAAGAAAATTTTTCAAGCTCAGAATCAACCGCTTCCTTAATTTCACCAGTAAATTCAAACGCATCTATTTTCTCTTTAAACTTTTGATAATCACTACTCTTTGCATCAGTAGTCATACCAAGTTCTTCTTTTATCAGTTTTAATTCTTCTCGTAAAAAATATTCGCGCTGATATTTTTGATTTTTTTCATTTAAATCCCGCTGAATTCTTGTTTGGATTCGCAACAACTCTTGCTCTTTTTTTATAAAAACAAGGACTTGCTCCAATCGTTGTCGAACATTAATAGTTTCTAAAATGCGTTGTTGATCATTTTTATCAACATTTAAAACTGAACAAACAAAATCCGCAATTTTTCCCGGTTGGTCAATGTTAACCATATTTAATCGCATTTCTTCCGAAAAAAGAGGATTATTATCTGAAATTTCTTTCATTTCACTAATTAATGCACGCGTCAGGGCCTTAACCTCAAAACTGTCCGTATCTTCATCTTCAAGATAATCAACAGCAACAACTATCGGCGATTGTGAGTTGAGCGAACGGCGAATGCGAAAGCGTTTAATTGTTGAAATAAAAAGATTTAATCCTCCATCAGGCAAATTCACTTTTTTAACAATCCGTGCAACTGTACCAACCTTATACACGTCAGCAGTACTCGGAGAATCAACATCATTTTTGAGCATACAAATACCAATCAGCCCGTCAGTTGAATGAGCCTGTTCAATAATTTTGATATCATTACTGGAAGTAACCATAAGAGGTGTAAAAATTCCTGGAAAAATAGGTCGAGAAGAAGAGGTTATCAAGGAAAGTTTATTTGATAAAACTTGATCAAGAGGAAGAATATTTTTACTAGTCATATTTTAAATATGCACATTTTTAGTAAAAAAAGCAAATTTTTGAATTACAAAATCGGGCAAGGCGGATTTGAACCGCCGACCCCAAGTCCCCCAGACTTGTACGCTAACCAACTGCGCTATTGCCCGTAGCGAAAAACTATCACAAAAGCAAAGAAAAGTCAATGCTTAAAATATTGCTATCAAAAGTTTGAGCATGATGAAATCATTTGATATCAAGTTTTGACAAGAGAGCTTCATGCAATTTTTCTACATCATCACCATGAAGCCCCAAATCAATTGCTGCCGATAAATCAGAAAGTGCTGATGAGTAATCGCCTAAATGATAAAGAGAGAGCGCACGTCGATAATAAACATGCGATTGATATTTATGAATTTCGAGGCTTTTTGAAAAATTTTCAACAGCCTTTCTTCCGTCGTGTAAAACGCTATACACAATTCCCAAGTAATACCAACCACGAGGATTTTTTTCACTTAGTTTTGTACTTTCGGCAAAATCATCACGTGCATACTCAAATTGATTTTGAGCAAAACGCGCCATACCACGATGATTTAAAATAACGGCAAGCACTTCATTATTTTGAGGCGGTTTTGACTCAATTATTTGAGTATATATCGTTATTGCTCGCGAAAAGTTCTTTTCATTTTGCTGTTTGATTGCCTCCAGCAATAAATCATCGATACTTCCTCGCACGTATGGAGAGGGATACTCTTCCAAAACGATCGCAGTAGCGGTTTTCGGATTAAAAATATCATGAAATTTGTTATGCATGAGAGTATCTGTTTTTTCATAAAAAAAAGTTCGTCTAAAGTCGAGTTCAGAATTAAGCTTTTTTTGATAATCTCTAATTTCTTGAAAAATAATATCCGCAAAACTTAAACTAGCATTCATTGATGCAAGTTTTCGTTTAAGAGGTAAATCAAAAGGCGAAAATTCAGCTTTATAAACAAGCTCATGCTCAACTTCAGCCCATGCATCTTGCAAAATAGTACGAACCTGTATTTCACAAATCAAATTCTCAGGAAGAATTTTATTTTTTTTTATACTTTCAGGAATTTGAATTAAAATATGCGTCGATTCATAACCAAATTCACTAAAAGGCCTATCTGCCCCTTTTTTTTCAACTTCAATGACCGTGAGAAAAGCCCCAAGTTGCTCTCCAACTAACTGTAAATCCTCTAAAAAAGGACAAATTATTCTTAGAGCAAGTAAATCAGATACAAGAGGAAAA
>JBOFTD010000040.1:0-4019 GCA_051651885.1 Treponemataceae bacterium
AAAACCACCACCACGTACGCTACCTCCTTACACAAGTTACAAAAAAAAATTATCAACAAGCACAACAATTAAGGGAACAATTACAATTTTTAACAAATAACGAAGTGCTATTACTGAGCAAAAAAAATACGGTGATATAAAAACTTATTCTCCACAGTACCTTTCTACTGCTATCAAATTCACTCCTTATTATCCGTAGTGAAAATACAGGATTTATTTTTCTCCTGCTTACATCATTTTCTAGTTGTAAAAAGATAAAAAAACATTTATTATCTTTTTATGAAGAAAAATTCATTTTGTTTGCTATTTTTTATAATCGTTTGCATCAATGTTTCCTTTGCTCAAATATCTATCACTGATAAAAAAATACCGACAAATGATGATGTAAATAAAGCAAAAGTTTTAACACCCGATATTGTTACCTACATTGAAAGCGACACCGGCTCTCTTCTTTTTAAGTCCGATATTCAGAATATTGAAGTATATATAAATCATGAATTTTATGGGCGAACAAACCTTTTTGTTGCAAAATTAATTCCCGGAATTTACACTATAAAAATGGTAAAAATAGGCTATTACGATTATACAACAACGGTCGAGGTAACAGCCGGAGAACAAAAAACGTTTCTCGTCGACTTAAATCCTATGTCTGGAATACTGGAATTTCAGATTAAAGAACAAAATGCAAAAATATTTGTTGATGGAAAAACAGTTGTTGCAAATCTTATTGAGCTACCAGAAGGAACTTATCCTTTAGAAGTGAGTTTATTTGGGTTTGTTACTATAAACACGACTATTTCTGTCATCCATAATGTAAAAAGGACAGTTACAGTCAATTTAGAAAAAGCTGCCTTTAGTGTGCGCAATTTTCGAGCTGAGCCAAAATCCTTTAATCCATCGAATGCTGGAAATTTGGGCAAAGCAAAAATTGCTTTTTGGGTTTCCTCTGAAGGAAATGCAACGCTTACTATTCGCGATAAAGATGCAACGGATCTTGCCATTTATCATTTTCCGCCATTTACTACATGGGAACAATCATTTTTATGGATCGGAAAAACTTCATCAGGCAGTACTTTAACCGATGGAGAATATGATATAGAACTTATGATTTCTTCAATAGAAAACCCTCAGGAGAAACATACACTCCACCAAAAAATTATAATCGATACAAAAATTAACTATCCGTTTCTTTCTACCTCTGCAAATGGGGGCAGCATCGGCTTAGTCAGCTCATCGCAATTATATCCCGCAAAAACAATATATTCCTCATTTTCAATTTTACCTGCATTTACCATCGAAAATGTCCACTTTATTTCCAGCCCGATTGTAATTTCTGTTTTGGGATCGCCTCTTTCTTTTCTTGAATTATTTGGCTCTTTTGCGATTATTCCTGCTAGTGATTCTACTATCTCCCTATATGGCGGCGGCGGAATCAAAATGGGAAGCAGCATAAACAATTTTTTTTACAGTGGATTTGTTCGTTATGCGTATCATACAAAAAGCCGCGAAGATTTTGCTCTTGAAACAGGATTGGGAACAGGCATTTCTCTCGGTTTTACCTACCGTGCACTCCATGTTGATTTTGCATCAGAATACATTTTTGGTCAAACAAGTGGCTTACTTGTTCCCTTTGAAAGCTCGTGGACCGTTGGCTTGAGCTTAAAAATTCAAGATAAATTTTTTGCACTCGGAATATGGTCAAAATTATATAACTCAATTTATTTAGATCAAGTTCTTTTTGCGGATCTTTTTTCCTCTGGATTAGAGCTTTCTTTTTTAATCCCAAACACAAATATGATTTTAAAAACAGGATATATGACAAGTAGTAATGATTCTACCATATGGACCATGCGTGTTTTAGCAAGCCTCATTTTATTGTTCTAAAAAATACATTCCCTAAGCCTAAAACAAAATCACATAGCGTTACGGTTAGAGAAAAAACAAAAAAATTATAAAAAAGTGTTAGCATTTAATTTTTTTTATGATATAATTACCAGTATGATATTTGATTTAAGTGGACAGTGGAAATTATATCCAAAAAACATTACTGATGTTCCTGCTTCATACCGAAGCAAGCTAAAAAATCCTGTCGTTATGGACTTCCCTGGGGATGTTCATTCAGCCCTCATTGCGAATAATATTATTCCAGACCCCTACTACGGAAAAAATGAGCTTGATATTCAGTGGGTTGGGCAAATTGATTGGGTTGCAGAAAAAGAAGCATTTGTGCCAAAAACTTTTTTGGCAGGCAAGCAATATATCGTTCTTGAAATGGCTGACACCTTTGTCGAAGTTTTTATCAATGATAAAAGCGTCGGTGCGTGTGATAATATGTTTGATTTATGGCGATTTGAAATTTCAAGTCAACTTGCCTCGTCAAAAAATATCGTTAAATTTGTTTTTTCTTCAGCGGAAAAAAAAGCAATTGAAAAAGCAAAATCCCTCCCCTATCCAATTCCTTTTTCTGAATATCCCGTTTTTTCACCACATCGTAATTTGGTGCGAAAGACGCAATGCCATGCAGGCTGGGATTGGGGACCATGTATTATGGCCTTTGGTGTTTATGGCTCTTTGTACTTTGAGCAATCCGCTAAAGGATTTGTCAACTATATTTTGGCAACGACGACTAAGGTCTCTGAAAACGAGTGGGATCTTGACGTTTCTTTTACCTATCGTGCAGTTTTGCCAGCCCCTCGGACGGTTACAATCACCTTAACAGGCAAGGGCATTGAAGAAACAACCGCCTCTTTTAAAGTTCAGCTTGTAAAGGGTGAAAATCAATTTTCAAAAAAAATGCGAATAAAAAACCCTGAAATTTGGCAAACAGCCGACACCCTTGAAGGCGAAAATGAGTTGTATAAACTGACCGTAACGGTTGGCTCTGAGGCAAAGACAAAAAAAATTGCCTTTAGAACGCTCGAAGTTATTTCCCAAGAAGACGAAGCGGGAAAATCACTGTATTTCAAGATAAATGGACGGCCTTTTTTTGCCAAGGGTTCAAACTGGATTCCCTGCGATGCGTTGCCAAGCCGTCAAACGCCAGAAAAATATGAAAGCCTTTTGCGATCTATGGTTGAAGCGAATATGAACTGCGTGCGCATTTGGGGTGGCGGTCAATATGAAAAAGAGATTTTTTATGAATTGTGTGACCGCTTGGGAATTTTAATTTGGCATGACTGCATGTTTGCCTGCTCCTTATATCCATCCGACAAGGAATTCCTTGAAAGCGTGCGAAAAGAAATTCACCATCAAATTTTACGATTACAAAGCCATCCGTCAATAGCACTTTGGTGCGGAAACAACGAAGATTTGGGGGCTCTCACATGGTATCCTGAGTCAATTAAAAACCGCGATCGCTATCTTATTGATTATGACAGACTTAACGAAGGCGTACTTGCAAAAGAAATTGCCCAGCTCGATCCATCTCGTACTTGGTGGCCAAGTTCTCCGTCAGCAGGCCCCAATGATTTTTCTGACAATTGGCACTCCGATGGCCGAGGCGATATGCATTACTGGACTGTTTGGCATGAAGGAAAAAGCTTTGACGCGTATCTTGATATTCGCCCTCGCTTTGTTTCTGAGTTTGGCTATCAATCGTTTCCCTCAATTGAAGGCATTGAGTCTTACGCCGACAAGTCCCAAATGAATTTAACCAGCCCAGTTATGGAATTTCATCAGCGAAATCCACGCGGAAACTCAATAATTCTTGAAAATTTTTCACGCTATTTTAGATTTCCAAACTCTTTTGAGTCAATGATTTATTTAAGCCAAGTTCAGCAAGCACTTGCAATAAAAACGGCAGTTGAGTACTGGCGAAGCTTGCGTCCTCACTGCATGGGTGCTATCATCTGGCAACTCAATGATGTATGGCCTGTTGCATCATGGTCATCAATTGAGTATTCTGGCAAATGGAAGCTATTACACTATGCCACAAAGGATTTTTACGCACCGTTTGCTGTTTTTCCCTATAAAAAAGATGGAAAAGTTCATATTAATGTTGTAAATGACTGTGCAAGTGA
>JBOFTD010000041.1:0-9763 GCA_051651885.1 Treponemataceae bacterium
GAAAAATCTTAAGTCTTATCCCTGAGCATAAGACTTATGTCGAACCCTTTGTTGGCGGAGGGGCAATTTTCTTTGCCAAGCAGCCCTCTCCTTGTGAAGTTATCAATGACACGAACTGCGAGTTGATTAATTTTTATGAGGTTTTAAAAACCGACTTTGATGCATTGAGTAAGCTTGTCGAGCTTTCTTTGCATAGTCGAAAGCAACATGATGAAGCAGAAGTTGTGTTTAAAAACCCTCAAATGTTTGATCGTGTTAAAAGAGCGTGGGCGGTGGATGCCGTAATTACTCGCACCATACTTTGTATGCACTCGTAATTTGCTAATTTAAGAAGCAAGCTTCTTAAATTAGTCATTTATATACGGAACGTGTTTCGTATATAAATAAAGACCACAGGCACAACGACCCGCAAAGTTCTTAACAAGCGGGACAGTTTTACGCATGAGTATACCGAGCGAATGCAAAATGCACAGATTGAGTGTTGCGATGCCGTCAAGATTATCAAAAGCCGTGATTCACAGCAAGCGTTTATGTACTGCGACCCGCCTTACGTGGGCTCCTATCAAGGGCATTATGATGGGTATATGCAATCAGATTTTGATGAGCTTTTAGAAGCATTGGCAAACTTAAAAGGAAAGTTTTTGCTCAGTTCATACAGAAATGCGAGGCTCACAGAATATATTGAACAGTGTGGCTGGCACTCTATCGAGCTTAAAATGAACTGTAGGACTGAACAAGTTCAGTTTGGCTAACCATGACGGCAATAATAAGACAAAGATTGAAGTGTTGACAGCAAACTACCCAATCAAAATTGATTAGAGCATAAAAAAAGGAGGCTAGATATATTTCTAGTCCCCTTTTTTTGTAATAGCGTTGCATATACTGAAATAAGTTTCGTTACGAAACTCGTTCAGTTGTGCAATAACTCGCCTTGTTGTTTTCGCTGGCGGTTACAATTATGTTTTTGAATGGTAATTCTACTATTCTGCTTTCAGTGTTTTTTGTTACTTTTAACCCGTCTACATCATTGTATGAATGCCTAATATAAAGGCAATCATTACCTAAATCTTGAATACGTAAAGCCAATATTTCCCCAACTCGTAACCCTGTAACCATTGATAATTTATTTGCAAGTTCTGCATGTTTACTATCCCATTCAACAGAAAACAAGGCTTGTGCTAGTTCAGGGGTTAGTATTTGCCGTTCTGTTTTACTTCCTGCAAAATAGGTAATACCATTGTATAAATCCCTATCAATCAATTCTCTTTGATATGCCCATTTCAAGGCAACCATTCCAGCCTTTATAATATGATTTTTTGCTGATGATGATAGATTTTTTTCTGTCAGGTAGGTAATAAAGTTTTCAATATCAAGGCGGGTAAGGCTTCCTAATACTCTATCTTTGAAAAACTTGACCCAATACAGGCGGGTGTACATGTGATTAGTTTTACAATATCGTTTATGGATACTATGTTGCTTTCGTAACTTCTCTTGAATGTAAGGGGATTTTTCAAAGTCCCAAAAGTTTAATAAAAAACTATCAAGGGGTTTATCCTGTCTTGAGCCTGTAATAACTGCTGATTTGATTAATCCCCTGCTTTGCAAGTCTTTTATAATGGCTTCAGTTTCAAGTATTGATATATCAGTTTTTCTGATATTCTCTATAAGGCTTTTATTTTCAAGGGGTTGTAATTCATTCTTTTTATTTGGGATACCATGATAGTACCAGTCCCAAGCCGTCTGTATTGCTTTTTTTTCGTCGGTTTGACCTGTACTGATTTGATTTAGATACTTATTCGTTTCTTTGTCTTTGAATTGTACATAAAAAGACTTCAATTTACCTTTTTTGAAAACTGAAAATGGCAAGGCGTTTTTCATAACTAACTCTCTTGATAATGTAGTAAAAAAGTATCATCTTACACTTTTATCTTACACTATGCTTTTTTTAAGTTATAAACGCCCTTTTGAATGGGTAGTCTAAAAAATATAAACTGTTGACTATCAATAATTTATAAATATTGCGTCCGACACGATTCGAACGTGCGACCTACGGATTCGAAGTCCGTTGCTCTATCCAGCTGAGCTACAAACGCATAAAAAGGGTGGGTGATGGGTCTCGAACCCACGACAACCAGATCCACATTCTGGTGCTCTACCCCTGAACTACACCCACCAAGTCTTGAATCAAGATTACAAAAAAGATTAAAGAAAAAAAAGATTTTTGTCAAGAGCTATAATACCGAATATCAAAAAATGTAAAAATAAGATACAAACTATATTATTTTATTTTTTAGATGTTAACAATAATCTTTCTTTTTGTATCACTATTCTCGACAAGCAAAAACAGCTTTCTCGTGTTCCCATATTGACTAAAGCATATTTTTTCTTTTATCATATTCAAATGGAAAAAGACGACAACTCTTATATTATTACGCCAAATCAACTCGTTTTTTTGCGATTTAAACGAAATAAACTCGCACTCACTGGTTTATACACCTTGCTTTTTATGATTTTATTTTCATTTATCGGACCCTTTTTTCATCCCTATGGCGAATACTCGATTTTTTTTATTCAAGATGGAGTTGAAATTGATCAAAATGTAATCACCGATTTTTCTAACCAAAACATTGAAATTCTTCGTCGAGCTCCACCGATCAAAAATCATCTACTCGGTACGGATCGTGATGGCAGAGACGTTTTTATTCGCCTCATGTATGGAGGGCGTATTTCTCTGATTATTGGGCTCGGTGTCATTTTTTTGCAACTTTTGCTAGGCGTTTTTCTTGGCGGTATTGCAGGTTTTTATGGAAAATGGCTTGACGGTTTAATTATGAGAATCGTCGATATTTTTAGCTGCATACCGTCTTTACCGATTATGCTTATTTGCTCTTCAATTATGATTACTCTTAAAATTACGCAGCAACATCGCATTTTTTACTTAGTTTTTCTTTTAGGGTTTTTAGGCTGGGCTGGAATTGCACGTTTGGTACGCGGGCAAATTTTAACGCTTCGCGAAAGAGAGTTTATGATTGCCGTGAAGGCAACAGGCATCCATCCCCTAAAACAGATTTTCAAACATCTTATTCCTAATATCATGCCACAACTTATTGTAATTGCAACACTTGGAATTGGCAGCATTATCTTGGTTGAATCAGCACTAAGTTTTTTGGGATTTGGCCTACCCTTTCCGTATGCCTCATGGGGAAATATGGTAAATGCCGTCAATGATCCAATAATTTTGCGTAAATTTCTCAATATTTGGGTACCACCCGGTGTGTGTATTTTGATTACCGTTATGTCGTTTAATTTTATTTGTGATGGCCTGCGCGATGCTTTTGATCCCAAAATACTGAGATAATACATGCAAAAAAAAATTCTCTTCTTGTTGTGTTTTTTTTCTATTTTTATGATTCCGCAATGTGTTTCCACAGAGAATCTTGATGATAAAAATACTGAAAAAAAAATCATAGAGGAGACTGTGATCTTACAGGATAAAATCGAAATTGATAAAAACGCGTATCAAAAAATAAAAAACGATATTAGCACAATAGTAAAAAAAAATCCCCCTATTGATAAGCAAGGAGGATCTGTTTTTGCAGCCTTTAAATGTGCCTACCCTTCAAAAATTAAATCCATTCATATTGAAGATGACGACTGGGTTTTAGAGCTCCATAATGGTAAAAAATTTTATTGGGCAACAGGGCGAATTTTGCCCGAGCAGCTGAAAAATGATTGGCAAAAATATGATAAATATCCTTTATATATGTACACAGGATCTCCTCGCGATCCGACACTTTTTTCTAAGGATGTCATAAAAGAGATAAAACATCAAGCAAATACGAGACAGATCAGCTATTTTCCACAAGAGGAATGGCTATTCTGTGCATTATTTGAAACGCCAGACAGACGTAGCACCGAAGCAAAAATTATAAAATCTTTTTTTTTAGGCAAACGAGCAAATATTCATCAAGAAATTAGTGATGCACTGCAACGAATTAATGCAAAAATTTATCAAGAAGCAGAGGTAAATCGCAGCGTCGAAACATTTATCAATTCCATTATAGATGTTGGCGGTTATAACTGGCGATCAATTGCTCGCACCAACAAACGAAGCAATCATAGTTATGGATTGGCGATTGATTTGGTTTTTAAGGGATTTGATCGCATTCCATCATTTTGGGATTGGGAGCGAGTGAGAAATGATAAGTGGCTTACAATTCCGCAAAGACAACTTTGGCAACCGCCTGCTGTGGTTATCGACTTTTTTAAGGAAGAAGGATTTATTTGGGGAGGATCATGGAATTTGTATGATACGATGCATTTTGAATATCGCCCCGAATTAATTGAACTTGCTCATTTTTTCTCTGCCGATACAAAATTTTAATAAGAATTCTTTAGTTTAAAAAATAAAATTTGAGAGATAAAAACTATAACCACCAACGAAAAAAAAACTTTGAAATAAGACATGATAAAAAATACATACTTATTTCAAAGCTAAAAATTGATTTTTAAAGCTCACAAACTTTTGAAGTAAAATCTTTTTTGTTAATGATAGCTGAATCAATCAATTGAATTTGTTTTGTCCAAAGAATATTTTCTGCACTGGTTCCAATCATAATATCAATAGGTGCTTTTTTTAATGAAAATTGCATATCTTCATCATAAAAGCCTAGCATATTAATTGGCACTTCAAATGAAAGGGATTTTTTTTCATTTGCCACAAGCGAAACTCTTTTAAAAGCCTTTAGTTCTTTTACGGGACGGGTAACACCCTGTGCATTATTTCTAAAATACACCTGTATAACTTCATCGCCTTCACGTTTACCAATATTTTTAATAGAACAAGTAATTTTTATACTATCCTTGCAAGAAAGCTGTTCTTTTTCAACAGCGAAATCAGAAAGCTCAAAATGAGTATAACTTAATCCAAAACCAAAGGGATACAAAGGTTCATGAGATCCATCACTGTACCCGCCCCACATTCTTTTTGCTCCTGCCGAAGGTTTATGGCCATAATAAATTGGAAGTTGTCCCACATGACGAGGAAAAGTTATTGGAAGTTTTCCACCAGGGTTATAATCTCCAAATAAAACATCAGCAATCGCCTCTCCACCTTTTTCACCTGGAAGCCATGTTGCAACAATCGCATTTATTTTTTCTTCTAAACGAGGCAGCGTTACTGGGCGTCCATGAACAAGCATCAAAATAACAGGTTTCCCTAAACCACACAATGCTTGTAATAATTCCTCTTGAGGAGGTAATAAGGTTAAATCGCATCGATCACGAGATTCACCACTTGAAGCAGTTTCATCAAGTCCTGATTTATCACCTAGAACAGCAACAATCACATCAGAATTTTTTGCAAGATTAACAGCTTTGTCAAAAAGATTTTGATCTCGTGTAAAAATATGACATCCTTGCTCGTAGGAAACACTCACTTTCTTGTTAGTAATTTCCTCAAAAATAGATGTTGCATCATAATCTTTTACGAACTCACCAAATTTTTTACTATTACGTTTTTGTTTTTCATTATTTGTAAAATCAACGCCTCCCTCATTTCGTCCTTGTTCAACAGCGGCAAAGGAATTTACCATGTGCTCAAGATGGGCATTATATGCGTAATCTCCTAAGTGATTGCGTGCAAGATGAGCATTTGGCCCAATAAGTGCAATTTTTTTACTTTTTTCAAGTGGTAAAATGCCATCATTTTTTAGAAGAATTATACTTTGTCGACTCACCTCTAAAGATATTTTTTGGCTTTCTGAATTTCTTATATCAAAAGAAGGTTTTTCATCAATATAAGGATTATCAAAAAGACCAAGCTCAAATTTCTTACTTAAAACACGCGAAACAACTTTTTCAAACAAAGCAGTATCAATAGTTCCTTTTTCAACTTCATCGGCAAGAACTTTTCCATAAACGGCATGACTTGGTAATTCAACATCAATTTCACACTCAATAGCACGCTTAGCAATTGAAGCATAATCGGGAAAAAGTTTGTGAAAACTCTCAAGTAAAACTAAGCCGCTGTAGTCTGTTACTACAAGACCATTAAAACCCCACTCATCACGCAAAATAGTTTTCAAAAGATTTTTTGAAGAATGGCAAGGCTCTCCATCATTTTCCTGATAGGCAGGCATAATAGCCCCAAGATTTGTTTCTTTTATAGCAGCTTCAAATGGAGCAAGATACACTTCCCGCATAGCTCTCTCAGGAACTTGCCCTGGAGACCAGTTAAATCCTTTTTCGGCTGCACCATAAGCAACAAAGTGTTTTCCTGTTGCTAAAATATTATTTTTTTGAATGCCACGAATATAAGCCATTCCCATTTGACTTACAAGATAGGGATCTTCTCCAAAGGTTTCTTCTGTTCTTCCCCAACGAGGTTCACGCGTTACATCTAAAAGCGGAGCAAGCGTTTCATGTGCTCCTGCATATTTGAGTTCTTTTCCAATAATATCTGCCATTTCTTCACACAAGTCAGTATTAAAAGTTGAAGCAACACCAATAGCCTGAGGAAAATTAGTAGTGCCTTGAAACATTGCACCACTGCAAGATTCTTCATGAAACATAATAGGAATACCCAGTCGTGTATTTTCGATATAGTACTTTTGAATTTTATTATATAGAGCGGGTAAATCCTTCGGACGAATAGGTAAAGCACCACCAAGCCGAGTCATTTGACCAAGTCCATGAGGAAACATTTTGAGCAGTTTTTCACAATCAAAAGTAAAGTCATAGTCAGTAAAATCATATGACCAAGAAGAAGTCAATTGATACGCTTTTTCTTCCGTTGTCATTTTTGAAAGCAAGTCTTTTACACGCTCATTAATTGATAATTTTTTTTCTTTATAACTCATATTTTCTCCTTTTCTTTGTCTTCTTAGACAATTTTTATTATAAATAAAGTTTTTGACGACGTTTTAATAATTATACGATTTTAGTTTTTGCCGCTAACCCTTTACCGCTCCCGCCATCATACCTTTGATTACTTTTTCTTGTGCAATAACAAAAGCGAGAATCATAGGAAGTGCCGAAATAGTTAAAACGCTCATAACCATCGGAACATTTGAACTATACTGACCTTGAAACTCCCAAATTGAAAGCGGGAGAGTTCTGCTTTCACGGGACTGAGTTAAAACAAGAGCAAAAATAAATTCATTCCACATCACCGTAATAGCATAAATTGCAATTGTTGAGAGACCAGGCATCGAAAGAGGAAAGATAACTTTAAAAAAAGCTACCCATCGATTACAACCATCAATTTCTGCACTCTCTTCAAGTTCACGAGGAATCTCTTTCATAAAATTTGTTAAAATAAAAATTGAAATGGGTAAATTGAATGCAACATAAGGGCCAATTAAAGCCCAAACACTATTATATAATCCAATTTTTTGTGTAAGCAAATAGACGGGAATGAGTGTAACGTGAACAGGAATTGTCATTGCAATAACAACAAGTGAAAAAAGAGCTTTATTCATTTTAAATTTCAAACGGGAAAAAATATATGAAGCAAAGGATGATGCGATGACAATAATAACCATTGAAACAAGCGTTACAATAACACTATTAATGAAAAAAGTTGCAATACCTCCATTAAGAACAGCAATATAATTTTCAAATATTATTTTTTGCGGAAGGGCAAAAACTCCTTTAGTAAAAATTTCAAACTGTTGCTTAAATCCTGATACAGCCATAAAATAAAAGGGTAACATTGAAAGGATAGCCCAAAACAATAATAGAGTGATAACCAGTTTTTTGGACCAATCAAATTTATAGTTTATTTTTTGCATATTAATCATCTCCATCATTATTTATAAGTTTCATCGTTCCCAATGATAAAAGAGAAATAATAACTAAAATAGCAAAGGCGATAGTAGCACCATAACCAAGTTTTAAGGACAAAAAGGTGTTTTTATACATATATGTTGCCATAAGCTCCGTCGCTCCATTAGGCCCCCCTTCTGTCATAACGTAAATTAAATCAAAATATTTTAAAGAACCTACCATTGATAAAATAATGGAACTTTTTACCGTTGATTTCATGCAAGGAACAGCAATAGTCAATGCATATTTTTTATACGTCGCTCCATCAATTTTTGCAGCCTCAAAAATATCAGCAGAAACTGATGAAATACTTGCGACAAACAAAATTATGTAAAATGGAATAAATTGCCAGCAAATTACTGCAATAACTGAAAATAAGGCATATTTAGAACTACCTAAAAGATCAATAAATTTTTCTTGTCCAAAAAGTTGAAAAAAAGCATTTAGTAAACCAAATTGAGGATCATAAACATACCGAAACAAAAAACCTATAGCAACAGAAGACATAAGCATTGGTAAAAAATAAATAGAGCGTAAAAAACTCCACTTGCGTCCTGCATAATCAAGCAAAAGAGCTATAAGCATTGCTATAGGAAGCTGAATAGCTATTGAAAGAACCAAAACAACAATATTATTCATAAGCGATCGCCAAAATCGTACATCGCTTAATAAAGTTGTCCAGTTTTGCAATCCAACAAAAAGCTTTGTCGGATCTATTCCATTCCACTCAAATAAACTTAAATAAAAAGAATCAAATATAGGATAAAAAACGAACACGGTTAAAAAGAAAAAAGCCGGCATCAAAAAAACAATCGAAATGCTTAGTGTTTCTCTTTTTCGTATATCATTCACATTATTACTCGTTATAAAAGACATAAGACTCCTTTTTCAAAAATTATCTTTTTGATTTTTTTGTAAATAATTTGCACACAGACATATCGATACTCAAAATAAGCATACGAGTATGCCTATATGCATTTTATAAAACAATACGACTCTTAATTTGAAGACCCTAAGATTTTTTTCGCTTGCACTTCCCATTCTTTACAGGCGGCTTCTGGTGTCATTATTTTACCAAAAATTGACTGTAAAGTGTCTTTATGAACCTCTGCAAGTTCTGATGGTAAATACTGATCATACCAAAGTTGAACAGAAGGAGCTTTATTGATAATATCAAGTACCATTTGAGTTTTTTCGTCAGTAAGCACAACACCTTTTACCGGAGGAATTTTTCCTGCTTGAATACGATTTTTTACAGATTCATCATCAATAATATACTGAAGATACTTGAATGCAGCCTCAGGATTTTTACTATTTGCTGATATATGATAAAAATTATCTCCAACAGTGCCAACAACAGCATTTGCATTTCCAAGTCCACCGTCATAAGCAGGAAAAGCAAAGGCTCCTACTTTTTTCATAAAATCAGGATTTTCCCCTTGCACAGTCTGTAAAAACCACGATCCCATAATAGTCATCGCAGCCTTATCTGTGTATAAAAGCATACGAGATTGTCCTGTATCTTCATCAAGGCCATTAAATCCATCATTGAAAAACCCTCGATCAACCCACTCCACAAGTTTTTTACCCGCTTCAATAAAGGCAGGATGTTCAAAACTTCCACCATTTACACGATTTGCAGCATTATAAAAAACATCACTACCACCAATACGATCAACTAAGTACATATAGTACATAGAACCTGTCCATTTAGTTTTATTTGCAAGAGAAAACGGTATAATTCCTGCAGCAAGCATATTTTCAGCAAGAGATTCCAACTCACTGATAGTTTTAGGCTCACTCCAACCATGTTTTTCAAAAAGTTCTTTATTATAAAATACCATTGCAGCAATGGTATTTTCGATAGGTACTCCCCAAATTTTACCCTCATAAATTGCCTGATTAACAGCAGCGTCAAAAAATTTATCTTTGTAAT
>JBOFTD010000042.1:0-8377 GCA_051651885.1 Treponemataceae bacterium
CACCTTTTGCAAAAATTATTGCTGTCGCCTGTGCTTTTGAAGCAATTACCTCGCCTCAAAAATATCAAAAATCACGCGGCGATCATGCGGCGGTCATCGAGCTTTTAAAAAGCACCAATACTCAGTTTGATCCAAATGTTATCAAAGCACTTATCTCGATTATTTCCCTTTATCCAATCGGCACCTATGTTCGCCTAACGAATGGACAAAGCGGTCGCGTTGTTGATATTTCAACAATGCATATAAAAATGCCGATTGTTCAAGTACAACAAGATAATTCCCACGAGCCACTTTTAATTAAAACCTACGAATCTGATATAAAAATTGAACGCTCGTTAACTAACCGTGAAATTGCAAGTTTACAAAGCGGGATTTAAATAAGTATTTTAATATAATTGTTCTTCGTAATACGAAAGAGCCTGTCTTTCTTTTTCGCTCACTATGATGGAATTAGGATTATTTATTTTCGCTGAAGAATTATCTATAAAAACAACAGTTACCGTATCTATTTGCACGCCTCCAATAGAAACTCCACTCCAAATATTATTAAAAAACATTCCTTCCAGAGAGTGTTTATCTGGTTCAGCAATGGCATTCGTCTCAAGTACAGTTGATAGATTTCTGAGTGTTTTATTATTTTTATCAAGCGGAGTTACATTAAGAATAATATTTTTTATTGCTTTTTCAGAAAAATTTTTATAACTCATGGTAATTGATGTCGATTTTTGTTCCTCATGCTCTTGTCTCGTAAAATCAAAAATGATAATAGGGCTCTCTACTCCCTTTGCTTTTTCATCAAGTTTATTGACCAATTTATTATATTCTTTTTGCACCGCATCTTGCGTCATTTTCTTTTTCGGCGGCGTAAATGATGTCACCTTTTTTTCAGAATTATTTGTTTTGCCCGCATTTTCTTTATACAAAGCAACTTCATGCGGAAGAATAAAAGATCCTCCAACTTTATATCCCAAAGAAATACGAACGGCATTTGCCTGATTCCAACTTCTTGAATAAAGGTGCGTGTTATGTTCAATAAAAGTATAGACTAAATTGAGAAAAATTCCATGTGAAATATCATTTTTTCCAAAACTAAAATAAAGATCAGTATCAATGCCAAATGTATTTTTTTGATTTTGCAATACGATTGAGTGAAAATTTCTCCCTTCAGGAGTTAAAAAATCTTCGGTCATGCGAATATTGTAATGCGTAAAAAAATAACCAACACCAAGTCGATATGATAATGTTTGAAAGCTACTCAGTGTATGGCGAAAAATAAATGAAGGAACAATCCCAAAAGATAAAGAAGGCTCTGCTTGTGCAATATTTAATTGATGAGAATAAGAGATATTTCTATTTTCAAATGAGTTAAGAAAATTAATCGAAAAATCTGTTTTCAAAGAAAATCCTATCGAGCTATTCAGGGTATGAAAATAATCAGATTGCAAGGAAAAAATTATTGGAGTATTTGTTTCATAAAGCTCATTTCCTTGATAAAAGAGGCTTTCACTTGTAAATCCAAAAGAAATAGATCCAAGTAAATTAACTTCTGCAAAAAGAAAATTGGCTAAAAAGAACGTACACGCGAACAAAAAATTTTTTTTCATAGAAAAACAATCATATCTTTTTTTTACTAGATAAGCAACAAAAATAAAAAATAATTTTCACTTTTGAAATAATAGTTTTGCAACTATTGACATAAAATTATATTCAATGCAAGATATTCAATAAAATGCTTAGATAGAGGAGTTGTCGTGGAAGAAAATATTTTAACAATAGAGGAAGTTGCACGATATTTAAGAGTATCTGAGCGAACCGTTTATGATTGGGCTCAAAAAGGCGAAATTCCATCGGGAAAAATTGGAACAGTTTGGCGCTTTAAAAAAGATGAAATTGAAAATTGGATTTCCGAGCGATTAGGAAAAAATACAAAAACGACACCTGCGAAAACGCCTATTCTTATAAAAAATATTCTTTCGCCAGATAGAATTATTTTTTTAAACTACTCGACTAAAAATGATGCCTTAGTCGATCTTGCAAACAATTTAAGTACGGCTCCGCAAATAAAAAACCCAAAAGAGCTCACAACTGAAATTATTAAGCGAGAGGAATTAATGTCAACAGCAATTGGATGTGGCATTGCAATTCCGCATGTGCGATTGCCATCAGTAACAGATTTAGTCATGGCAGTTGGAATTTCTAAGACAAAAATTATAGACTTTCATGCAATTGACAACGAACCTGTTTGCCTGCTTTTTATGATTGCAGCGGCGTTTAATCAACACGCATATTACCTGCAAACGCTTTCCTACTTTAGTGTCAAATTAAAAGATGAAACGCTTCGCAAAAATATCCATAACGCAAAAACATCCCTCGACGTATACGATCTTTTAATTAAAGAATAACGTTCATGCAAAAATATTACATCACTTACAAACTGTGAGTTTTGATTTTTTTGTTGCAAGTTCAAAAAAACTGTGTTATTCTTAAGAAAGTGTACGTAACAGAAAATTAATTTTAACTCAAATATTTAAAGGGTGTTTATGTCAAAATATACTGATCTAAAAGAAGAATCATACAAGGCGAATATGGAAATTCCGCAGCGGAATTTAGCAATTTATACGTGGGGCAATGTTTCTGCCTTTGATAAAAACGAGGCGGTTCTTGCAATTAAGCCTTCTGGCGTTCCGTACGATGAGTTACAAATTGAGGACATCGTTATTGTTGACTTAGATGGACGCATTGTTGAGGGAAAGTTAAATCCTTCGTCTGACACTGCGACTCATATAGAAATTTATAAGGCCTTTGCTACAAGCTCTGAAAAAGCAAAAAAAATTGCAGGCATTACGCATACGCACTCACCCTATGCGACCGCATGGGCTCAGGCAAAAAAATCCATTCCGCTTTTTGGCACAACGCACGCCGATCATTCTCCGCTGGAAGTTCCTTGTACAAACGTTATTTTGCAACATGCAGTTGAAAAAAATTATGAACAAGAAACGGGAAAACTCATCGTTGATACCTATGCGCAATTAAATATTTTGCCACATGAAAATCCTATGGTGCTTGTTGCAGGGCACGGGCCGTTTACATGGGGCGAAAATGCTCACAAAAGTGTCTATAACGCGGCTGTCTTGGAGAAAGTTGCTCGCATGGCATGGGTTACCTTGCAAATTAATCCTCAGGCAAAACCACTTGAAGGCTATATTGTGAACAAGCATTACGAGCGAAAACACGGAGCTAATTCCTATTACGGGCAAGGCAAATAAATATCGCTCCACTTACGTTATGCTCAAAAGGTTTTTAAAAGCTCCTGAATTTCTCCAGTTTTTCTTATCATGTAAGCCAATAAACTTAAGAAATTTCGTCTAAAATTTTGATTACACTGCTGATATCTAAATCTATTTTTTTCTCTGGCTTATTTTTTTCAAAAAGAAATGAAAAATGCTCGGGCATTACAGGCTCTTCTCCGCAAATAAATTTAATTTTATCTTTTGAATGTATTGGATGTGTGCGAGAAAATAACACGACACATCCGTCATCTTCCTCGACAAGATTTTTTCGTTTTTGTATCGCCGAGTAAGCAATTGCGGTTTGATCGTCAATGAAGGTTTTATGCTCGACAAAAAAAGTTTTCATTGCATGCTCATAATCTGCAGTTTCAACCTTTGACGGAAAAATCATACCATTCAACACTGCAGGATTTGCAAGAAAAACATCTTCTAGTCGTTCTAAATGAGAAGGATCTGCAGGATCTGCCGCCGTTCGTTTGTCCAAAGAAACAATTGAATCTGGGATAATACAACGCCCGTTAATACCTGTTATAAGACTATTTGTAGACTGTGTTATAAATCCATTAACCGGCAAAGAAAATTTCCAACTATAAAGCCCCGCAGCTAATGTGCCGTAATTACCAGCGGAAAGTGCATAAAAAATATCGCCAGAAAGTTTTTTCTTTAAGCGAGTAAATGCATAGATGAACAAAAAAGTTTGCGAAATCAAACGAGCAATATTCGCAGAATTTGCAAGCGTTAAACCGTAACGAGAAACCAACTCATGATTATTAAAAATTTCACCAACAAGTTTATAACAATCGTCCTCTGTTCCTGCAACCTCAACGGGGTAAATATTTCCGCCGTTCCAGATAAAATCATTTTGATCAAGCCCGTGCATTGTGCCTTCAGGATAAAGCAAAACCGCTTTAATATGTTTTTTGTTTTTAATTGCCTTTGAAACGGATACGCCTGTTTTTCCAGTAGTTACGGTTAAAATAATTGCTTGTTTTTCTGCCATCAATAAAATATGTTCAAGGCAAGACGCCATATAAGAAATACCAAAATCTCGGTGAGTTCCTGTTGGCCCATGAAAAAGCTCTAACACATAAAGCTTGTCTTCTAGTTGTTTTAACTCAGGACTAAAAGGAAACGCCGTTGTTGCAATAGCCTCAGAAATAATAGGGCTAAATTCATCCTTAATCAAAGCAGATGTTAAAGCACCAGCAATCGAAGAAAAAGTAGTTGTTTCATCCATATAAAAAATCCATGGACGCAAATTTTCTTCATACGCAGGAACGTATAATCCTCCATCCTGAGGCAAACAGTCAAGAATCGCCTGAGAAAAACTAACTTCTTTTTTTTTGTTCCGCGTACTAACAAACTTCACAATTTCCTCTTTTAAACCTCATTCTACGTGAAACAAAAGAAAAAAGCAAGTTTTATTTTATTAAAACACGACTTTTAAAATATTTTTTTTCTCTCTTAGTCACTCTCAATAAAATCTTTATTATTTCATGCAGATTACAATTTGGAGTTTTAATAATTTTACATACCCCCTTGACTGAAATAAAAAAAAAGTTGATAATAGAAAGAAATAAACATAATAGGAGAGCCATTGTGCCTTGCGGAAAAAAACGGAAAAAACAAAAAATAGCAACTCATAAGCGAAAGAAAAAATTAAGAAAAAATCGACACAAAAACAAAAAATAGCTTATGAATTGCGACCGTAATTGTAATTACACGATGCGGTCGTATTTTTATCTTACCAATAGTTGGAGCATTTTGTATTGGAAAATAAGACTCTCCCCTATAATTTAGCGAATCTTCAAACAAATGAATTAGAAAATCTTGCAAAAGAAATACGTAAAGAAATTATAAAGGTCGTTGGCACAAATGGAGGCCACCTTGCCAGTAATTTAGGTGCTGTTGAGCTAACCATTGCATTGCATCAATCTTTTAAAAGTCCTCATGATGCATTAATTTGGGATGTTTCTCATCAGTGCTATACACATAAAATTTTAACCGATCGTTTTAATAGCTTTTCAACACTGCGAACAAAAAATGGCATATCGGGATTTACTCGCCAAGAAGAAAGCCCTCATGATTTTTTTAGTGTGGGGCATTCATCAACATCAATTTCTTCCGCTCTAGGTTTATTGGTGGGCAGAAACCTGCAAAATCACGATGGAAAAGTCGTTGCAATTATCGGTGACGGTGCTTTGACGGGAGGAATGGCTTTTGAAGCACTTTCCCACGCAGGCCAACTTTCTAAAAATCTGATTGTCGTTTTAAACGATAATCAAATGTCAATTAGCAAAAATACCGGCTCTATTTCTAAATACCTAAGTCGCCTTACCACAACACAACAATACAAATCTTTTAGCCATCGTTTTAACTGGTTAATTGATCGAATTCCTTTTTTTAATAAATTTTTATCAGCCGTAATTTTTCGCCTAAAAAGAGGCATTAAAGCTCTTTTTTACAAAACAAATCTTTTTGTTGATTTTGGGTTTGATTATATTGGGCCGCTTGATGGACACAACATGGAAGAGTTAACGAGTGCTTTTAATCGTAGCAAAAATCTCCATCGCCCTGTTATTGTGCATGTAGTCACACAAAAAGGACGTGGCTATGCTCCTGCCGAAAGCGATCCTGCAACATTTCATGGTATTGGGCCATTTTTAGTAAACGACGGAAAAGTAGAAAAAAAAGAAACAATCACTTTTACTGAGGCTTTCTCGCACTCGATTGTTGCACTGGCTAAACAAAACTCACAAATTGTTGCAGTTACCGCTGCGATGACAAAGGGAACGGGACTTTATTATTTTTCGCACACCTTTCCGCATCGCTTTTTTGATGTTGGCATTGCAGAACAACACGCCGTGACCTTTGCGGGAGGTTTAGCTGCAGCTGGATTAAAGCCTGTAGTTGCCATTTATTCGACCTTTTTGCAGAGGGCAATTGACCAAGTTATTCACGACATTGCATTACAAAAAGATGCTGTTATTTTTGCCATTGATCGATGCGGTGCCGTTCCAGATGACGGAGAAACACATCAAGGCATTTTTGATATTTCACTTCTTCGCCCGCTGCCAAAACTCAATATTTTATGCCCCGCGTCAGCAAATGAGCTTGATTTATGTCTTAATTGGGCAAGCACTTCCACTATTTCAACCGTAATTCGCTATCCAAAAACAAATTGTCCACAGGAAACTGAATCGTTCGCTCTACCAATTCAAATTGGACGTGGCGTTTTTACCGCGCAAGCAGAAGATTCTGATTTATTATTGATTTGCACCGGCGGAATTTTTGCAGAAACACTTGAAACATCACGACTCCTTTTTCTAAAAGGGATTTCAAACGATATTTATAATTTACGTTTTGTAAAACCCATCGATGAAGATTATTTTTTATCAATATCAAAAAACTACTCTTCAATTATTTTTATAGAAGACGGCGTTAAAACCGGTGGCATAAGCGAATACTTGCAAAATCTTTTATTCACTCATAATATTCCAGTAAATTCACAAGTTTGTGCCTTTCCTTCAAGTTTTTTACCACACGGTAAGCGCAGTGAAATTTTAGAGAGCGCGGGACTTGCTCCTTTTCAAATTGCAATGAATGCACAAATACTGTGTTCAAAAAAAAGAGCAAATCCACAATATGACTTGAAAAAAGTTCCCTAAAAACATACACTAAAAATACATAATGATTATTTTTTTGAAACACAAATGGAATTACAATGACTAATTTTGATTCTGTAATTGAGTTCTACTCCTATTTTTTACGTCCACTACTTGATGTTGCATTGCTATCCTTTGTTTTATATAAGCTATACACCATTGTCATTCGCAGTTATGGGCTACAATTAATACAAGGTGCGATTGTTCTCATATTAAGCTATGCGATCATTTTATTGTTGAATTTATCAACACTTCGCTGGCTAATGGAAACGATTGCACCGGGAGTTATTATAGGAATTGCCATTATTTTCCAGCCCGAAATTCGTAAAATCTTTATAAAATTAGGGCAAGGCGATTGGTTTAAAATTGGCAGCAAAATGAAACACTCAAATATTGACTCAGTTTTAATTGTTGCCGAAGATCTTGCAAAAAAACGACGAGGAATGTTAATTGCCTTTGTAAGGCGGGTCAACTTAAAAAATATTGTCGAAACAGGCGTAAAAATGAATGCAGAAATTTCTTCAAGCTTACTACTTTCATTTTTTGAATTTGATACTGCCTTACATGATGGTGCAGTTCTCATACAAGGGCAAAAAATTCTTGCGGCAGGATGTTTTTTACCACTTTCGGAACAAAGTGACATAAAAAAAACATTTGGAACTCGTCACCGTGCAGCACTCGGATTATCAGAAGAAAGCGATGCAGTTGTGTTAATAGTCTCAGAAGAAACAGGAGCCATAAGCCTTGCCTTTGATTCAAAGCTCTACTACGATTTAACGCTTGAACAATTAAACTCGATGCTCGCAGCACAGCTTTCTACTATCGCAAGTCAAACAATCGAAAAGGAAGATTTTGATGACACGACAAATTCTTGATCATATATCGAAAAACTGGGTGGAAAAAGTTTTTTGTATTTTTTTTGCCGCTGGATTTTTCCTCATCCACAACTACGTCTCTTTAGACGAAAAAAATTTTTCTATACCACTCATCATTGAATCTGACACAAATTTAACGCCGGTGAATGCCTATACAAAGCAAGTTCGTGTTACAATCACCAGCGAAACGCAACAAGTTGTAACACTAAAAGATGAAGATTTTACCGCTTACTTGGATTTAATGCCCTACACGGAAGCAGGCACGTATACCGTTCCTGTAAAAATTCGCCTTTCAAATGAAGCAACAAAAATTAATCCTATTCAGATAGAAACAGATCCCAAGCTTGTTTCCGTCATTTTAGAAGAAAAACTTTTCTCATCATTATCAATTGGCATTGAATTTTCAGGAAATCTTCCCGAAGGCTACGAAGTAAAATCCTATAACATTGATCCTGTTACGGTGCGCGTTTCAGGGCCAAAATCAGTGCTTGAAAAAACGACGCCTATTTTTCCCATCACTATAAATCTTAACGGCAGGCAAAAAAGT
>JBOFTD010000043.1:0-1902 GCA_051651885.1 Treponemataceae bacterium
CATTGCAAAGACGCTTTAATAAATGAATTTGATCTTGAAATTAAAACAGGAATAATTTTACCTATCGCAATAGAAGAAAATACTGCCATTGTCTCAATTGTTGGCGATGGCATGAAAGCAAAACGAGGCGTTGCAGGGAGATTTTTTAACGCTCTTGCCTCAAGTGACATAAATCTTCTTGCTATAGCACAAGGATCTTCTGAACGCTCAATTAGTTGTGTAATAAAGGGAAATGACGGAGATGTGGCTGTTCGCTCTGCTCATCAATTCTTTTTTAACACAAATCAAATAATCAATATTTTTTTATGTGGCATTGGAACGATTGGATTATCCTTGCTGAATCAAATAAAAATGCAGCAAGAAAAACTTTTAGATCAAAAAGTTGAAATTAAGGTCGTGGGAATTGCTAATACATCGACGCTTCTTTTAAATGAAAATGGAATTGCTCTTCAAAACTGGCAAGAAGAATTTAAAAAAGCTGATCAAAAATCGCTTGTTGATACTATTATCGATTTTGTAAAAAGAGAAAAGCCATTAAATCCTGTTTTTGTTGATTGCACTGCATCGCATGACTTACCAAAACGCTATTTGGATATTTTTAAGGCGGGAATGCATATTTGTACTGCAAATAAAACTGCGAATTCTCTTCATTTTGACTATTATAAACGTTTGCGCTCTGTTTCCAATGAGATGGGACGACGATTTTTATACGAAACAAATGTTGGAGCGGGACTTCCTATTATCGATACCTTGCAAAATCAGTTTAAATCAGGCGACCGTTTAGTAAAATTTGCAGGAATTATGTCAGGATCGCTTTCGTATATTTTTGGCCGCCTTGATGATGGAATTAATTTTAGCCAAGCTGTTCTTGAAGCCAAAGAAAAAGGCTTTACCGAGCCAGATCCCCGAGACGATCTTTCTGGGCTTGATGTTGCACGCAAAGCACTAATCATTGCAAGGGAAGCGGGATTTAATATCGAACTCGAAGATGTTATTATTAATCGTGTTTTTCCTGATGATTTTGATGATTCTGGTAGTATTGAAGAATTTTTGGCAAAATTGCCGAGCCTTGATGAATACTTTTTAGATAAAATGAGCAAACTGAAGGCACAACAAAAAGTACTCCGCATGGCTGCAACCATAGAAAACCGCGTATGCGAAGTCGGTTGTATTGAAGTAACCAATAACGATGCCCTTTACACAATTAAAAACGGAGAAAATGCCTTCGTCTTTTTTACCCAGCGATACTCGCCCATTCCGCTCACCATTAGAGGCTACGGAGCAGGATCAGATGTAACGGCTGCAGGAGTCTTTAGCGATATTTTACGCACCGTATCATGGAATCCGTCATAAAAAATAGAAAGTTTACAATGATTTGAAGCGATGTAAAATCGATACTTCCCAAAGAATGTATTTTTAGCTATACTGCAAAAATGATTGTGTCCATCTTTTTTTTGTACACTATTTATGGTGTTATGAATGCTTATTTGCCGCTCATCCTCAAAAATATGGACTATTCTGTAGCGACCATTGGAATACTTTTAGCTATTTTTGACTTTTCAGGACTTTTTATTGCCTTTTTAATTAGCTCTTTTGCGGTAAAAAAATCTTTTCAAAAAAGAGATTATACGATTGCATTATTGGTTTTTGCATTTTCAATGGTTATCCTTCCCATCCCGTTAATTTTAAAGACAGGATTTTGGTTTTCAGCTCTTTTTTTATCTCTCTACTCAATAGGATTTAAATCGATCATTCCCTTTTCTGATACGCTAATAAACATGGTTCTTGGAAAAAAACACATGAATTATGGAAAAATTCGCGTTGCAGGTTCAATCGGCTTTGTATGCATGTCTCTGATTCTACATTTTTTTGGCAAAGCTGCAATGATACAACCGCGCTCAC
>JBOFTD010000044.1:0-1403 GCA_051651885.1 Treponemataceae bacterium
AGCACAAGAGCAAAAAATGAGCGTTAGCCAAGTTATAGAGCAACTGCGATTAGAGCTTACAGGTGGCAATAAGTGACTGGCGTTGACGGCATTCTCTTACTCTATCAAAGCCGCTGGCTTTCTGACACGTCTGCCGTTCGAGTGTGGGAAAAAACTCGGCTCTCAAGGGCTTGAGGTTAAATCAGATGAGTTACGTAATTTGCTGGGGCTTTCTCATCCTGTTAAAGGCGATTCTCTTGTGGGCGGTCGACTTACGAGCGAAGAGAGCTCCCTCAATCAACAAAAAATCAATTTGAACGCTCAAAATAAAAAAAATGATGATGTGATTGATGTGATTGATGAACTCCTTGAGGCAGAGCAAGAGGCTGGCTGGATTAAAATTACTGACGAGATAGAAAGCGTGCTACAAGCTGCCCTCGATAAGGCAGATGATTATGAGCAGTTCCAAGCCGAGTTAGATAAATTACTCATTGACTGGGACATGAGCGATATTGCAAAAACTATGGCAACCAGTTTTTTTAAATCCCGTGCAGAAGGCGATGCAGGATTTAAGGGTGAGCAATGAGCGATCGAATGATTCCTAAAGGGGCGCTTGATTATATAAAAAACAAAAACCTCAAAGTAGGATTTTCATATAAAGATGTATACTTGATAAACAAGTAAGCTTGATGAACATGCGGCAAGTTTTACCGTAGCAAAAATGATGCAAACTGACCTTTTAGCAGACATGAAAAAGGCAGTAACAAAAACGATTGAAGAAGGACAAGAGTATAGGCTTTTTGCAAAAGACGTAAAGCCCATGCTCCAAAAAGCTGGCTGGTGGGGCAAAAAGACCATGAGAGACCCACTCACAGGGCGAGAAGTTGAAGCCCAAATCGGAAGCGACAGGCGTCTTAAAGTCATCTATGAAACTAATATGAGAAGTGCCTACCTTAAAGGCTCGTATGATAGAAGCATGGCAAGTAATACATGCTGAAAACGGAATAAATCCCGTTTGTCAGCTACTAATTCTTATAAAATCAAAGATTGTTATAAGAATTAGTCAATTACGAGTACATACAAAGTATGCTACGAGTAATTATTGCCTTGAACATACTGCGTGGGATGGACTTGTCTTACCAAAGGACGACCCGTTTTGGAATCAACAATATTTATATACGAAACAAGTTCCGTATATAAATGACTAATTTTAGAAGATTGCTTCTAAAATTAGCAAATTACGAGTACATACAAAGTATGCTGCGAGTAATTAGGGCATCCAGACCGCCCACGCTCTTTTGATCCTATCAAACATTTGAGGGTTTTTAAATACAACCTCGGCTTCATCATGTTGCTTTCGACTATGCAAAGAAAGCTCGACAAGCTTACTCAATGCATCAAAGTCAGTTTTCAGCACTTCATAA
>JBOFTD010000045.1:0-2848 GCA_051651885.1 Treponemataceae bacterium
TCATTCATCGGATTTTTATTTTTAAGGGACGGAATAATTGCATCTAATATAGATGAAAAATCCTTTCGCTTACCAGTAGGTTGTTGGCTTGACGACAAAATCATCGAATCAATTAATTCCTTGTCAGATATTTCACCTAACAGCTGAATATTTGAGTCACTTACGCCAATTAAAAACGCTTGAGTGCCAACTGAAACTACTTGAATAGAACGATTTGTGCCAATAGGAAGCGTTACTAATTGTTTTAAAAAAGGATTATCTTGAACACGAGGATTTAATCCTTTTTTGAGCAAATAAACCAAACCATAAATAGAAGTAATGACACAGCCAAGCACCAAAATAAGGCGGATAAAAAGCCAAAGCGAATTTTCTTGCCCAGCATTTTGATTTATTCAAGTCTCTGTCGTTTGTGTAATACCAGCAACATTCTCGCCTCCAAGAATAAAAGAGGTTTCATCAATAAGAGTCGATGATTTTTCTTGATCTGCGTGTTGTGTAAATCCTAGAAAACCAAATATAATAACCATAAAAAGACAAAGGATTTGTTTGATAGCATGTGTTGTACTCATTTTTTTTATCTTAATATAAATAATAGACTTTTACAAGACAGCAAGGAAAAGTTTAGATAATTTTCTTTGCGACAACTAAAAAATGCACTCTATAAAAAAACTTGCTTGATTTTTTTATCCAAAGATGATTCACTGAAACTATGAAAAAAAATCTTGATATTATCATAGCAAACCCCGCCGGCAATATTACTATTTTTGTAAAAACACCAACTGATCAAAAAGACTACAAAAAAATTGCTACACAATTGCTTGCACATAAAGAATTTAATGGAGAGCAAATTGCTTTTATTGTTGATGACGGTGTACAATCCCACCAACCAAAAATGAATATGGCGGGGATGGAGTTTTGCGTTAATGCCTCACGATCTTTCGCCCTTTTACTTGCAAAGCAGCATCCTCTTTTGTATAAAGACGAGTTTACAATCAATGTAAGCGGCAGCACTTTACCAATCACCGTTTCTACAGATATGCAGACTAATAATGTACAAATTATGATTCCACCACACATCACAACTAATAATTTTACCTACAAAAACTACCAGCTTTTTCAAGCAAACTTTGAAGGAATTTGCCATCTTGTCACTTTTGATATACCTTTTTCTTCAGAGATTTTTGAGTCAATCAAAAATGCTTTTTATAAAAAAAATAATGCTCCTGCACTTGGGATTATGTTTGTTGACAAAAATAAATCTAATTTAATCCCCGCAGTCTTTGTTCAAAATATTAATTCAACGATCATAGAAGGCAGCTGTGGATCGGGAACTATTGCGACGGCTGTCGCACTTTGCCAAGCGATGACGGATTGTTCTCAAAGATTTGAGATACAACAACCTGCAGGCACTTTAAATGTGAGTATCACAAAAGTGAATAATAAGATTACCACTATTCTTCTTGATGGATTAGTCAGCTTTTCTCAACCACTTCAAGTTCAAGTTGAACTCTAAATTTATATAAAATTTTTTAATAAAGGAAAAAGATAATGAAACGAACAATTCTTATTCTTGGGGCAGGATTAATGCAAGAGCCTGCGATTAAAAGTGCAAAAAATCTTAATCTTAACACAATTGTAGTTGATGGCAATTCATCTGCCGTCGCAAAATCACTGGCTGATGATTTTTATCACATTGACTTAAAAGATTCACCCTCCCTTGTAGATCTTGCCAAAAGGATACAAAAAACCAAGGGACTTCATGCCATTTTTACCGCAGGAACTGACTTTTCTTCACAAGTTTCTCTGATTGCACAAGAATGCAATTTGCCATCCCACTCACATGAAGCAGCCCTTAACGCCACAGATAAATTCCGTATGCGACAATGCTTTGCACAACACAATGTTCCCTCCCCCTCCTTTTGCGAAGTAACAAAAGATCAATTGCTGTCAACAAAAAATAATTTTTTGCTAAAAAATCTTTTTCAAGGGGCAAGCTTTCCTTTGGTGGTAAAGCCCGTTGATAGCATGGGCGGGCGTGGCTGCAAAATTGTTTCAAATGAGAGCGAACTGTCTGCAGCACTTGAAGATTCCATTTTTTACTCGTGCCGTGGCAGTGCAATTGTTGAATCTTTTATAGACGGAAGAGAGTTTTCAATTGACTCACTGCTCTATCAAGGTCAGCTTATCATTACAGGATTTGCAGATCGACATATCTTTTATCCGCCGCACTTTATAGAAATGGGACACACAATGCCAACGCAAATAAGTGATGATGAAAAAATGCAAATATTATGTGCGTTTGAAAAAGGAGTGCATTCTCTAGATCTTTCTCACGGAGCGTGCAAGGGCGATATTAAGCTTAGCACAAATGGCGCAATGATCGGAGAAATCGCCGCCCGACTTTCTGGTGGTTATATGTCTGGCTGGACTTTTCCGTATGCGGCACATATCAACATAACCGAGCAAGCAATCCTCCTTGCCTTAGGCGAAAAACCGCCTATTTTTAATTCTAACTTTCCCTTACAAAAAATCTCTAAATCACTTTCCCTGATCAATCCCCAAAAAGCAAGTGCTGAGCGTGCATGGATTTCCATACCGGGAATTGTAAAAAAAATATACGGAATACAAGAGGCACAAAAAACACCATTGGTAAAAAACGTCTTTCCTCGCTCACAAATAGGAGATTGCGTGGTATTTCCGCAAAACAATGTTGAAAAATGTGGCAACGTAATTTCAAAAGCCGATTCTATACCTGAGGCTATCTTTGCTTCAGAAAGTGCCGTGCAAAAAATCACGCTGCACCTTGAATGCCCAAACGAGCAAACACAAAATTTTCTTTCAAATAAAA
>JBOFTD010000046.1:0-5253 GCA_051651885.1 Treponemataceae bacterium
GCTCAATATCGAAGAAAAAAACTATTTGAGGCAAAGGAAAATCTTTATTTAACAGCGAAGGAAGTTCTACTCCACATTCTTGCGTTTGATAAGCAAGGCTTGAAAAAAGATACCGATCACAAATAACAACTTTATTTTGTGAGAGTGCCTCAACAATTCCGCCAGTGCCATAAAGATGTTCGCAACGATCAGCCGCAAAAAGGTACGCGGCAGTTTTTGGATGAACGCTTATTTTTGATCCTAAAATTTGGCGTAAAAATTTTCCTGTTTCTTGTGTAGTTGGCTCCGCAGTAAAAAAAATATCATCATTTTTTAATCGATCTTTAAGAATCTGCATTTGCGTTGAAGTACCTGATCCATCGATACCTTCAAAAACAATAAAATTAGGTAATACCACGTTTTTTTCCTCTATCTTTTATTTGTAAAAAATGTTATTATAAGGTATAATGGGTGTAAAATCTAGTCATAAAATACACATTTTCAAAAACTATGGACTTGGAAGTGCCGTTTTTATTGCCGTTTTTATTTTTTCTCTTACCATTTTAGCACCAATATATGTCAAAGTTACCAATATTTTAAAAAATGAAAAACAAACCCTCATTAACTATTTAGAAAAACATTTTTCACTTAGTTTTTCCTATGAATCTTTATCTCCCTCACTATTTTCTGGAATTCGATTACGCAATCTTTCTGTGATTGATACAAATTCTCATACATCAATTATGCAGTTGCACTCAGTTTATATAACATACAATTTTTTTAACGTTCGAAAAAAAGGACTACTTGCAAGTATTGATGCGATCATTCTTGATGGTGGTGTTATTCGCTTTGATAAAAACACAAACGCTCTCGTAATGCAAAAAATTCAAAATTTTATCGCAAAAAAAAAAGAGGCTGACTCTCTTATTCTGGCAAAAAGCACACAAAAGGCTGATGATCATACAGATGAGATAGAACAAGATGTTGATTTACCTGAAATACCACTGCCTCCTGTAGTTCAGCTAAAAAATTATAAGTTTATATATGCTGATAATTTTTTTCAATTGCACGTTGACTTAAAATCTGCATTGATGTATTCGCAAGGCGTTGAAGGCGGGCCGCAATTTTTTATTGAAGGGCAAACAAATGCAAATATTAAAGATTCAGTTTTTAAAATTTTTTCAGAAGCACAAACTCGATTTATTGTTAATGGAAAATTATCTCCCAACTTGCAATCGAGCTCTACACAAATTCGCTTTGAAGCTTTAAAAGCTGAAAACTATTCGGTAAGTCGACTCGCTTTTTTAGTTTCTCATCATAAAAATGATTTTACCTTGCGCTCTATACGAAATTTATTTTCTTACAATTTGACGGGACACTTTAACATTGAAACATTAATGGGCGGAATATCTTTTTCGGCGCAAAATTTTAATCCACTTTCAATGCTTGAAGTAGCCGAGTCAACACCTTTTTTACAAAAACTTCAAGGTGCGTTGTTTTCTGGAAAATATGATGTCGATTTTAAAATAAAGGAAAAATCTTTTTCATATACCGCAAAGGGAGATATTTTTTTACCAAAGGAAGCGTTAGGTGAAGAGCTTTCTACACAATTTTCATTTAATGGCGATGAAAAAAAAATCGCTCTTTCGCAATTTTCTGTTTTTTCAAATCTGATTACCGCGTCATTTCAAGGCGATTTTGACTTTATAACCATGCAGCCACAAGGTTATGCACATATTGAGTCGCTTAAATTGCCAAATGGAAATACTACGGAGGCTGAGTTTTTCATTGATAGATTGGCAGAAGGATTCATGGTTTTTGTACCGCAATTATTTTTAGACGATAGATCTTTAACCGCACTTCAGGCAACTTTTTTGCCCGACGAAAAAACCTTGGATTTTTCATTTGAGGCCTACGACTTTTCGCATTATGAGTATGACATACCCGGTAAAATTTCCCTAGAGGGCAGCTTGTTTATGGAGGATAAATATTACATACAGTCCTCGCTTTCTTTAGAAAACTTTTTTATTGATACTATTATTAAAACGGTCAGTTTTTTTTCCGCAACAAATCAACAATGGACACTCAACCAAACATCCCTCGCTTTTTCTTCTTACATCATAAATACTGACACCTATATTTCAACTGATTTTTCTGATTTTTTGCTCAATATTGCAACAACACTGATAACAAGTACAGCTCGAGATAGAGAGTATGCCATTTTTTCCTTTTCTGGAAGCGGATCAAATTTTACACTTTCACAGCTGGAACTTCTTATTGGAGGACAATTATTTTTTGCAACGGGCGAAGTTTTTTTTGGAGAAAATTTTTCTGATGTTAATTTTTCAGCAACGATTACGGCTAACTCTGTGCCATACAATATGTACGCAACCTATACGCCAGGTCAAACATTCTCACTCTACGGAGATTACGGGCTAACCGCTATTATTGACTTGAGCAACGAGTTTTTAAAATCCGGTGCATTTACTATGACAAATTTTCCTATACCGTTTAAAAAAGTTGTCTTTGGATTAAGCACGCATATTAATTTCAGTTTAAGCGATACAGATCCTTTGATTGTAAATATTGAAAGATTTACCGCTTCAGAAATTACAGAAACAATCGATTTAAAACCGCATTTTGGATTTAGCGGTATTATTATGGATGACGAATTATTCTTTGACACTATAACTTACAGCGACACAATTTCCTCTCTTTCAGGAAGTTCTCGTGCAAGCTGGAAATCAATACATGATATTTTTAACTCGCTTTATTTTGAACTGACGATGGCAGATCTTTTTAAAGGTGAAAAAATCGAAGTTAGCGCACTTTTAAATAATACAGACAAAAATCTCACTGAAAAAACAAATATGCTGGAGAATATCGATATTTTTGCCAATGCATCCGTTTCAGCATTCAATGTTTCTCGATTTTTTGAAAAACAAAATGAAAATGACCAGCTAACGGCAAATATTACGATTTCAGGATTTTTACAAAATCTTATTGCATCAGCAGATATTCAAAAAGGATTTTTTACTCTAAATGGCCAAGTTCTAGAAGTTCAAGGGGGACTTGACTTAGAGCAAGATCGCATTCAGCTAAAAGATTTTAGCATGGCGTTTATGAATCATAAAATCGAAAATATTAACACTGATTTTTCACTTCAAGACTTTAATACCAATCTTTCTGCCGATTATTACGCGTATTTTGGCAATGATTTTATGCAAACTCCCGTTCAAGTTCTTGTGGTTACAAAGCCTCTTTCCACAAAAAAAGTTATATTCAAAAAACAGTTTTTTACACAATTTGAATACTTTAATATTGATATTATTCTTAGTGAATTAAGCGGAAACTTTTTTGCCGCTATGCCGCCCATCACTTTTTCTGCACGCCGACGATCTGGACGATTTGATATTTCAGGAGGATATGATTTAAGCATTTTAGGTTATTTGCTTGACACTGGGGAACTTTCGCTAACACTAAAAGATCCATTGCCAGTGCAATTAACCGCTTTTGGAACGATAAAAGATAATATAATTGACATTGCTATTGATAATTTTAAAGCAGATCTTTCCCGTTTTAATAAAATTTTGAATTTTCCTTTTATTGCAGTCAACACTGCCCTGCTAGAAGGAAAATTTCATATTGGAGGACTCTTTTCTGATCCTGATTTTTCAGGAGAAGTTTTTGGCAAGCAAGTAAACCTTGCTATTCCCGATTATGTTGGAGAAAATTTAATAAATGATAATTTGTATGCCCAGTTTGTTCAAAATGATTTAATTGTTGATAATACGATTTTTAATGTGCAAAAAGGGCAAGTTAGCGTTACCATGAAGCTTTCTTTTGATCGCTGGCTGCTTGATAACCTTGATTTACACACTCGCATGATTGGAAAAAAAAGTCGTGTTATGGTAAAGTATAAAATGCCCATGTTTGAACTCATCTCCGAGGGCGTTGCAGATCTTGATATATCCGTTCAACTCCGTTCTGTTTCTGTAACAGGAGATATTTTTATTGAAAATGCCGATGCCGTTGTTTCATCGGCAGGAAATGAATTGCTTGTTGTTGATCCTAACACAGATGTTTCTGTTGACTTAAAAATTCTTTTAGGAAAAAAAGTACAGGCATTCTTTCCCTCAAAAACAAATCCGCTTATAAGAGGATTAATAGAGCCGCAAACACCAGTAGAAGTGCAGTATGATTCTGCTTCGGGTGATTTTGATTTGAGAGGGGATATTAATTTGCGCGGTGGAGAAATTCTTTATGTAAAGAAAAATTTCCATTTAAAAGAAGGAAGAGTTTTATTAAACGAAAGTCAAGACTCTTTTGACCCGCTAATCACTGTTCGTGCAGAAATTAAAGAGCGTGATGTTAAAAATCGCTCAATGACAATTATTTTATCGGTAATCCAAAAACCATTAAGCGAATTTACTTTGGGAACAGGGGCACAATTTTCTTCTGTGCCAGTAAAAACCGAACAGGAAATTATGAAAGCACTTGGGCAAGTTTTTGTTACTGATACAGATGCAAATAATTACTGGGGCGATGTCGTATCAAGCATTGCAGATTATGGTGTGCAAGTTGCCTTATTTCGAAAAGTTGAAACCCAATTACGCAACTGGCTCAATCTTGATATATTTTCACTGCGACTGCCTTTTGTGCAAAATACTGTTTCGCAGCTTCTTAACCAAAATGCAACAACAAACCAAATGACTTTCGGAAACTTTTTCGACGGATCAACAATTTATATTGGAAAATATTTTGGCGACGTTGTCTATGTTGATACATCCCTTTTACTCGAATTTGATAAAGTTGGCCATCGCTCGTCATCAACAGCTACCGTAAATGGAATTAATTTTCAGCCATCAGTTGGATTAGAATTAGAATCTCCCTTTGGTAACATAAAATGGGCGTTGTCACCAGAAATTGGAACAAAATTAAAACCGCTCGTGCAGTATAATTCAATCAGCCTTTCATGGAAATTCATAATGGATTAATTTTTCATTAATTTGTGTATTTTTCTACTAGATTAAATCACAATTAATGCATAGAATGATGAATTCATAGGAGCTTAATTAACATGTTTAGTATTAAAGGAAAAAAAGTTTTAGTTGTTTGTTTGTTTGCCCTTACTTACTTTTTTGCATTTTCACAATCTGATGGAGAATGGTGGGATAAAAAAACAATTAGAAACATTACATTTGATGGATTAAAATCTATTAAATCCTTTGATGTAGACGGTATAACACGCCCTTTTATTGGAAAGCCTTTTTC
>JBOFTD010000047.1:0-1835 GCA_051651885.1 Treponemataceae bacterium
CATTATAATATTCCTTTGGCAATGATTGAAAAAGCAAATCCCGAATTAAAACCCAATTTATTGCGATCAGGGCAGCAAATATTAATTCCGACTTTTAAGGAGACAACGCCGTATAAAAATCCAGGTGCCAATCATAAAATTGAATATGATGGCAGATATACAGTTCAAAGAGGCGATACGCTGTGGAATCTTGCGCTTCGCTATAATGTGCAAGTCGAAGATTTAGCAAGTGTAAATAATCTTACTGTAAATGCTATTTTACTTATTGACTCAATAATAAAAGTGCCGATAATACATTGATGTGTCATTGATAGTATTATTTTTATTTTTGGCGTTTTAGTAAGGAACCATAATTTGAAAGAGTTTTTTTTGCGAAAGTTTTTACCACTCCTTTTTATCTGTTTATGCAGTAGTCTTTTTTCACAATTAATGGAAGCTACCAGTACTATTGATTGGACAAAGCCAAACTTTAATTCAAAAATTTTGTTTAATGCAAAAGAAGCCAATATTATTATGCCAAGCGGAAGATCAACTATTATTGATCGTATTGATTTGCATCTTCCAACCCTTTTAAAAGATCAGATTCTGTACACAAGATTAAATTCATCAACCAGAGTGGGAGATTTAATTGCAAATGAAACTATTTCTCTTGAACAAATAAATATGCTTATTGATGGAGGAAAACAAACGCCGAGTTTTTTTTCTCTTGATAATGATTTTGTGCAAATGACTCATAGTATTGATTTAAAAAATCTTATAGCTATGTTGGTTGCACATACCGTGCCTGATCAAGTTAAAACACCAATTGAACAAGTTGCAACGCGAAAATATACGGGAATTGTTATTGATGCACGTGGAAGTTTGCCAATTCATGGGGAATTTACACAAGCACAAGGAGAGCCAGCCTTATTTCCAAAAATTTGGGATGAAACGATGGATTTACTTTATGAGCGAAATATGGTTGATCCTACTATTTCAAAAACAGAGGGAATTGTTCAATATGGATATGATAGTAATATTGACCAATTTCAAAATCGAGTTGGAAATGATCCTTTGGTGATTATGGCACGAAAATTTTATGGTATTTATCCGACCGATCCTGTTATTTCTCGAAGGGATGCATTAAAAATTCTTTCAAACAAGGAAAACCTTGATCTTCTGAAACAAGGAAAAATTGTTATTTTACTTGATAAGCAAAATCTTGTTTATGATGTGAAAGTGCTGGTAAAAAAAGATGACTATTATGTAATTTATAATGATTTATCTGATTATTTTTATAAAAATCGTGACGCAAACATTACCGTCTCTGATGCGTACAAAGGTATTCAGTTAGCGATTAAAGAAATAAATTTTGAACCTGACACTGCAAATATCGTTGTGTCAGAGGCTGATAGACTTAACTCAATTGCAATTAGTCTTAAAAATGCTTTGAAAGTAAGTGATTTTACAATTTTAGTTGAAGGTCATACTGCGCGGATTGGAGATCGAGCTACCGAATTGCCTCTTTCAATTTTCCGTGCACAAGCTATTATTGAAGAAATGGTTCTGCGAGGTTTGCCACGTGATTTATTTGAGTTTAAAGGCTATGGAGGCGATGTTCCTCTTGCATCAAATGAAACAGCAGAGGGAAGGGCAAAAAATCGCCGTGTTGAAATTATTATTCAAACTGAAATGAGTGAGACTGTGCAACAGTGATATTCGGTTACTTTTGTTGCTTCCAGTGCCAAATTGTTTTTGCCAAGTCACTAGAAAAAGGCGTGCGACGGTTAAAATCTGGTAACCACGAAGAATCTTGAACTAATTCTTGAAAAAAACCTTTTTCAATTGCATAAGTG
>JBOFTD010000048.1:0-4542 GCA_051651885.1 Treponemataceae bacterium
CGCCAATGAGTACATTTGATTAAGCCCGCATGGCTCGTAGGCAGAGGGCATTAAAAAGAAATCACAACCTGCTTCAATCCAGTGGGCAAGCTCGTTATTAAAGCCTACAAACACACGCAAATTATCTAATCGGGAGGCAAGAGAGGTAAGCTCGTTTTCGCACCATTTTTCGCCCGTTCCTAAAATGATTACTTGTATATCCATGTCATTACAGATATTGTATAAAGAGCCGTGGGATGGGCCGCATAAAGCTCCAAATCCCTTTTGCTCTGCAAAGCGCGAAACGATTCCAAAAAGCGGTTTCGTCTGATCAATAGGCAGATTAAACTTTTCTTGCAAGAGGGCTTTCATCTTTTTCTTGCCATCCATTTTGCTTGCACTAAAGTTATGCGGAATAAGGCAGTCGGTTTTAGGGTTCCACTCATCATAATCCATACCATTAAGAATGCCGTACAGATCGTTTTTTCGAATGGAAAGCTCGCCTTGCAATCCCTCTCCACAAATGCCTTGTATTTCATTTGCATAGGTTGGCGAGACCGTTGTAATTGCATCACTATTCATAATGCCACACTTAAGAAAGTTAAGGCTATCGTTTTTTTCCAAGCCCGATGAGTAAAACTCGCTCCACTGCAGTTGAAAAAGGTGCAAGTCTTCTTTTGGAAACCAGCCTTGATAGCCCAAATTATGAATCGTTAAAACAGAGGCAGTCTTTGTAAAGTAGCCGTCTTTTTCCCATGTGTTTAATATCATTGCTGCCGTTGAAGTTGGCCAGTCATGTGTATGAATAATATCGGGATACCAGTCAAGCATTTTGCAAAGCTGAAAAATCCCCCGTGAAAGGTTTATGAATCGCAAAGCGTTATCAGGATAGCTTCCCCCGCTTTCGCCATAAATCCCCTCTCTACCATATAAAGCTTCGTTGTCTAAAAAGTAAATCGGCACGTCGGTGGCAGGAATTACTCCCTCGTAAACGCCATTCCATATTTCGCCAAAGCCAACAGGAACACCAAGGGGAGCTGGCAGTTTTTGCAAGTCCTGTCGACTGATTTTATAATAGCGCGGCATCACAATACGAACATCATGCCCACGCTTTTTTAATTCTTTTGATAGAGCGCTAACAACATCAGCAAGGCCACCTGACTTTGCAAAGGGTACTGTTTCACTTGTCGCCATAAGAATTTTCATATTTTATCTCCCGCTTATAAAGGTATACCCCATTATATCACAGGTTTTTATTCTTGCATAGAAAAAAATGCTTTGACGATGGCTTTACAGAGGCTTGTTTTGCACAACAGAAGCTTAAAAAGGCCAAAAAGAAAAGTCCTCCCTTACGCTGATTTAAGCACTACAGACATCTTACTAATCATACGAGTACACCACCCTAGCTTTACTATGTATGATTGTCCTACATTACTATGTATGAACGCTCTACATTACTATGTATGAACGCTCTACATTACTATGTATGAATGCTCTACATTACTATGTACGAATGCTCTACATTACTATGGAGAGGATCGCTCCACTACTATGGAGAGCATGCCTCTTTAATTCATAAGGAGGTGCTCCATTACTATGGAGGGGGTCGCGCCACTACTATGGAGGACATCGCGCCACTACTATGGAGAACATCGCGCCACTACTATGGAGAAGGTCGCTCCATTACTATGGAGAGCATCGCGCCACTACTATGGAGAACGTGCCTCTTTAATTCATAAAGAGGTGCTCCATTACTATGGAGGACATGCCTCTTTAATTCATACTGAGGTGCTCCATTACTATGGAGGACATGCCTCTTTAATTCATACTGAGGTGCTCCATTACTATGGAGAGTATCGCGCCACTACTATGGAGGACATGCCTCTTTAATTCATACTGAGGTGCTCCATTACTATGGAGAGCATCGCGCCACTACTATGGAGAGTATCGCTCCACTACTATGGAGAGGGTCGCTCCATTACTATGGAGAGGGTCGCTCCACTACTATGGAGAGCATGCCTCTTTAATTCATAAAGAGGTGCGCCATTACTATGGAGAACATGCCTCTTTAATTCATACGGAGGTGCTCCATTACTATGGAGGGGGTCGCTCCACTACTATGTATTACTCCATCTGTAATACTATACGGACATCATTTATAGTACTATAAGGGCACTCTTTATAATGCTATAAGCACACCAGTTATACCACTATAAGCACTCCACTAGAGGCATATCTAGCACATCACTAGAGGTATACCTAGTGACACCAATGGTAATGCTAGTATTGATCCGTCTGTAGTGCTTAGAGGATAAAAAAAAGACAGCCCAAAGGCTGTCTTTACTCAGTAGCTAAATACATTCCACTACTGAACGATGTATTCTAATCAAAGAAGAATTACTCTTCTACATTAATGACTATTTCTCTTTCAGAGATAGTCTGTGTCGTTGTAACCTTGCGTGGAAAAGTAGGAATAGCAGTACTTGTTATTTTTGTCTGAGAGGCACCTTTGAGTGTAATTGAACTAGTAGAAACCGCAACTCCTACAGCACGTTTGCTACTATTTCCCTTCATACTGAGGGAAGATTTGCCATTTGCGTAAAAAATAATATCAACATCTTTATTACCTTCCTCTAAGTGAATTCCATGCCATGGACCAGCTCCTTTTCCTGCAACAATAAAATTTGTCCCCGTCAATCTTATATGAACTGTAAGCTTTTTGGTTCCCTTTCCATATATTCTTAATCCACTTGCCCAGTCATTGTTTTCCTTAACGGTTGTATTCTCAAAAGAGATAAAAACATTTCTCTCAACTTTAGAATTACTTTCAATATAAAAAGTTTTTCCTATATCTCCGCTAGGAAATTTATAATGAAGAGTTTCAACATTTACAAGGCTACCATTTTTATCTTTTGCTTTTCCGTCTTCATTAATTACAATCTCATATGATTTTCCAGTTGTTACAAAAGCTCCGTCTCTATTTGCCCAACCAAAAACAGTTACAACACAAGAAGCCATCGTGTTAGTACCCGGTATTTTTGCAGTAACAGTTGCAACTCCATCAGATATACCTGTCATTAAACCAGATATAGGATCAACGTCAACTATACTTTTATTCTCTGTTTCCCATCTTACTCTACTCAATGCACTTTCTGGAACTACATCTTGTTTTATTTGTTCTGTCCCCCCTACAACAATAGTTGTAGATCCCTTAGTTAAAGTTATAATCGCGGGCTTCCCATACGGCACATACCCGCCAACGGCACTTCCTTTATCAGGAAAATTTTTGATAATATAACTTGCGCTACTTGGTGTTATGCCGCTTTTTACATAGACTGTCTGTGCTGCAGAGAATAATTCTGAGTTATTATCCGTAAGGTTTGCAATAGTTTGGCTATCAATATACACGTCTTTAAGGTTTGCATTATTTTCAAAAGCCTGTAGACCAATTACAGTCGTCCTACTCGGAATCTTTACCTCTGTTAGTTTTTGATATTTAAATGCATTATTTCCAATAGTTAATTCTTTAGTGCCACCAGCCTCAAAGGTCAGAGTTGTTAAAGTTCCACTATCATTGAGTACAGCAAAAGCATCGTTGCCTATTTCAGTTGTCCTTTTTGGAATTTCTAGCTCTACTATTTTTTGATTTAGGAATGCTTGTTCCCCAATAGCTAAATCTTTATCATCACCAACCTCAAAGGTAAGCTTTGTCAAAGTTCCCCTAGAAGAGCCGGAAGCATAAAAAGCTCTAGTGCCAATTTTAGTTACTCTATTCGGAATTGCTAGCACTTTTATTGCGTGCTCCCCAAATGCATATTCTTTTATGTTTAAATCTTTAGTGCCACCAGCCTCAAAAGTGAGCGTTGTCAAATCTCCAGAAAACTCATTAGTTGCAAAGGCAAACTCTCCAATAATAGTAGTCCTACTCGGAATCTCTAACTCTACTATTTTGGTACCTTTAAATGCATTCTTTTCAATAGTTAAATCGTTAGTACTGCCTTTTTTAAAGGCAAGTGTTGTCAAAGTTACCACATCTTTAATATCTTCCTTAAAAGCAGACTCTCCAATAGTGTTAATATTTTTGCCTATGGTAGCACTGGTGAGTTTTCTATGATTATAAAATGCCTCCTTAGCAATTGCGGTTACGGGAAAGCCGTGTAATTCATCAGGGACTACAAGATTTGTTAGAGTTGTTAGTGTTCCAATGCCAGTAAGGGTAAGGGTTATTGGGTCGTCTTCGCCTTCCTCTTCACGAGTTGATTTCAACTTACTTACGTTGCGTGCTTTAGATATTGGCACGTTACGTGCTTTACGTGTGCTCCCTCCGTCGTCTACCTCAAGTCCCTCTAGTTTATACGAAAGTCCTGTTACCGTAAGGCTAACCGTTGTTGTTACATTCCCTGCCTCAAAGGTAATCGTTACAGGGGTAGTGCTTCCTGAAATCCCCTCCACAATAAAGGTTCCCTTTTCATCTTCATCTTCATAAACGTTGGCACTATTTTGATCAGTAATATCCGCCTCAATAGTAGTAATTGCATTAGACGGCACTCTTTCCACTTTAAT
>JBOFTD010000049.1:0-1795 GCA_051651885.1 Treponemataceae bacterium
TGATAATAAATGCCACCACGGCTAATACATTTTTCTAATAACATATTTTAGTTTTCTCTCTTTTTTACAATAAAAAAATTTTTTGATTGCTGATTTTCAATCGAAGCAACCAATTCTTCATAAATATCTTGGAACGTAAACTCCATACTTTCAACTGATACAGCAAAAGATTGTAGCTCTTCATCACTAATGATATCACTTTGTAGCAAAGCCTCAATAATTTGATTTACATGCGAAAATAATTGTGACAAAATAACAATTTGCTGCGTTGGCAACGAAGTTAAACGAATCGAAGTATCTGCTATATCGCAAATAAATGAAAATATTTCTGCATACAAATTTAAAGTTTGATGGCGCAACGTTCCTCTATCAAAATCTGCAAATTTATTATAGTTCTTTTTTAAATTTAAATACTCCTTTTCAAAAAAAACTATAATATTAAGAATAGTTTCCTCCGTAAAAAAATTTTTTTTTGGTATAATTCGATCAAATAAAGCGGTTTTATCCGTTTCGCCCGTAAAAAATGAATCTAAAAAAAATGAAATTATCACACCTTCTGTCAAGGGGTTACCAAAAACAAAGTTAAAATTAATTTTATCATCGTCGGTATAAAATAATGCTTTATTCCAATTCCCCACAAGAGGAATAGTTTCTTTTTTAAACCAAATTCGCCGTTCAATACCAAAAAGTTCAAAATCAAATTTATTTGATTTTCTCAAAAATTCTTCTGTTGATCCTGCAAATTTATTGGAAAAAAGCGTTTTTCCGCTAAAAAATAAAAACATTAATTGCTCATCAATTGAACAACACGGCCCATAATATTTTATAATTTTGCATAAATATTTTTCAAAATTTTCATACCATTTTTCTTGTTTTTTTGCATATGTCGTTTTTTTAAAAGGGTTTTTTTCTTCATTTTTTGTAAATTCAAGAGAAACAGACAAATTAAATCGATCAAAAACTTTGCACAAAAATCTATCGCCAAAATTAAAACCGAGCATTTCATATACCTTACTCATATCTAAAACAGTCAATTTTATTTTTGTAGGAAGGGAAAATGGATCGTCTAAAAAATATTTATTTTCATTTGCAATATCTGATTCCCAATACTGAGAAATATATTCCTCCCCAAACAATGAATAAAAATCATATACAAAAGATGTTTGCATTTCAAATGTTTTTTTAGGAATTTTTTCATTATTAAAAAAAAATTCGATTTCATGTGGCGGTTTTTCAAAATCGACAAAAGGCACACAGCGATGACCAATTATCATAATTTTATTTACTACCTCGTATTTAGTCGGAAAAATTGAAAATAAATAATTTTCAAAAAAAACAACTTTATGTATAAATTGACAATTATACAAACTGATAATTTGTGGATTACTATCGAGTATGCTAATTATATCTTCTTTTGATACTTTAATTTTTAAAGGAAGTAATTCTTTTTTGATATCATCAACAGAAAAAGAAGAATTAATTGATTTAGAAAAATTATCAACAAATATTTCTAAACCTACGTCATTATTCATACCACGTATCATATATGTTTATTAAAAAAAAGAAAAGTACTTTAGTTTTTTTACTATTTTTTCAATACGATAATTAATGAAACTCGAGTTATATTACTACAAAATCGATACTTAACTTTGCAAGATTAATTTGCCCTTGTTTTACTCGCACCACATCATTTACCTTATACGATGTATCTGAAATATATGTCTCTTGTGCTAAATCAGGAATAATAAGCACTGTTTTATTTGGTTGCACTTCAACAACAATCGCATCTGCTTGC
>JBOFTD010000050.1:0-3523 GCA_051651885.1 Treponemataceae bacterium
CCTGAATTGCGGCCGATGGTTCAGCTTGATGGAGGACGCTTTGCAACTTCAGACTTAAATGATTTGTATCGCCGTGTTATTAATCGAAATAATCGTTTGCTCCGACTTATGCAGTTGAGTGCACCTGATATTATTATTCGTAACGAAAAGCGAATGTTACAAGAAGCCGTTGATGCGTTGTTTGATAATTCAAAACGGAAAAAAGTTGTAAAAGGTGCATCAAATCGTCCTTTAAAATCAATTTCTGATATGCTTAAAGGAAAGCAAGGGCGTTTCCGTCAAAATTTGCTTGGAAAGCGTGTTGATTATTCTGGCCGTTCAGTAATCGTTGTTGGTCCAGAACTTAAGTTGTGGCAGTGTGGTCTTCCAACAAAAATGGCTTTGGAATTATTTAAGCCATTTATCATGAAAAAACTTGTCGATAAAGAAATTGTCTTCAATATAAAAAAAGCAAAAATTCTTGTAGAGCAAGAAAATGCCGAGGTTTTTGCCATTTTGGATGAGGTTGTTCGTGAACATCCTGTAATGCTTAACCGTGCCCCAACCTTGCATAGACTTGGTATTCAGGCGTTTGAGCCCGTTCTTGTTGAGGGCAAGGCAATTCGCTTGCATCCTCTTGTTTGTCATGCATTTAACGCTGACTTTGACGGGGATCAAATGGCAGTTCATGTGCCGTTGACACAGGCTGCTCAAATGGAATGCTGGACGCTCATGCTTTCTGCTCGAAATCTCTTGGATCCTGCAAATGGAAAAACGGTTGTGTATCCGTCTCAGGATATGGTTTTGGGAATTTATTATTTAACGAAAATTAAGCCATCAGCAAAGGGAACGGGAAAGCGTTTTTGCTCAATGAGTGAGGCAATTTTAGCGGCAGAATCAAAAAGTATTGATTGGCAGGCAGAAATTAAAGTTCCGATTACTAAAGCTCCGTATAATAGTACGTTGGTTTCTACTACAGCGGGTAGGCTCATGTTTAATGATGAGATGCCAGAGACTGTTGAGTATGTGAATGAGCTTTTAGGTGATAAAGAGTTAAAGCGCCTTATTGAGAAGGTTTATAACGATCAAGGTTCTTGGCTTACGGTGCAAATGCTTGATGCAATTAAGGCTGTTGGCTATAAATATGCAACCTTTTTTGGTGCAACCATTTCTATGGACGATATTCTTATTCCGCATGAAAAAACTGAAATGATGGAAAGTGCGAATAAAGAGGTTGAAAGCATTCAAAAGCAGTACCATCAAGGACATATTACTCAGGATGAGCGCTACAATCGTGTTGTTGAGGTTTGGTCAAAAACAAACGAAGAGCTTACCAATATAATGATGAAAAATCTTGAGCAAGATAAAGATGGATTTAATACGATTTACATGATGGCAACCTCTGGTGCTCGTGGTAGTCGTAATCAGATTCGCCAGCTTGCGGGAATGCGTGGCTTGATGGCAAAGCCAAACGGCGATATTATTGAGCTTCCGATTCGTGCAAACTTTAAAGAGGGACTTTCGGTTATTGAATTCTTTATTTCAACGAACGGTGCTCGGAAAGGTCTTGCCGATACGGCTCTTAAAACTGCAGAGGCTGGATACTTAACTCGTCGTCTAGTTGATATTGCACAAGATGTTGTTATCAATGAGGATGACTGTGGAACGATTAACGGAATTGAATATTCTGCGATTAAAGATGGTGAGGAAATCATTGAGTCTTTGCGAGATAGAATTGTTGGAAAGTTCACTTTAGAGCGAGTTATCCATCCTATTACCGAAGAAGTAATTTGCGATGTAAATGAGTACTTGACTGATGAGCTTGCAGACAAAATTGATGCAGCTGGTGTTGAAAAAGTTAAAATGCGAACTGTTTTGACGTGTGAATCTCGTCATGGTGTTTGCTGTAAGTGTTATGGGCGAAATCTTGCACAAAATCGTGTAATTGAAATTGGTGAGGCTGTTGGAATTATTGCCGCACAATCAATTGGTCAGCCTGGAACGCAGCTTACCATGCGTACGTTCCATATTGGTGGAACGGCGACAAAAATTAGCGAAGAAAATAGAATTGTGCTTAAATTCCCTGTTTTGATTAAGGAAATTGCGGGAACGCACGTTAAAATGGGCGATGCCGACCTGCTTTTTACGCGTAAAGGCTCTATGACCATTAGCCGTATTATAGAAGAATATACCGTTGAAAAGGGCTCAAAGCTTTTTGTTGAGGATAATAGTCGGATTTTGAAAGATGCTCCGTTGTATGAAATAAATGGAAAGCAAGTTCTTTCTCCTCAAATTGCGTTTGTAATTGTTCGTGGTGATAAGATTTATCTTTTGAACCAAGATCAAAAAATTGAAATTAAAAACGGCTCAAACGTTATCGTCAAAGAAGGCGATATTCTTGCAGCTGATCAAACAATTGCGACTTTTGACCCCTTCTCCGAGCCAATTATTGCCGAAGTAAATGGATATGTCCATTTTGAGGACATTATTCCAGGTTCAACATTGAGTGAAGAGCTTGATGAAGAGACAGGAAATATTGAAAAACGCATTAGCGAGCTTAATCTTGATACTAAGCAGCCACGTGTTTTGATTACTGATGAGGCTGGTAATGAGCAAGGAAGTTATTATCTTCCTGGTGGATCGTATTTGCTTGTTGAGGATAATCAAAAAATTACTGCGGGAACGACGATTGCAAAAATGCTTAAAGAGTCTGCAAAAACAAAGGATATTACTGGTGGTTTGCCTCGTGTTGCTGAGCTTTTTGAAGCGAGAAAACCAAAATCTCCAACGGTTCTTGCACAAATTTCTGGAACAATTCAGTTTAAAGGAATTACTAAGGGTAAGCGAGTTGTTGTTGTTGAGGATAAATACGGCAAAAAATTTGAGCATCAAGTTCCAATGACAAAACGCTTGCTTGTGAGAGATGGAGATAGTGTTGTTGCGGGTGAGGAGCTTTGCGATGGCTCGATTAATCCGCATGATGTACTTGCAATTTCTGGAGAAAACGCACTTCAAAACTACTTAATGGATGAAATTCAACAAGTGTATCGAATGCAGGGCGTTAGCATCAATGATAAGCATATTGGTGTTATTGTTCGCCAAATTTTGCGTAAGGTTGAAATTGTTGCCGTAGGAGATACTCGTTTTATTTACGGACAGCAAGTTGATAAGTATAAATTCCACGAAGAAAATAAGCGTGTTATAAGTGAGGGTGGACAGCCAGCTATTGCTCGGCCAATGTTCCAAGGAATTACCAAAGCATCGCTTAATATTGATTCATTTATTTCTGCAGCGTCTTTCCAAGAAACAACGCGTGTTTTAACAAATGCAGCGATTGCAGGAATTTCTGATACTTTGCGAGGCCTCAAAGAAAACGTTATTATTGGTCATCCAATTCCAGCAGGAACGGGAAGTCCCCATTATAAAAATATTCGTTTGTTTGATGCGGATGCTAAAGATTTGGATGAAGAGATGCAGCAAATTCTTGATAAGCGAAAACTTGAAGAAGAAGAGCAATCAAGTTTTGCTACTGAAAGTGTACCAC
>JBOFTD010000051.1:0-1195 GCA_051651885.1 Treponemataceae bacterium
CATTTAAAATTAAAAAACCACCAAACGGCGGATTTTTAAACTGCACAATGCAGATCCCTCAAAGGGACGATTTGAATAAATTCGTATTTGAACTTATGGTGTTATTTTGAATGGTAATCAAACTAATAATTTCACTTTAAAAACTATTTTGCTTTATGCGGTTTTAAAAATCGCTCGCTACATTAAAGTCTCTTTTTCAAATGTTCATATAAAAATTGACTTTTATTATCTTTTCGTATATACTACGAAAAATCAGCAAAAAAATATTTTTTAGTGGTACAAAATTAAATGATTGATTTTACAAGCGAAGATAAAATAATTTTAGAATCATACAAGCCAATGGCAAAAGGCATTGCAAAGCTTTTTGGCAGTGCCTGTGAAGTTGTCATTCATTCGTTGGAACAATACGCACATTCCATTATCGCTATTGAAAATCAGCATAATTCGGGTCGCAATATTGGCGATCCTATCACAGACCTTGCCCTTGAATTAATCACACAATTTGAAAGCGAACGTCGATTTTACGAGCCTTATATATCAACTTTTCCCAACGGAAAACGATGCCGTTCTTTAACCGTGCCAATAAAAAATAATGAAAAACTGATTGGGTTGCTAGGAATCAATTTTAATATCGACGCTAATTTTTCTGATCTTGTGCAAGGACTTCTTAATCAAACTTTATTTGAAAATACGGATCAAACCGAAATACAAACCATTAATGACATGATGATGAAAATTTTGGATAAAAATATTTCAACGGTAATGCTTGACGCCACTATTCCGAATCAAGAAAAAAATCGTGAAATTATTTTAACCCTCAATAAAATTGGTTTTTTTAATATGAAAGGTTCAATTGATGCGATTGCAGAGCGTCTTAAAATTTCGGTGCATACCGTATATGCTAATTTAAGGAAAAATGTTGAGTAACGACGAGAAAATTATCCATTTAGAAACAAAAATAAGCTATTTAGAAGATTTTATGAGTAAACTCGAAGAAGTCGTCATCGAACAAAATCATGCTATTAAAAAACTGAAAACTGAAAATACTCTGATACGATCAAAAATCAATGATCTTCTTTCATGCGAAGAGCCGATAAATAAACCTCCGCCGCATTATTAAAGCAAATATTTTTCTCGATTTTATGCTCGCATTTGGAATTATAACTGAAAGATTTTGCAAGATTAAACAGCCTAA
>JBOFTD010000052.1:0-7118 GCA_051651885.1 Treponemataceae bacterium
GTCAGAGACTTTCAGCGTATTATTGGCATTGAGTCTCGTGAACAGTTTTTTGAAATGACAGGAGAGCTTCCTGATGCAATCACGGCATGCGTTGGCGGAGGTTCAAATGCAATAGGATTATTCTCTGCCTTTTTAGATGACAAATCGGTACAGATCTTTGGCGTTGAGCCTGCTGGTCGATCTTTTAATACTGGGGATCACGCGGCAAGCCTTTCGTATGGACAACCGGGAATTTTGCACGGGTTTAAGAGCTATCTTTTGCAAGATGAAAAAGGTGATCCCTTGCCCGTTTACTCAATTGCTTCTGGTTTAGATTATCCCGGAAGCGGCCCTGAGCATTGCATGCTAAAAGATACTGGGCGAGTTACTTATACAAGTGTCAGTGATACGCAGTGCCTTGAGGCGTTTTACACCTTAAGCCGTAAAGAGGGAATAATTCCAGCCTTAGAAAGCTCTCATGCACTCGCTTTTGCCCTCAACTATGCAAAAGAAAATCCAACGCAATCAATTTTGGTCAACCTTTCAGGCCGTGGCGACAAAGACATTGATTTTATTGTTGAAAACTACGGCTATGACTTAGTATAATTTTTTTAGCGACAATAATTAGTACTAATAAAGTTAAAGCTGTTTAAGTGGTTTCTAATTTACATTATGTGTTAGTATTGTTATAATTGTTACATAACTTAATACTGGGAAGAATCATGAGGAAGACTGCAAGTTGTTTTTTGCTTTTACTTTGCACTTTTTTTTTGTCAGCGATTGATATAGAATCGGCATTACAAAGCTTGTTTGATGAAGGAGTTACTTTTGTTTCGTATGAAACACTCTTTGATTCGTATAAGAGCCGCGATGTTACTATATCAAAATTACAGCTGCAAGTTGAACGTGCTCAAAATACGCTTTCTCAATTGCGATTGCAAAATGGCTTTAATATGATTCTTTCTACGGGGGAATCGGCTGCCACGTTTTCAAGTGATGGCACGAGTTTGTCGTTTACGCCGACTGCAACGTTTTCAATTCCGAGTGCTAATAATTTAACACTTAATGGATCGGTTCCCGTAAATGTTGACATTAATGGCAGCGAAAATGATACGACGATTTCTGGTAGTAGTGTAAAGCTTTCAGCCGATATTATTTCAGAGACACGGCAAAATCTTGCTATTCAAGAAGAATCGGCTATGCGAAATTTGTATGACGCCCAGCAAAGTTATTTACAGCAAGTGTATGAGGTAGAAAAAGCCTTTGTAAATGAAATAAAATCACTATACACCTATGCCCATAATGTGCTTCTTGCAGAAAATACTTTATATGACGCTCAGCTAGAATTCGATACAGTAAAGACGCAAGGCTTTAGTAAAATATCAGCGACCTATCGCTCAAAAGAAGTTTCGTTGCAAACAGCCTTGTTTGATCGTGACGATAAAAAAAAGCTTTTTACAAGCGAGCTGCGTAAATTTATGTTTAAGACAGGCTATGAAAATCCGGTAATGGTTACGGATATTCCAAAAGAAGACTTACTTGATTTCACTGATTTTCAGCAAGTTGACTTTAGGCAATTAGAAGATGCGGTTTGGTCTCTTTATCTTGCACAGTTGCAACGCAAGGGGCAAAAAAGTTTTATTCTTACGGGCAATGGCGGCTACCAATATAAAGAGCGTTCAAATCTTGGGGCAAAAATTGAAGGCGAGCACCATGCATTAGCTGGTCTTCAAGCACAGTATCGAGGGTTTTCGCTAGGAGCAGGCGTTTCCGTTCCTGTCAACAAGCCTGACAAAATCAGTTCCACGTTTTCGTTGGGGTGGAACTTTCAAAATACTTTTTTGGATTCATTTGAGGAAAAACTTCTTGACCTAAGCGTTCAAACTGAAGAGCTTTCGATTAAAGGTGCGTTAGAACAATACGATATTATTAAAGATGCTCAAGTCCAAACACGAGAAAATCTTTTATGGAAGCTGCAAGTGCAAACAGAGCAATTACAAATCTATAAAGATTACTTGGCAGAATCAACGGATTGGTATAAGCGTGGGCTTATTAGTGTTACGCAGTTTAATCAGGCAACCCGTGATTATTCAAATGCACTTATTACCCTTTTAAGCACGCAATTAAGTTGTTTGATTTACAACTTTGAAACCAAAAGTTATTTTATAGTAAGGTAGAAAATGAAAAAGAAAATAAAGCTAAAAATAATTATTATTCTAGTCGCAATTGTGCTTGTTTTAAGTAGTATTGTTGTGGTTTTGCGTGGGCATTTTGCTAACAAGGCAAAAACAAATGTAAGTTACACGGTTCGTAAAGAAATGTATGAAAACAATATCGAGATTTCTGGAAATATTGCAGCGGCAAATGAGCAAAAAATGCAGTCTCCCGGAGAGTCAACGGTAATGAAAGTCTATGTAAAACAAGGAGATCGAGTAAAACAAGGACAGCTTTTAGTAGAGCTTGACAGTACGAATGCTGAATATAATCTTGCCCGCCTTGATTATGATATTGAACAAAAGCGTCTTTCAGGTGCCTTAAAAGAAATCGATCTTGCACTAAAGCAGCGAGTTTCGTATGTTAAAAACTTAAATGATCGTAAATTCTTTGCCAACTTTGATGGCATTGTTGCAAAGTTAAGTATAAAGGAAGGCGAAGTTACTGATATAAAAGATGAAGTTGGTGTTATTATTGATCGTAGTTATCTAAAAGCGACGGTTGAAATTGTTGAAAGCGACGCAAGTAAACTTAAACGAGGGCAAAAGGTGTTATTTACTTTTCCTGCTTATAAATCGCCTGAACCTATCATCGGCTACCTTGATTCATTTCCTGCGGTAGGAAGAATCACAACACGTGGGGCAACCGTCGTTGACGCAGAGATTCGTATTGATAATCCTCCTGATGAAATTCTTACGGCTTTTTCTTTTACGGGAAAGATTGAAATTAGTCCTCCGCGTGAAGTCCTTCTTGTTGAGGCACAAGCAATTGGGTATGAACAAGGCAAGGCCTTTGTAGAAATTCGCCAAAATGATGGGAGCTATCGTCGATCAGATGTAGAAATCCTCCCTTATGGATCCTCGTTTGTAGAAATTACGCAAGGGCTTACTGAAGGGGATGTACTAAAGCAACAAAGCACTAATCCTCGTAGTGGTCGTCTTAATCAACGTCGTCGCCCGCCTTCGACGGCAGCTTCTACAAGGTAAATATGAGTAGTTTAATTGAATTACAAGGCGTAAGCCGCATATATCAAATGGGAGAGGAAGTTGTTCGAGCCTTAAACGGGGTGAGTTTTTGCATTAATGCGGGGGAATTTGTTTCTATTATGGGGCCGTCTGGGTCTGGAAAATCAACGTGCATGAATATGATTGGATGCCTTGATACACCAAGTTCTGGAGATGTCATTATAAATAATAAAAAAACTCGCTTTATGAATGAAAAAGAGCTTGCAGTACTACGAAATCAAACAGTCGGATTTGTATTTCAGCAGTATCATCTTTTATCAAGCCTTACAGTCTTAGAAAATGTAATGCTTCCCTTGCGATATCAAAAAATGCCCATTGAGGAGCGAAAGGAAAAAGCCTTTTATGCACTCGATAAAATGGGGCTTTCTGATCGTCTTAATCATCGCCCAAGTGAACTTTCGGGAGGACAAAAACAGCGTGTTGCCATCGCTCGTGCAACGGTAACGCAACCAAAAATAATTCTTGCTGACGAGCCGACAGGGGCTCTCGATTCAGAAACAGGGCACAGTGTCATCAATCTTTTTCATCAAATAAACAAAGAAGGAACAACCATTATTATTATTACCCATGACCACCTGATAGGCAATGCAACCCCGCGTACGCTGCATATTCTTGATGGTATTATAAAAGAAGATAGCGACAATAATCAGGGAGGCGAACAATGATTGAAGATTTTATCAATGCCTTGCAAAACTTTCGCCAAAATAAGATTCGCACTATTTTGTCTCTGTTAGGTGTTATTATTGGCGTTGCCTCAGTTATTGTTATTACGGCGGTTGGAGCGAGCGCTAGTGCAAATATTATCAATTCTTTTGGGTCTACTGGGCTTGATTTAGTAACGGTTATGGCAGGGGGCCTTCGAAATTCGCAAAATACCTTTGTGCTTAATGATGCAACTCGCCAAAAAGTTTTTGATTCTATAGAAAATATTACAGCGATCTATTATAAAAATACTTTACAAGGGACACTTCTCAAAGATTATCTTGATGTCTCTGTCGCCGTTAATGCAGTTGAATATGGATTTATGGAAACACAAAGTCTTGATATTGATTATGGAGAAACATTCACGGTGAGCGATTTTGTGCAGGGGGCACAAAATATCATATTGGGCAGTGAAACGGCAGCGGCTCTTTTTCCGCAAGGTAATCCCATTGGAGAGAATCTTATTCTTGACTCAAATGGAATTAAATTTGGATTTACCGTAATTGGTGTGCTTAAAACGCTTACTAATATGGTAGAAACTCCTGATAGTGCAGCCTATGTTCCTCGCGAATTTTACATTAAAAAGATTGCACCTAATCCGAATGCCTCAGCAATGATTATACAGGCAACGAGTGAAAAAGAAGTCACCTCGATTAATAATACAATGACTGCTTTTGTGGAGGCCGAAACCGGAAATCCATACGCGGCAAGCATTTTTTCTATGACAACCATGCTCGAATACTTTCAAGAAACGAATAAAACCCTTAATTTGCTTTTATCTGGCATAGCGGCGATTTCTTTGCTTGTTGGCGGTATTGGAATTATGAATATTATGATTGTTACGGTAACCGAACGAAAAAAAGAAATCGGGATTCGTAAAGCACTAGGCGCAACTCCTAATGCGATTCGAAGTCAATTTTTAGTAGAATCAGCAACAATCTCATTACTCGGTGGATTTTTTGGCATTATTTTTGGGCTTGCAATCAGTGGTATTGTTGTTTATATTTTGCAGTGGCCATTCATTGCCGATTGGTTTATCATTTTTGGAGCATTCATTTTTTCTGCTGGAGTTGGCGTTTTTTTTGGACTATCCCCTGCAGCTAGAGCTGCTAAGTTAAATCCTGTTGATGCTTTAGCAAGTGAATAATTTTTCTGTTATGTTACTTGCTCTTCTTCTGGTGCGTCACTTTGAACTGGCTCGCTCTTTTCTTGCATCTTTAAGCCCATAATTTTTTTTTCAAAATTAAGAACATAAAAGAAAAAAGAGAGGTACAACACAACGATGATTAATCCTGCAATTATGCGAAAATCTTTTATAACGAGTAAAAAAACATTTAAAACTTCTATATTCATAATATAATTTTCGGCAGAAAACAAAAAAAGCTCTAGTTACAGAGCTTTTTAAGTCGTAAAGATTTACATGCTTTTTGCTAAGGCAACAATATGCTTTGCACTCATGCCAAATTTTTCTTGCAAGTACGCTTGCGTTCCAACTTCGCCAAACTGATCTTTTACGCCAATTCTTTTAAATGCAAAGCCATAGTTGCATTCTGCAATTTCTTCAGCAACGGCAGAGCCAAAACCGCCAGAAAGTTGGTGATTTTCCGCCGTAATCAGTTTTCCTGTTTTCTTTGCTGAGTCAAAAATAGTTTGCTTGTCAAACGGTTTAATCGTAATTACATCAATTACTGTTGCCTTTATTCCCTCTTTTGCAAGCTCATCGGCAGCTTTTAATGCCTCGCAAACTAAAATTGGCCCAAGTGCTGCAATCGTAATATCGCTTCCTTCTCGCAAAACTTTTGCTTTGCCAAGTTCAAAACGCTCCCCTTCTTTGTAGACGTCCTCTATTCCTTTACGGTGCAGGCGCATGTAAACGCAACCCTCATGTTTTGCAACCAATTGAATAATCGCTTTAAGTGATATAGGATCAGATGGTTCTACAATAGTAAGATGCGGAATTGTCTTCATCAAGGCAATATCTTCAAAGGGCATATGAGTTCCACCGTTGAAGGCAGCCGAAATACCGGGATCCGTTCCCACAAGCTTTACATTAAGTTTTGCATAGTTTGCACTTAAAAAAAACTGATCAAAGGCACGTCGACTGGCAAAACAGCCAAAAGTTGCAGCAAAGGGAATTTTTCCTTCAACAGAAAGTCCCGCTGCAACGCCAACAAGATTAGCCTCTGCAACACCAACATTTACCGTTTGATTTGGACACGCCTTTTGAAATGCCGTCGTCCCCGTTGCCTTCATTAAGTCGGCTTCCATAACAATAATATTCTTATTTTTTTGTGCTTCTTCAATGAGCGTTTCTGTGTACACCGCTCGCATTTCTTTTGCCATATTAATTACCTGCCTTTAATGCTTCGATTGCTTTTTGAGCGACTTCTTTACTAAAAGTCATATTATGATTGTTTGGATCCGCCTCACAAAAGTTTCCGCCCTTCCCTTTAATGGTATCCATAATAATCATTGATGGTTTTTCATTTTTTTGAGCATTCTTTTTTGCTTCATCAATTGCTTGAGAAAGAGCTTGAACATTATGTCCATCAACACGTTGTGTAAACCAGCCAAAAGCATTCCATTTTGCTTCAATATCGCCAAGTGAGCAAATATCATCGATATAACCATCAATTTGAAGCTTGTTATAATCTGTAAAGGTAATAAGATGACTCAGTTTTTGATGTGAAGCGAACATGGCAGCTTCCCAGTTTTGTCCCTCTTGCGACTCTCCATCGCCAATAATTGCAAAGACAAAGTTTTTCTTGCCATCCATTTTATTAGCCAATGCAATTCCACACGCAGCAGAAAGCCCCTGCCCTAAACTTCCTGTTGTCATATCGATACCAGGAGTTTTTGTGCGATCACAATGACTTGGCAACTTTGTGCCACCCTCATTCAAGGTATGAAGCCACTCTTTTGGAAAAAAAGATTTTTGTGCAAGCGTTGCGTACAAAGCCGGCCCTGCATGTCCTTTTGATAAAACCAACCTATCACGATCCGCCCATTTTGGATCAGATGGCTTCACGCTCATGTGCTTGTAGTACAAAACACCCAGCAAATCGCAAATTGACAAAGCCCCACCAATATGGCCAACGCCCAAATGCCCAATTGTGTCGATAGTGGCACAACGGATTTCACGAATCTCATTTTCTATGATTTTTTGCTCATCTTGTGTCATAGATTTTCCTCTCCTTT
>JBOFTD010000053.1:0-3444 GCA_051651885.1 Treponemataceae bacterium
AGACTCAAAATTTTGAGGGTGTAACTGGCCTTATTTCCATGAATGCAGATGGAGATGTTGATAAAGTTGAAGCAATAATCAAAACCGTACAAGATGGTAAATTTGTATACATGGATACAATCAATATTAATTAAAAAGACACTTTTTAGCGATAAAATAATTTTATCGCTATTTTTTTTGATCATCAAACAATAAATAAAAAAAGAATTATTAAAAATTGATAAAAAAAATACCTCTTTATTCTGTTTTTTTTCTAATGACATATTCTCAGGGTTGAAGTATAATAGAAACAAATGAAATACGGTAAAACACTGCTGAAAATTTTAAGTTGTCTCATTTTTCTTGTTACAATGATGCAGTATGGATTTGCTCAAAATATGCAACATCAACCAATGCCACACGATACACGCATGATGCATCGAAACACAAAAAAAACAAAGATTCTAAATATAAAAAAAATAATACCATCCATTCATAATAATATTGTCGAAATTATCATTGTTTTTAATCAGCAATTTAATCCAATGGAAATAAATCGTGATATAATTTTAATTAACAGAATAGCATTACCTGAAAACGCCAGCGTTAAGTATAACAAAAAAGGGAATGAAATGAGTATTACTTTTGATGCTGCTGATATTCCACCACTTCCTTCTAAACAAAAATTAACAGAAAAAAATCAAATCGTCAATGACAATAAGGATGATTACCCCAGCGATCCATCAAATTCGCCGTACAAAAAAAAGGAAGGATCTACTCGGTTTTTTCTGACTGTTTTAAGGCTTCCCAATGATACAGATATGATATGTCGAATATTAAGTTTTGATATTCTTTGTGGGAACACGATTTTTTTTGATGATTCTGATTAGTTTTTGCCTCGTAAATACGAATAAACAGTGCATAATTAAATATAAATGTAAAAAAAGTGTTACTAATCAAATGTTGCGTTATTTACTTATTAGTAACTTTTGATTACATTAAAAAGATTAGGTTTATAGGGATAGGAGTAAAAATGGAAATTTTAATAATAGAAGATGAAGAAAATATTACCTCTTTCGTGTCGCTTGAATTAAAATATGAAGGCTTTTCCGTTTCAAGTGCCGCGAATGGCCGCGAAGGATTACAACTTTTTGAACAACGGGCAGAAGAAAAAAAGCCTTTTGATTTAATCTTGCTTGATATAATGCTACCGGAAATTAGTGGATTAGAAGTACTTCGTCGCATTAGAAAAATAAACTCAACCCCAGTAATTTTATTAACCGCACGCGGTGAAACTATGGATAGAGTTACCGGCCTTGATGCAGGAGCAGATGATTATCTTACAAAACCTTTTGCAATTGAAGAGCTTCTTGCACGTATTCGAAGTGTACTTCGTCGAAGCACCACAAATACCGACGCTACTGATTCTTCAACACTCTTAGCTTTTAAAGAATTAAAACTCAATACAGATCGTCATGAAGTATATATGAATAATGAGCCGATTCCACTTACCCGCACTGAATTTTCACTTTTAGAATGTTTGCTTCGAAATAAAAACAAAGTGCTCGATCGTGAAACAATTATTTCAAGTGTTTGGGGCGAAGAACATTATATTGATGAAAATTCTGTTGATGTATATATTCGCTATTTACGCTCAAAAATAGATGAAAAATTTGCGGTTTCATATATTTCAACCGTTCGTGGCGTTGGTTATATTATGAAAGAAGAATAAAGTGCCTCTTTTAAAAAAAAAATATTTTTCACTTTCAACAAAAATTAGTATTATATTTACTATTTATTTCTTTTTTTCTACCGTGCTTGTGAGTTTTATTATTATCAGCTTACTCGAAAGCAATATTTTGCAAGGAAAAGTTGATTTTTTTTTATCTGATTCAAAAGTTATTTATCGCGCTGTTGCACGTGTTATTAGCACAAATGATTTTGAAAAGCTCATTAATAATTTTGCTACAGATGAGATAAATACTATTCCTCGTGAAAAAATTAATGCCCTTTCGGATTTATTTGAGCGAACCTTACGAAATACAAATACATCTCGTTTTATCTCGTACACAGTTTATTTTGAGGACAATAAAAGATTCAATCGTCCCATCATTTTTCACAGTAATAATTTATCAATTCCACTTTTGCCTCTGACCGATACGCCACCTTATCGATTTTATTTTGAAAAAAACCATTTTAGTGACGGCGATTTAGATATTATTTACAAATCTACAAAAATGCATGATATAATTATTCAAACATCAATGTCATTTGACTCTGATAATTTAGATACATTGATAAAACGCTTACCCTATATCATTATGCTTATTTCTGTACCAATTTTATTTTTTTCATTTTTATCATCACTTTTTATAGCAAAAAAACTGCTTCAACCGGTTGCACAAATTGCAAATACCGCTAAAGAAATTAGTAGTAAAAATTTGGACAAACGATTAATTGAGCCACCAACCAATGATGAGGTGCAAAATCTTGCTCACACCTTTAATGATTTATTTGAAAGGCTACAAAATGATTTTGAGTTAGAACGGCGCTTTACAGGGGATGTTTCCCATGAATTGAAAACGCCTCTTGCGGTACTTTTAGGGCATACAAACCTCTTGCGCCGTTGGGGAAAAAATGATCCTGAAGTTTTAGAAAAATCAATTGAAATTATCTATGAAGAAGCAAATGCGATGCAAAATTTGATTAGTAATTTGTTATTGCTTGCGCGTACTGAAAACACTAAAAAAATTGAGAGTAAAAAATATTTAAATCTTCATAAGGTCTTGGAGGAACTTAAACAGCGAACTCTAATAATTCACCCTGAAATTGATTTTACTGTCGATTGCCCTAAAAATGATGAAATATACACTCAGCAAGATGACTTAGTGCAAGTGCTTCGAATTTTTATAGAAAATAGCGTCGTATATAGTCAAAATCCCGTAAAAATTATTATTTCATGGAATAGTGCAAAAAAAGAGCTCTGTATACAAGATTTTGGTTATGGGATTAGTCAAAAAGATCTACCTCATGTATTTAGACGATTTTATCGTGCTGATGAGTCTCGTAATAGACAAGGAAAACATGCAGGACTTGGCCTCCCGATTGCAAAAGCAATTCTTGAAAATCTTGGCTACCAACTCCGCATTGAAACATCAACAGATGAAATTAACCATGGCACAAAAATGATTATTGCTATGAATTAAGCATTGTTTTTATCGCTGCTAAAAGTTCAGTTTTTGAGGTTTTTTTTTCTAGGATTTTTTGAAATTCTGTTTTACTGCATAAAAAAGCGAGCTCTGATAAAACCTTTAAATGCGTTTCTTTACTACTGGTCAAAATTACAAACATAACAAAGACCGCTTTATTATCAATACTTTCCATCATAATTGGATTATCCAAAAAACATACAAAAACGGCTTCTTCATCAGCCTTTTTTACAAGAGGATTACGTGCATGAGGCAT
>JBOFTD010000054.1:0-1255 GCA_051651885.1 Treponemataceae bacterium
TAGTCTACAATGACTTCAAACGATTGGCCTTGATTGATAACGCTCATTCGTCCGTGTACAGGCAAAAGTTTTTCCGCAAGAGGAGCTAAATCTTCGATTTTTGTGGTGGTGGTTTTGCTCACTAAAATGAGTGCGGCTACGGCATTGTAAATATTAAACTCTCCGTTAAGATTGATTTGCATTTTTTGCTCAAACCTTGTGCTGAATGTTCCATCGTGATTGCGGTGTTTTATTTCAAGGTCAAAACGTGAGTTGCCCATTGTGCTTACAATATTTTTCGCCTCAAAATAAATTGCAATTTTCTCTGGAATTTTTTTGACGGGCTTTATGCAAAATCCAATTACTTCTTTTGACGTCGCATTTGCAAAATACTCGGCTGACTCATCTTCTAAATTAACCACACCAACAGGCAGCCTCGTTTCGCTGTCCATTTTTGGGATAGCCGTGTTAAGTGAGCGAAAAAGATTTGCCTTATCCGCTCGATATTGCTCAAATGTGCCGTGAAACTCTAAATGCTCATGGGTAACATTCATAAAGGCAACGGCGTCAAAAAAAATATTTCCCAGCCGATTTGTTTTGGGGGATAATCCGTGGGAAGAGCTTTCAATTACTGCATGAGTGCAGCCATTTTGAATCATTTGATGGAGTTTTTCTTGAATAATGGGAGCTTCGGGCGTTGTTTGGTGTTCGGGATTTTGTATGGACTTTCCACCGAGTGAGTATTCAACCGTTGAAATAAAACCTGTTTTTTTTCCAAGGAATTGTAATAATTGCCAAATTAAAAAAACAGTGGTGCTTTTTCCTTCAGTTCCGGTAACTCCATAAATAACAAGCTTTTTTGATGGCGAGTCATAAAAATCATCGGCAATAGGTGCCATGCAAAACCGTGAATCTGCAACGTGGATGAAAATTACTTGTGTGTTTTCTTGTTGTATTTTTTTGTCAATGGTGCCTTGAAAAACAATCGCACTTGCACCATTTTTGATTGCGGGAAGAATATATTCGTTGCCATCGACGTGAATGCCGGGAAGGGCAAAAAATAAAAAATCTTTTTTGACTGCACGCGAATCAAAGGCAAGTCCTGCAATTTTGCAATCGTTTTTTACGGCGTTTATAGTCGATATATGTTGTATGATTTGAGATAGTTGTTTTTCCATTTAATCAGTGTAGTAAATTTTTTGAAAAGTTAAAAGTCCTTTTGTGCTTTAGAGGCCGAGCAAAAATTATAAATTTTTATAAGAAAGAAATTTTGCAT
>JBOFTD010000055.1:0-2546 GCA_051651885.1 Treponemataceae bacterium
TTATGCGAATGTAATTCGTCCTACTCACAATATTGTTCCACAGTGGGATATGAAAGGTGAAAACGGACAACATCCCTTTTTGATTACGCAGGCACAGGATATTTCAAAGGATCAAAGTTATTTTTTGTATCGTATCCCCTCTTCCACGCTCGAAAAAGTTCGCTTTCCATTAGGGGCATTGAGTAAAAAAGAAGTGTTTGCCTACGCACGAGAAAAACATCTTGAGGCAGCAGAGAGACAAGAAAGTCAAGACTTTGTTCCTCCTGAATATTTTGAGGCTCTTTTTGCAGACAAAGAATCTGTTGAAGGTGAGTTTATCAATCTTGATGGAAGAATTTTGGGCAAACATCGAGGAATTGAGCATTACACGATTGGTCAAAGACGCGGACTTGGCGTAAGCTCAAATACTCCTTTGTACGTTCACTCCATTGATGCACAAAAAAATACCATTGTTCTAGCACATGATGATGATTTATTTGCCCCTGCCCTTTTAGCAAACGACTGGGTTTGGCCAAACAATACAATGCCAACGCAGCCGTTTGAGGCAATGGTAAAAATCCGTCTTGCAGCACAACCCGTGAAGGCGACCATAAAACCGTACTCAAATGTTGCAAATACAACAAACAATGCAGAAGTTTTGTATCATATTAAATTTGATCAACCACAAAGAGCAATTGCACCAGGACAATCGGTGGTTGCTTATATAAATGGAACGATTGTAGGAGGGGGAGTTATTTCCCAAAAACTAGATGAATAGAATATATCTTGATTACAACGCAACATCGCCACTTTCTCATGAGGTGAAGAAATTTTTTATTGAGCAGCTCGAAGTTTTTGCAAATGCGTCAAGTTTGCATGAAGATGGCAGAAAATCTGCGAGTGCAATACACACCGCTCGAGAGCAAGTGGCATCGCTTATAAATGTCTTGCCTGAGACTATTTACTTTACCTCAGGAGGATCAGAGTCAAACAACACAGTTTTTTCTTCTATGATAAAGGAGCAGGATAAGAGCGGAAGACGAGTGATCGTTACCAGCGTTATTGAGCATCCATGCGTCCTTGAGTCAGTAAAATATTTAGAAACGCTTGGCTTTAAAATAATATATGTTGGGGTTGATGAGTTTGGAATTATCAAAATGGATGAGTACGAGGCAGCCTTAGCACAACGGCCGTTATTGGTATCAATTATGGCAGCAAACAATGAAATAGGCAGCGTTCAAGACATTAAACGCTTGGCAGAACTTGCTCATGAGGCACGGGCTTTATTTCACACAGATGCGGTGCAAGCGGCAGGAAAAATACCCGTTGATCTTACTGATTGGGATGTTGATTACGCAACACTTTCTGGGCATAAAGTATATGCCCCCAAGGGAGTTGGAGCCTTGTACGTGAAAAAAGGATCGCCTCTTACGCCATTTATTCGCGGAGGACATCAAGAAAATGGACTGCGAGCAGGCACGTACAATACACCTGCAATCACGGCGTTTGGGCTTGCCTGCGAGCTTGCAAAAACAGGCCTACAATCCTATATGACACACACCGCAACTTTGAAAAATGCATTACAAGCAGGATTAGAAAAGACTATTCCAAATATAAAAATAAATGGGCATCCGCAAAAAAACTTGCCGAACACCTTAAATGTATCTTTTCCAGGAGCGGAGGGCGAGTCACTGCTGTTGTACCTTGACCTTAAAGGCATTTCTGTTTCAACAGGATCTGCCTGTGCGTCAGGCAATTTAGATCCGTCTCATGTATTGCTGGCAACAGGACTTGGCCCCGAAGCGGCACACGGCTCGATTCGTTTTAGTTTTGGAAAGTATAATACGATGGAAGAAGTTGATTATATTATTAAGGAATTACCTCCCATTGTAGACAGGCTTAGAAAAATGTCAACGATTTAGAGGATTGTAATTTATAGTGCGTTAGGGATTAAGTCTGTCCTATCAAATACTTTTATATCAATTATTTGTGGATCTCTCAAGAAAAACTATCAACATTTGTGTAAGCAAATCAAAAGATTTTACTTTGTGGAGATGATTATGAGATACAGACAACCATTTACTCTTTTTCAAAAAAACTGCATTCATTGTAACCCGCACGGTTACTAGGTGCAACAGATCATGCACGACTTTATCGTTTATCATCTTTTATAAAGCTGTCAAGAGCCTTAAGTTTTAGCGTTTTTATGTAATGAGTTTTGTTAGTAGGTGTGATTTTTGTCGCCAGTTTTTATTTACTTTTACTTGTAAATCAAGTTCAATTTTGTAATCAAATATTTTTTTGAGACTTTTGAGTGATTCAATGCGAATATGCTTGATCACTTGAGCTTTTTTTCCAATCACCATGCCTTTTTGACTGTCGCGTTCAACAAGTAAAAAAGCACGAACCCACAAGGTTTTTCGTGTAGCAAGTTCATTTTCTTTCCATTCCATATCGGCAATTTCAACATAGAGCGCATGGGGAATTTCTTCAAACGTTGCATTGATAGCTTTTTCACGAATGATTTCAGCAATACGAAACTCCACATTTTGATCGGTGTAATATTC